>DATFFC010000129.1:0-36988 GCA_035250505.1 Nitrospiraceae bacterium | reverse complement strand
GCTGATCGAGAAGGTTGGTGAAATTCACTGCAGCCAGCAGGTTGGTGCGCTTAAACGCTTCTTGCTTACGATAATATAGTGCGGCATCCAGCCGGACAAAGCCTGCTAACTCGAACGGCGCCTGGCAATTGGCCGGATCCTGACATTGGAAGATTCCATTCCGCTTGCCTTGGGCGAACATGCCGATGCCGGCTCCAAAGCCCTTCACCACGCCTTCCTGGAAGAAATAGGTCGTCCATAAGCTTCCCTGGTGCAGTGCCGAGTTGGGTACACGACTTCCGGTCAGGAACAGCACATCTTGTGTCACGCGCGCATCGATATAGGCGTAATTGGCAATGATGTCCCATCCCGGTAATATCTTGCCGGCAATATCGAATTCGATGCCCTTGCTGCGTTGTTCGCCCGTCGCGACGGAGAAAAAGAACCCGTTGGCAGGATCAGCCGTCAATACATTTTTCTTTCTGATGTCGAACACCGCGATGGTTGATCGCAGCCTGTCTTCAAAGGCTTGGAATTTGATGCCGCCTTCCCAGGCCTTGCCGCGTTCCGGATCAAAGAGTTGTCCGGTGATACTCCTCGATCCGGCGGTTTGCGGTGCAAAGGATTCCGTGTAGTTGGCATAGAGTGCGATGGGCTTCCAAGGTTGGTAGGTTATTCCGATAGACGGACTGAAGGCGGTATTAGTTTGACTGTCCTCGCTTCCGTCCGGCGTCAGATCGTTAGGCCGATTGGTGATATTTTGCTCGAACAGATCGAACCGTCCGCCGGCGTGCATATGCAGGTTCTCGAGTAGATCGATCTGGTCGCCGAAGTACGCGCCCAGGATGTTGTTGGTTTGCTTGCTGTCGTCAAACTTTGAGAGAGCCCCGTCCACAAACAAGCGATCGGCCGGGTTGAAGATATTGATAAAGCTTCCCAATCCACCGAAATCACCAAATGCCTGTGCCGATGAGACCTCTCGTCCCAGTTCGACGCCCAGGAGCGTTCGATGCTTGATCGGCCCTGTCGCGAATGAGCCGTGCAACTCATTCTGCAAATAATGGCTTTGAACGGTCGTCGGGATTTCAAAACGCTGCAGTGTGAGGATTCCTGTGGTTTCGTCGAGAACATTCGATTCCAGACTGGAATAGCCGCTCTTGGTCACTGCCGCCCGAAACGCGGTGCGCCATCGAAACATGTCGTTGAACTGATGCAAGAGGGTCAACGTCGCCTTGCCCTGCTGAGTCTCGCCTCGTCTGGTCGGGTCCCCTAGGAATCGGCTAATGGGAATCGGCGCAACGCCGTTGCCGAATGCCACGAGTCCTCGATCGATGGGAGACTTGTCGTACAGGTATTCGCCTTCGAATCGGAAGGTCGTCCGCGACCCAAGATCCCATCCGAACGTCGGGGTCAGGAAGAAACGTTCCGATTTCACGCTGTCTCGATAGCTCTCGGCCGATTCGTACATGCCATTGAATCGATAGGTCAGGGTCTTGCTGTCGTTAAGCGGTCCGCCGATGTCCATCGTCGGCCGATAGAGGCCGTAGCTGCCGATGATCATCTCGCCGGAATAGTACGGATTCCTGAGAGGGGCCTTCGTGATCTGATTGATCACGCCGCCTGGATCGGAGCGGCCGAAGAGATAGGAGGGCGGCCCTTTCACTACCTCGATTCTCTCGATATTGATGATGTCGCGTGGGACCCGAGAACTGAACGTACTATCGTCACGAAAGCCGTTCTTGAACACATTGAGATCTGACGCGAATCCACGGATCATGAAGGTCCCGCCTTGGCCGCCCTGCGTGCTGGATTGAAACGTCCCGCTCACGTTCCGGAGTGCGTCGCTGAATCGGATGACTTTTTGATCGTCGATCACTTGCCTCGTCACCACCTCGACCGACCGCGGCGTATCATGAATGGGCGCGGGAATGCGGGTCGCCGTCGACGCGTCGTCGACGGCATAGTCATGTTCCCGAAATTCCTTCACCACGACCTGAGGAATCTTCACCGGCTTTTGTCCGTCCTGAGCTCTGGGGCCGGTGTTCTCTGCGGGTAGCGAAGAGCCTTGATTTGGTCCGGACGGTGTCTGCACAGGCACTGGAACTCGCTCCAAGGTCATCGTACTCGCTTCAGTCAGCCGATACGTGAGGCCGGTTCCGGCGAGAAGCAGGCTGATGCCCTCTTCCAGCGTATGGCGGCCTCTGAGGCCGTTGGTGGTCCTGCCTTCCGTCATCTCGGATGGGACCATGAGCCGGTAATTCGCTTGATCGGCGAATGCGGTAACTGCTGAACCGAGCGGCTGCGGCGGAATATTGAAGTCCATTTTTCTGGGAGCTTCATCTGCTGGAGGAAGCTGAACGAGCCGGACAGTGTTACGGCGCTCCACCGTCCCGTGCGCGCGTTCACCTCGGGCGAGAGCGTTCTCGATCTGAATGATCATGACGAAGGTGGAGAGTGTCATGAAGACATGCCATAGTCGCTGCATCGGTCCCCCAGGAAATACTCTGCCGAGAGCCGTCCCTGTTGATGGTCGGCGAACGGGAAAGCTCAGTGGAATGACGGTACGAAGTCCCACTAGCTAAGACGGGCAGCGGTGAACATCTTGCAGTGGAAAAATGCACGCCGTGAAAATCGCATAGCGGGAACCGGGAAGGACATGAGTTTGCCGAGGGCAGCGGACCTGTAATTCGTAACGGGTGGCCGGGTCTATTAGTGAAGGAGAACCAGGTAAGACGATAGGCTCGTGTGGTGAATGGGGATCGTATGCTGGATCATGCGGAGCGCGGCGTCAGGCTCCGCCACTTCAAACAAGCCTGTCACTTTGAGCGCGCGCAACGCCGGATTCAGAATGATGATGTGCCCGTGACGATGACGATTGAGTTCTTCGACGACTTCCGCCAAGGGTTGCGCGTCGAAGATCACTTTGCCTCGCTGCCACGCGGTTTCCTTTCCGACATCGATCCGGCGCACCGGGCTGAATCCTTCGTCGGCAGAATACCGGACCTGCTCTCCTTCGTGCACCGTGAGGTCCCGGAGTGCACTTTCGGAAGGGACGCCGAGTTGGACCTGATGCTCTATGACGGTCACGGTGATCACACCTGCATGGCGCCGCATCGCAAAGGCCGTCCCGAGCGCTTGAGTGAGTACTGTTCCGCTCTTTACGACAAACGGCCGCGCCGGATCAGACGCCACCGTGAACGCTGCCTCGCCTTTCAGCAAGTGCAGGTCTCTTCTGTCCGCTGAGAAAGCAATATTGACGGCGGTATCGGTATTCAAGTGGAGCGAGCTGCCGTCTTCCAACGTGACCAGTCGCCGTTCGCCGATCCCGGTCCGGTAATCGGCCATGGCGGCTCCGATCCATTGTCGATCACGCTCCGTCCAGACCACACCGACCGCCAATAGGAGACAAGCGGCGACTGCCGCCCATGGTTTCCAACGCGACCGCACCCGTCCGGTGAAGACTGGAGGAGAAGACATCCTGTGTATGGAAGCGGAAGGCAGTGGAAGTGCCCCGACATCCCGCCATAAGGTTTCCGCCTCCTGATAGGCCATACGATGGGCGGGGCTCTTCTCACGCCATGCCTGGCATTGGCGTCGATCTTCCTCGGACGCGCCTCCGGAGTGAAGTTTCACCAACCAGACAAGGGCTTCATCCGCCAGGCTCTGCGAGCCGGTTGGGATATTCGGTGAGTTGAATTCAAGCATCCGTCGCCCGTGCGTTGGTTGTCCGTCGAACGCCGAAAGTGGCTCTATTCTATAAGACGGATGGAAGGGGGCTTTCAATACTGACGCGTGGAAGACTTACGGCTCTTGCTGCAGCCGTGCCCGGCAATGCTTCAGGGCTTGGACGATATACTTGGCCACCATGCTTTCCGACACACCAAGCGTTCGGGCGATGTCCGCGTGAGTCTTGCCTTCGAGTCGATTGAGTAACAAGGCCGTCCTGCATTTGACCGAAAGCTCTTTGATCGCCGATTCCAATCGGACGACGCGCTGTTTGGCTTCAATGACATCTTCAGCGGAGGGGGCCGTGCTCGGCGCATCCTCGGGCGGCGGGTCAATGCTAAAGACCGTTCCTCTCGTCCTGGATTTGCGCAAATAGTCTATCGCCAGGTTCGTGGCCACCCGGAAAAGAAAGGCCCGTGGATTCTGGACGGGGACCGAGGAACCCATGCGCACCAGATGGACATACGTCTCCTGCGCACAGTCGGCGGCGATGTCGCGGCATCCGAGTTTGCGGATGAAGAATCGAAGCAAAGCGTCATGATGTCGTGCAAATGCCGAGACCCAAGACAACGTGTCGTCGTGCGCCATGGGACCGTTACTCCAGTCGATACCCGATAGGAATCTGCACGACGATATGGGGTTGCCCCAGCGGATGCTTGAGCGTGATCGGGGATACTTGCGCCAATAAGTCAACCGCATCCCGGTCCAGCATCGCATGTCCTGAGCTCTCTACCACCTGAATCTCTTTGACACCTCCGTCATGGCTGATCACTGCTTGCAACAGAACGTTTCCCTGCCATCGGTTGCTCTTTGCCAGGTATGGGTATCGCTTGAGTTGCTCGACCTTGGCGAAAATATCGTTCGCGAGCCAGCCATAGTCGGCATGGAGCGGTCTTGAAACAGTTGAGTCGCGAAATTGAGGTCCGGGACGGTAGGCCAACCGGTCCGGCTCCTGAATCGCCGGTTCGGAAACAGGTAGGAACTCGGTGGGTGTTTCCACGTCCGGCGGAGGCAAGGGTTCAGTTGCTTCCGTGTGCGAAACGGGAAGGCCGGCCGGATCGAGCGGAACCGAGCCGGTATCGTGCTCGTGGATCGTCTCGGAAAACTCCCCCGATTCTCCGCCGTCGGTCTCGGGCTCCGGATCAACAGACGAAAGAGCTGTGCTCTGAATCAGGGGAACTCCGTTCACAAGGTCGGCGATTGCTGCTTGCTCCGTGTGCAGATTCGAGGATGGTGTACTGATTTCGGGTTTGGATTCGGGCATCGAGCGGTTGAGCTTTTGGACATCAGGGCGAACTGCCCGATCTGGGATATCCGATGTCGATATTCGAGAATCCGCTTCCAATGAAGAAGGTGCGGGGCCCGCCTGCGTCACCAGCGGACGGTCGCTTATAACCGCTTCAGGGTCGGGCGCTGCGACCAGCGAGACCTTCCATTGGAACGGCTTTGGTCGGGGTATCAAGGAGAAATCCACTGCAAGCACGATCGCGGCGCCCAGGGTCAAGGCATGAATCAACAACGAGGCGATCCAACCCAATACGTCCGCCGAGCGGTCACCGGCAGGCGCCACGTCAGAACCCGTGAACGGACCGTTGTTTGCGGAACGCGGTCGGAGAGCACCCCACGGCTCGCTTGAAGAAGTGACTGAACGCAAACGAATCGCTGAAGCCGAGGGCCTCAGCGACATGTGTCACGGAGACCGCATTGCAGCTCAGCATGTGCTTGGCTTGTGTGATACGCAGTTGCTTCAGATACTGTGAGAAGGGCGTTCCCATCTGAAGCTGAAAGAACTCGGAGCTGTACTTTTCCGAATAGCCAAGAAAACGCGCAAGCTCTTTAAGCGTCGTGCGGTTTCTCATGTTGCCGCTGATGAAGGTCTGAATCCGTTCGGTGAGAGACGAGGCTTGCCCCGCCGCTGAGCCCGAGTGGACCAAGGTCAGCATTCTTGGACTCAATGTCGCAAAAGGGCGTCGGTCGGGCCTCCGCATGTCGTAACGATGTGATTGGTTGCCTTGACCGTGAGAGGCATTAGGAACGATGGAAAACCGTTTTAACGGTGCCTGAAGGGATGTGTGAGAACTCATGACTCCATCCTTTGCTGTGAAGCCCACAAAAAGAAGAGCCCACGATCGGATCGACCGTGGGCTCTGGGAATCGAATTCCTCGGGCCTCTGCAGGCGCTCTTAGTTGATGTTGTTTCTCAATATCATAATAAGTGGACCGTTGTCAAGCGGCCTGGCGCGGCGGCAGTCGGGTAACCCCACCACCGCCGCCGCGGACCACTGACTGAATGCCTACAGTTTGTTGTCGAGGGCGCGGTCGAGATTGAATGCCGCGCTGATCAAGGCCAGATGGGTGAAGGCTTGGGGGAAGTTGCCGAGGGCCTCTCCGCTGTGCCCGGTTTCTTCGGCATAGAGGCCGAGGTGATTGGCGTAGCCGAGCATGCGCTCAAACAGGAGTTGCGCCTCATAGACTCTTTTCCGATCGATCCGTCCCGCCCGCGTCAACGCTTCGACCAGCCAGAAGGTGCACATGTTGAACGTGCCCTCTGCGCCGTGGAGTCCATCGGTCCCTTTTGCGGTGTCGTACCGATACACTAATCCGTCTGATACCAGGCCTCCCTCGATCAATGGGCGATTGATCGCCGCGAGCGTCTTCAGCATGCGCGGGTCGGTCGGGGCCATAAAAAACACCAGCGGCATAATGAGGTTGGAGGCGTCGAGCGAATCGCTGCCGTAGTATTGGACAAATGCCTGTCGCTGATCGTTCCAGCCTTTCGTCATGATCTCTTCGTAGATCTGATCCCGGACGGTCAACCAGCGCAAGTGATCGGCGGGGAAGGAGCGTTTTCCCGCCAAGCGGAGTCCCCGATCCATCGCGACCCAAGTCATGAGCCGGGAATAGACAAAATGCCTCCGCCCGCCGCGTACCTCCCAGATCCCCTCATCGGGCTGGTTCCAGTTGTCGCACAGCCAGTTCAGCAGGCCTCGGACATGCGTCCAACTTTCATATGAAATTGGGCTCCCGTATTTGTTGTAAAGGTAGATCGAGTCGAGCAGTTCGCCATAGATGTCCAATTGCAGATGGCTGAAGGCTCCGTTTCCAATTCGGACCGGCCGTGAGCCGCGATAGCCCTCCAAGTGGTCCAGCACCTGTTCGGTCAAATCGGTGCGTCCATCGATGCCATAGACGATTTGCAGCGGACCGGGTGCATCGCTTTTCTCGTGTGACCGCTTATCCAGCCAGTCCATGAACGCCGCTGCTTCCCGGGTGAACCCGATGCGCAGGAGTCCATAGAGCGTGAAAGCGGAGTCCCGGATCCACGTATACCGGTAATCCCAATTGCGCACGCCGCCGATTTCTTCCGGCAGGCTGCATGTCGGCGCGGCGACGATGGCGCCGGTCGGTTCGAACGTCATCAGTTTCAGCACGAGGGCCGAGCGGGTCACCATCTCGCGCCAGCGGCCGCTGTACTGGCAATGTGACAGCCAGTCGCGCCAGAAGTGCACGGTCGATTCGAACAGGGCCTGTGCCTCCTGCTCAGAGACGATCGAGCCGCAATCGTGCCCTGCGCCGATTTCGCGTAGCACGCAAACCACCGTCTCACCTTGTTGAAGCGTAAATTGCGCAGACACGCCGCGCCTGTCGGGCTTCAGAGGTAACGCTGTGGCGAGGCCGAGATTCAAGTTCGATGTATAGAATCCGGCCCCGTACGGATTCAGTTCGGTCTTATGCGGCGTCCGCGCGTAATTGAAGGCCGGCTGACATTGAAGCTGAAACGTCATGCAGCCGCGGACGACCCGGACCCGGCGGACCAACTGATGGTGCCAGTTGGGAGAGGTCCCTGGTCCGGCGGGCATGAAATCTTCAATCTCGCCGATGCCTTCCGGTGAGAGAAACCGCGTGATCAATAGATTCGTGTCCGGCCAGTAGAACTGCTTTTGTGCGACATGGTCGTTCAGAGGGGCGATGCGGAATCTGCCGCCCTTCTCGTCGTCGAGAATCGCCGCGAAGACGCTGGGAGAGTCAAAATGCGGGAAGCAGAACCAATCGATGCTTCCGTTGCGGCCCACCAGAGCGGTGGTCCGCATATTGCCGATGATGCCGTAATGTTCGATTGGTTGATAGGCCATGGTCACTGCACGAGGCGTAAGCCTCAGAAAGAGTTCCAGAAGACATCGTTGTCAATCGAGGGTCTTATGCCGACGGGGCAGCGGATTGATAGCCGGCGCCTGATCCAGACTGCTCCTCATAATGCCAGGTCAGCCCCCCGTCGACGAAGTAGGTTGAACCGGTGACATAGTCGGCATCTGTCGAGGCGAGAAATGCGGCGACACCCGCGACGTCTTCGGCCCGGCCAAGGCGGCCCAGTGGAATCTGACTGAGCAAGGCGCTCACCTGATCCTCATTACTCAAGAGCGCGGTGTTGATCGGGGTTCGAATCGCCCCCGGCGCAATGGCGTTGACCGTGATCCCGAAGGGCCCCAGCTCAATAGCCAGATCCCGCGTCAGCATGCGGACCGCCCCCTTACTGGCGCAATAGGAGGCAAACCACGGAAAGGGAATTTCTTCATGCACCGAGCTGATGTTAATGATCCTGCCGGAGCGTTTCGCGTCGATCCAATGTTTTGCCGCCGCCTGTGAGACGAAGAACAAGCCTTTCACATTGACATCCATCACCGCGTCGTAATCTGATTCGGTCACTTCCCAGAAGGGCGCCTTGCGCTCGATCCCTGCATTATTGACGACGATATCGAGCTGTCCAAAATGATCGAGCGCGCCTTGGATGAGCCGCCGCGTATCTTCCAGAATCGTCACGTCCGCCTGAATGGTCACGGCCTGCTGCGACGACGGGTCGATTTCATGCAACACTTGCATGGCTCGAGCGGGGCTATATGGATAGTTGATCACGACCTTCGCACCCTCTTGCGCGAAGCGTAAGGCAATGGCGCGGCCGATCCCCTGCCCGCTTCCTGTGATGACCGCGACCTTGCCTTGTAATTTCATCGTCTGCTCTTCGTGTTGGTTTGCGGCTGATATGCCCGGTTGCTAGTGCTTTTTCAGATGCGCCTGGAGAATCTCGGATTGCTGGATCTCCGGGTTATCTTTTCCAAGGTCTTTGGCCTTGTGGAAATGGTCAATCGCGGTCTTATGGTCCCCCGATTTGTCCAGCGCCAACGCCAGATTATAATGGGCTTCGGCTGACGAAGGGTCGGTCTTGACTGCCTCCATGAAGTGTTTCTTGGCCACGTCCCAGTGCTGCTTATTGTAATGTTCGATGCCTTCGGTATTATGAGTCTCTGCTTTGGAACCGGCCGCGGTTTTGAGAGCCGGAGCGGTTTTTTTCATCTCCTCGGCAGTCACCGACACACTGAGCGCTGTGGTACAGAAGACGGCTAGGACGAAAGCCAGCATGGATGCGGGAGCGTGGCGCATTGGGAATCCTCCTTTTCTATGATTCGATGTTCGGAGATGCACGAACCTGCCAGCCGATAATAGCGAGAACCGGTTCCTAAAAGCGAGTTGAATGTGGCTCACGCGCTCGCTCTGCGGCGCATCCGGACTGTGTCCTCATGAAAGCCCATTCCGATCTCTCCCGACATGCGCCGGTCAAGGCTCATGGGCCCGGGGCCATAGGTCGCGAGATAGAGCAGTCCGCCGGTCATGGCGAGATTCTTCATGAAGTGGATCATTTGATTGGCATCGGCAAAGTTGGTGTGAAAGATCAACGTCGTCGGGATCATGAAGCCGATCAACAAGGCCGCGCCGACTCGGGTCCAATAGCCCAGCCAGAGCGATAATCCCCCGCCGACCTCAATAATGATTGCGCCCAGGTAAAACAACGTGGTGCCCCAGGTCATTCCCATTGCAACCATGTGGCCTTGCGTCCCTCCCGGATCGGCGATCTTATTGATCTCCGAGAGAAGAAAAATCGCACCCAAGAGAATTCGTCCGACGAGTGTCGAATAGGGGTGATCATAGAGCATCATGGTAGACCTCATATCTGGTCCTGAAGACCGCCGAATAAAGCCTTCGCAGATGGAACGTGGCCCGGCACACCGAGCAGGACGATTCCGAGCGCTGAATGGGTATTCATATACGTATCGATGGGAGCTGCCAAACTCGGCAGACCCCTAGTCGTACGTCCAAGGGAGGGCTATGACGAGTTCTTGTCTAGCCATTGGTCGGCCATAACCACAAACCGCCATGAGCTTCCCGGCGCCATGGTGTGGAACGGATAGCAGGTCACCAGCGCCAGGCGTGGGATGGCGTCCGACGCAAGGACCCCGGTACTACTGTCGATGACCGCGGTCTCACGCACGATATAGCGGGACGTGCGTCCGTCCGGCAGATCGATTGATAGGGCATCGCCGGGCCCCAGCTTGCGCAAGAATGCGAAATGCGTATCGCGGTGGCCCGTTATCACGGTCGTACCGCGCGTGTTCGGCAGCGCGGTTCCGGTGACATGCGCCGGACCGAATGCCAGCGCATGGCCGCCGGCGTCGGCCAGCACAATGAGATCCACGCCTAGGCGCCCATTCTTGAGCCGAGCAACCGGCCATGTATCGGCCCAAGGCCATGCCTTCGGCGTCTGCTCGCCGGCAACGGCGCGCCGCCAGGCTTTCTCAAGGAGGAATTGAGCAAGCCTCGCCTTGGCATAGATCCACATTCCTTCTCCGGACTGCCAGAACCCGATGGCCAACCACGGCAAGAGTATGCTCGTCAGCCATTTGCGGCGCCGCGTGTGCGTCATGCGAGTTGTCGTCTCAGAACCCACAGCACCAAGGCGATTGCCAGACTTCCCATGCCGACCAGGAGATGCATCGGGCCGCCCGTGGCGGTCTTCGGCAGACCAAAGATGGCTTCATACTGCTGGCCGGCGGGCAAGTTGATCTCGAGCGCGCGAGATTGCAGTCGACGCTCCGGAGAACGGCCAGGCGTCACATCTACCGCCACCAGGCTCGTATGGTTACTCACCAGATGATGGGCAAGCGCCACATCAACGATCGCGTGACGGACGGATTCCTGGTCTCGACCCGTGATCCGGCCGTCCATGAGGGCAGCAATCTTTTGCCGGGCCCAATGTACTGAGATCCCGCTTCGTGCATCGGCATCGGTGAGTGAGAGCTGCGATCGCCACTGTGTCCGCCCGACCATGCCGGTGATCGTCAACTGGTGGGGCAACCGCTCGGCTTTGAGAACGATCGAAATGGGTTCTCCCGCATACAAGTCGGGTAAGGGGAATGGAAATAATTCGGCGGGGCTGTTGGGGTTGAGTCCCACCACCTGAAGATGCGTCAAGACCGGTCGTTCCAATTTCTGAAAGAGGGCTTCCATCTTCTCTTTGACGTGTTGCGGCCTGCCGATGTAGGTGAAGGAGCCATGGCCGGTCTCCGCCGCCTTCCGCATGAAGTGACTATTCGGTGCGGACCCGATGCCGACGGTAAACAATCGGCTGTCGCCGAGCCGCTGGTGAATGGTCTGGAACAACTCCTCTTCGTTGCCGATCTGTCCGTCGGTAAGGAACACAACTTGTCTCAGGCGATCGTGATGCTCGACTCCGTCAAGCGCCAGACGAAGCGCCGGCAGCATCTCCGTGCCTCCGCGAGCCGTCAAACCGTCCACGTAACGGACGGCCTGTTGCATGGTGCGCGTCGTGACCGGTTGTGCCTGATCAAACAAACGATGCGTCACGCTGTTGAACTGGATGATGTTGAAACGATCGGAAGCACGGAGATGGGTAAGGGCTGCGTGCAGGGCGGCCTTGGCCTGGGCGAGCGACGTGCCCGCCATGGAGCCCGATGTGTCGATCACGTAAATCACTTCCCGCGGGACAGCAATGTTGTCGGCAAGCGCGGCCGCCGGCGGCGTGAGCATGAGAAGCGCATAACCGGCGCCGGCCGTTCGTTCGGCATACGATGCGGCGATTGGATGTGTGCTGTCGGCCGGCTCCCACGAAAGTTCAAAATCGCGATCGGACGGGACCGATTCCGCGCGCAACGCAATGTGATGGCGGTTGTCGTCGCCTGGAATGACGAGAATTGGATGTGAGTCCGATGCAATGTGGCCGACGGCAAAGCCGGGCACAAGATCGAGTGTCAAATGGATGGGATTGACCGGGCCCTCACGAGGATGTCGAACCGGTGGGGTGATTCGAGAGGCGTCGGGCACGCGATCGGTGTCGAACGACCAACCGTGTCCGGCGATATTGGATTGCCCATGCTCGACCAAGTCGGGAACGCCGGGGATGTAACGCGGGCCGACCACCGTCGGAAACCGGAGACTGAACCGATTCTGGTCATACCGAATGGTCTCCTGGTATTCGATTTCTACCGTGATGTGGTCTCCCGGGCCGATGTTGGCCAGCGACGTGGTAAATATGTTGGGCCGTTCCTGCTCGACCAGACTCGTCCGGATCCCTTTCTGTTTCGCCTGCTCGTAGATCTGCTTGGCTTCGGTTCGTTCCTTGATGTGACCCTCGATGATCCGTTCGCCGATTGTCATACGGAGGTGATCGACGGCGGCCGTTTCCGGAAGAGGAAACACATAGACGCCTTCCATCCAATTATCTGGTTCGCGGCTCGGGTTGACGAACTCCTGCTTGACGGTTGCGCGGGCGATGATGCCGGTGACGGTGATATGGACGTCGGTGTTCAATGTAGGAGCCGGAACAAATCGACCGGGTTGGGCGGTTCTCAGAAGGAGCGTCCCAGTCGTCGCCTCCCGTATGGCCATGGTGGCAGGCCTGTCGCCGCGGGGTGCTGCAGCCGATTGAGCAGGCTGGGGGTCCGGCAAGATGGTGAAGAGCCAGACAACGGCGAGAAATCTGCAGAGCATGTGAAGGCCGACCGGCGTTCCAGGACAGTCGGAACGCGGCCGGAGATAATTGTCGGACATAGAGACCCCTCTTGTTCAATGTCAGGTGAATAGAGTACGCGGTTGATCCCGCGGGAGGCTTGAATGGCCTCCCGCGGGTTTCGGACAGTCTTACTGGGGTGAGGCCGGCGGGGTCGTCTCGTCCGGTTCGATCGTCGTGTCCGATTCCGATAACGACGTCGCAGACTCGAGCAGGCTGTTCCCGTCTCCCGAGACCTCGTCCGGCACCGAATCGGGATGAATCACGGGTTCAGTATCGTCGGTGACAGGAGTTGGGCCGGTCGTGATGACGGCAGGCAGAACCATATGTTCCTGGCCCACTTTGCGCAATTCCAAATGGACCCGGCGATTCATACGCCGGCAGGTATCACTGGTGTCGATGCACAAGGCGCCCTCCTCGCCGAGGCTGACGGTGCGAATGGCTCTTTCAGGAACGCCGAGGGTCATGAGGTGCTGTTTGACTGTTTCCGCCCGCTTGAGCCCCAGGACTCGGTTGTAGCTCATGGAGCCCTGTTGATCTGTGTAGCCTTGCAAGAGGACGCCCCAATCCGGTTCGCTCTTGAGAAACTCCGCATGGCGGATCAAGGCCGCTTTCCCGTCGTCGGTCAATCCTTTGCGGCTGATTTCGAAAAAAATATCGTCATGCAGGATATCGGAGGTTCGGGTCGCGACCGGGACTGCTTCAACCTGGATAGCGGATGGCGAAGTACCCGCCGGCACCGCTGGATCCCCCTGATGCTTGATGACCTGTGACACTTGGGCGCCGTTGAACGTCTCTGTCGAACGATTGCCGGGAGAAGCCTCATCCGACTGGGAGTAGTACCAAAAGCCAGCGACGACTAGCGCAAGGAACAAGACCAACCCGCCGACGAGATAGATCTCTTTCGAATCTTTATCCGGCCCGATAATCGTCGGGGACACTTGCCCCGAGGTCACGGATGCTGTGGGTGCTTTCTGCATGGTCCTTTCTCCTTCTTCTGTAGGCCGGCCGGTCCGGCCTATGGTTCATGTGGTTCACGATTGATAGTTCGAGGGAAGCTGGGTTGCCTGAGCGGCGTGGCTTGCCAATCTTCACCTCCCTTCCCGCCGTCCGCAGCCACGCTTGCCGCAGAGAGCAAGGTGAAGACCACGAAAAACCGTCAATGAATGGATGACAAGAAGAAGGAAGAACAATGGGTTAGCAGGTGCGAGTGGCGGGAGAGTTTTGAAGGTTCATGCGGGTCCTCACATGCCATGCGGGGACAGCCCCGCATCCATACGCAAGCCCGTGCAGATCGTCGGCAAGGGCGTGCGGCGTTCCGATCGTTGAGTGACGTGAGAGGCCGAGTAGAGTGCGAGGATAGAAGAACTATTACCCTTTGATCGAAGTGGCTACTTTGCCTGCCTTCTCCTCAAAGTGCTTCCGCACCAGCACCTCCAGCGACTTGAAATGCCGGTCCGGCAGGTTCTTGAATCGCCGTTTGCAGTCGAGCAGCGCGTCTTCCGCGGTGGCAAACGGTTCAATCGTTCCCATGAGGTGACCGTAATAATCCATGAGCTTGAGTTCGGCTCTCCGCAGCAGCGCCGGATCTCCGGCCAGCGCCGCCGCAGCTTTACTCTGGTCTCCGCCTGACTCGACGAGGGCCTGAAAACACAGACCCTTGAGACGCTGAGTGACCGTGCTGCGATCCCATCCGAGCGCCTTCGCGGTGGCTTGCATATCAAAGGTATGCCGGCGAAGGAGATTCAGCACAGCGGCGTCGCCGGCCGAATCCGGTAGTTCTTCCGGCTCACTCCCAGTGGTCGGAGTGCTCGGCAAGGAAGGCTCCTCAAGTCGAAGATCAGCGGGTCCGATAATGCGCCCGTCGCAAAGGGCGGCCGCTCGTTCCAGGCAGTGACGGAGTTCTCGGACATTGCCCTTCCAGGGTTGTTGGATCATGACGGCGAGGGCGTTCTCAGACAGCTCGATCGGACTTCGAAGTATCTGCCGTGATACTTCCTGGAGGCAGGCCTGTGCCAACGCTGGAATGTCTTCTGTACGGTCTCGCAAGGGAGGCAAGTGCAACACCAGTCCCTTCAGCCGAAAATACAAATCTTCCCGAAACCACCCTTCTGAGACCCCGCGCTGGAGATCTTTGTTCGTGGCGGCGACGATCCGCACGTCGACCGTCGTAGAATTGGTCGCTCCCACCCGATAGAATGTCCGGTCCTGTAGGACTCGCAGCAGTTTGCTTTGATGGTCCAGGCGAAGGTCTCCGATCTCATCGAGGAAAATGGTTCCTTGGTGCGCCAGCTCAAAATATCCCTTTCGATCCGCCAGGGCGCCGGTGAAGCTGCCTCGGGTATGTCCGAACAGTTCGCTCTCGAAGAGCTCGGGTGAGATCGCCGCCATGTTCACCGCGATGAACGGCTTGGTCGCCCTGCGGCTCAAGCGATGAACGGCGCGTGCGAAAAGTTCCTTCCCGGTGCCCGGTTCTCCGGTGATCAGCACGGTCACGCCGGAGCGCGCGACCTTCTTCAGATCGCGAAACATCCCCAGGAGGCTCGGATGCCGCGTGATAATCCCAAGTTCTTCACATTCATGCCGCAACTGCTCCTGTTCTAGATCGCCTAGCGGGACCTCAACGGCGGCGGCAGTACGTGCTGCATTCAGCTCGCGTTCCAGCTCTTCGACGCGCCGGCGGGCGGCGTCCTCGAGCCGCCGGGCTTCCGTCATGCTCAGGCGTAGTTCATCTGTTGCCTGAATCAACTCCTGTTGCCGACTCGCCGATGACGTCGCGGTAAGCCGCGCGGCGGCCAGGTCCTCTTCGAGCGCATCCACCGCATTCTCACGACAGACGAGCGCTTCTCGGACGGAGACCAGTTCCTGTTGAATGCGCAGCATGTCCGCTTCGACGAATGCGATTCTTCGCGCCGAGAGAATCTGTTCCAGCATGGTCGCGCCGAGAATCATCAAGGCTCCGGCGGTGACCGGAATCGTCAGCGGTAAGACCCACTGGGCGAAGGCGAGCGTGGCAAGCACAATGGCGGCATACATGACGAGTCCGGCGATCGCCACGGCGAGACCGTGAGGCGCTTTCCGAGTGAGCAGCGCCAAACCCACCCCCAGGCACAAGAGCGTCGCGATAATGAATTGCGGGAATGTGGCTACTTGGTGAATCCACCGCCGCGACAGGATCGTATCCAAGGCATGGACCTGCATCAGCCCCCCTGAGAGGTCGGGGCCGAACGGTGACGGATGGCCTCCGTTTGCACCCGGCTGAACCAGCAGCACCACGACGTTGCCTTTGATTCGCTTTTCCCATTGATCACCGGCGTTGTGCTCAAGAGATTCCCACAGCTCCGCCAAGCTCACGTGCTCAAAGCCTTGAAGCGAACCCTGTCCCACAAAATTAACAAGCAGATTCCCGTCCGGATCCGACGGGATGCGAAGCTCCGGCGGGTGTGCTTGCTCGAAGGTGGCAGCAAGTTGTAGCGCGAACGCAGGAACCGCCCGGTTCTGCGCTTCTACAAACAATGGAATGCGCCGCACTACGCGGTCACGATCCGCGGTCACCAACATATGACCGGAGCGCGGCTGCACGATATCTTCAGGTTGCGCGACATCTTGAGAAGGCAACGGGATCGCCGTCGGGGTTTCGAGCGACAGCGCGTCAGGGTACACAACGGAGCCGGCCGAGCGAACCGCTTCGAGCAACAACGCATCGCTTGCCGCCCCCCCTTGTGTCGGTGGGCTGGGGCTATTCACGGGAACATCGATCCCGATTGCGGCGGCGCCTGCCTCCTGCACAGCCGACACGAATCGGGCGATCACAGCGCGATCCCACTGTCCGCTGCCGAACACCTGCTCACTCTGCTGATCTCTGACCCCCAGCAGCAGACGCGAACTGGCTTGCAGTGGCCGCCGCGCCCTCAGCCAGGTGTCGTACCAGCCGCGCTCCATGGTGGTGAAAGCAGCAGGCGCCAGTGCCCAGAGGGACCAGGCCAGAGAGACGGCCGCGAGGGACATGACGGCGGCTTGGACCCACCGGTGCGTAAAAAAAAGGCGACCAGGCAGCGTCATAGTCGATGGTTAATTCACGATTGAGGAGCGACCGCCGTGATGTCGTCGAGCAGAGCCTTGGCTTCGTCTTTCGGCAAGCCTTTAAGGAAGGCTTTGGCCTTTGCCATATCCTGGGTCACGCCCAACCCCAGGCCATAAATCCGTGCCAGTGCCGCGCGGGACGGACGTGCGCCGTCCGCGGCGGTCGATTCAAGATACATGAGAATCCATGCGCCGTGCTTGGGCAATTGCCCATCCAATCCGTTCTCATAGAGCCGGACGAGTTCCGCATGTGCACGTTCATTGAGCGCGTAGGCCTCGCGCAGCAAGACCGGCAGCGCTTCGCCCGTTCGTCCATGCTTGAGCAACATTACCCCCACGGTGTCATCGGGACGCTCGCGCTCGAGGTCGGGAAAATCCAGCCAGAGTTGATCGCAAAACTCTTGGAAGGCTTCGGCCGCCGCTTTGGCTTGTTTGGTCGGCGTGGCCTGGCGGGCGGCGGCGAGCCGGCGAAGTTGCGCCAAGGCTTGCGCGGCCTCGGGCAAGCCCTGCTCAAATGCGCGAGACCACCAGGTGATGGCCATGACCTGGCTCTTTTCTACCCCCCGCCCGGATTTGTACGCGTTGCCGAGAAAGAACTGAGCCTTGGCGATCCCGCGCAGCGCCGCCGATTCGAACGCCTGGGCCGCCTCCTTATCCTGCCCCGCCATCTTCAGCACGAGTCCCAAGCGGTAATGGGCTTCCGCGAAGTCCGGCTTAAGCCGTAGCGCTTCTCGATAGGCCTTCGCTGCCGCCAGCGGGCTCCCCCTGGTATAGTGGATCGTCCCCATGCTGAAATGGGCTTGCACCAACGTTGGATCCAGCCGCGCTGCCTCTTGCAATTCCCCCATGGCGGTTCGCCAGTCCTGCTTGGCCATGAGCGCGATTCCCAACCCCAGGTGTCCGAGAGCCGTATCCGGATGGAACCGCAGCAGCGTCCGGTACTCGTCGATCGCCGCGTCTGAATCGCCGATTTGAAACAGCAGGTCGGCCAATTGCAAACGGGCCTCGCTTGCATCGACTTCCATGTGAAGCGCCGCCCTCAGGCGGCCGATATCGGTCATACGGTTCGGAGGGGGTGTCCCCTCTGACACAGCACGAGAGGCAACAGGATCAGCTTCTTCGCGTGGCTCCGGCTGTTCTTCCGGCGCCGGCTCCGGTTCTTGCGTGGGCCTGAGTTCCCCGGGGAGACGCTCTTCCGTGACTCCACTTTCCGGTGGGATTAAAGGACTAGATTCTTCCGCGGGAGAGGCGGTCGGGACCAGCACGCACGATAGGATGAGACTGCAACAGGTTATCGACGATAAAAAACTCGGCATGGACGATCCGATACACGTGGAAAGCTCATGTTTATCCCTGCATATATATCATAGATCATATTGAAAACTTGACTGTCTATCCTATGGAGAGCTGTTCAGGGCTGGGCGGGACCACAGGGGTATCGGAAGCAGATCAGCCGGCGACATACGACAGCAGTAAGGCTCCCCCTGCAAGCAATGCGATGAGGCCGAAGAGCGCATACTGCCACAGTGAAATCTGGTCGTGGACCGGCGAGAGTGCAAGCGTTGCACCCTGGGCCAACAGCCAATTGCGAAATTCCTGCGGCGGAATGCGTGTCATGCCGCGCTGCCGACACAAGGCGATGAAATCAGTGACGATGGCGTCTTGGACCCAGGACCGAATTGTCCCATCCAACCAGCGGGGTAGAGACACGTATCCCACAGTTTGATTGAGCATGCGGTCGACAAGGCTCGCATAGTGCACACGTGCTTCGTCGACTGAGAATGATTCGCGTTCGGCCTGTGTCAATGCAGGCAAGCGGCTCAATCCGGCATGAAGCGCCGATTCGATCATGTCCAATGAGCGGTGCGCGGCGGACAGGACGCCTCCCGCCACACCTGCCGCCACCCCGACGACGGCATAGAGGGTCAGTAACGACCAACTCGCCATGATCAGCCAGGCGCCGTGATCGCCGACCGCCCTCACATAGACACCGGCCGAGAAGATCAGGATGGAAAGCGTCCCCAGCATATACAGCGACACCACCCAAAGCAGTGAGACCGCCAAGCGCCTTGGGCGCCGTAGGAGAGAGGATGGGGAGTTGGTTTGATTCATAGAGTGGGGTGCCGAGCGCGATATCGCTGCCTCTATAGTCACTCGATCGATTAAATGCTTATGGAAGGCCGAGACTGATGAGCCGTCTACGGAGCCGAGAGATCATCTCGTCGCGTGCTCGTTCGGAAAGCGAGCGGGGTTCATGAGGAACACGCCATACAGGCTCCAGCGGAGCCGGATCGTCCACGAGCCTGGGAATCAGATGCCAATGAATGTGCGGCAATTGGTTGCCCAGCAATTCATAGTTGATCTTAACCGGACGCAACTCATCCGCCAGATGACTCGCCACCTGGGACACTTCCTCGATCAGGCGCGTGCGTTCTTCAGGAGACAAATGGAACAGTTCCGTGGCATGTCGTTTGAGCACCGGCAGCGTCCACCCGGTAAAGAACTGATCGTCGTGAAGGTAGGCTTTCGTGTGACCGCAATCCGCAATGTAATGATTTCTCGGGGGCCATTGGCCGGAACAGGCTCTGCAAACGGGGCTCTTCATGGAACGGCTCATGGCCGTCTCATGCTCTTGGCTTCTTCGTCGGTGATGACGCCCTTTTTAATCAGGAGCTGCAACAACTTTTCGATCGTGTGCGTATTCTCGGTCATTTGCGGAGAAGGTTCCGCTGGTTTCGCCTTGGGAGGCGGCCGTCTCAATCCCAGCACGCGAAAGGACGGGGTAAATACCGCCACATAATCTCTATTGCGGAGGCGGACCGTCGCCGCGCGGCTGTCGCTGTGGGGAGCCAAGTCCGGACTGCTGCCGGTCGGAACTCGGAAGTATGGTTTCCCGTCGGCCGTTTCCCCATCCTGATCCAGCACCTCGAACCGTTGGAGGAAGGACTCGTTTTTCAGCGACTCGCGTTCTTCGCCGGCAAGATTCGTCACCTTATCGAGGACAAGCACGAGCGAATCGGCGATTAACGGGTCTCCGCTGTTGTTTCGCACGCTGACGTCGTACCGGTATTCGCTGGTAAAGTTGTCCCGGCCTTTCAACGTGACGATCGGAGTCGCCTTGCCGGTCAAGTCCGACAGTTGATCCAATGACGCTGCTGCTCCACCCGAGGGCACGAACCAGCAGGTTGTGAAGAAAAGCGTCGCGACATGTCGGATGCCTAGCCCCTGTGCCTGCATGGACGTGTCCCCCTGTGTCGAGGCAATGAGGATTCCAGAATAGCAGACTCCCCAGCGAACCGCGAGATTCCCGCGCATTGCCTTGACAGTCCGTTTTTACCGACTATATCCTGATCGTTGTCCGATCGCGACTTTAGCAAACGTTTCTTCATCATTCATGGCACATGCTTCCGCTCGGCGGGCTCCTCTGCTCATCCCCCGATCATTCGCCAGGCAGCTTCTTCGGCTCTATGATATGCCCGATCCGCGGCACCGGAATCGAGTCATACGGGGATACGATGTGCCGCACGCGCTGCGGACCGCGCGGATGTGTGCGGCGGTCGCGCAGCGGCTCGGCCATGCGCGGAAAATCACCGAGCGCTATCAAATCGCCTGTCTGCTGCACGATCTGGGTCGAGCCGGTTTGGACCGCCGATTGTTTGGGCGGATCTGGTCCTGGGCGAAGCAACGGGGGATCCCGACCAGGCCCCGTGAATGGCGTGCCGTCCATCCGGGCACGGCATACGGACGGGAAACCGAGGCGTTTTTGAGCCGGTACGGAAACGGTCTGAAAGCGGCCGGCATCGTGATGGATGCGTGGGCCCGTGAGCAGGTTGAGATGCGTCTGGGTTACGCGCGCCGGCTCGCTCGACGCTTGCGCCACG
This sequence comes from Nitrospiraceae bacterium, assembly GCA_035250505.1. Lineage (GTDB taxonomy): Bacteria > Nitrospirota > Nitrospiria > Nitrospirales > Nitrospiraceae > DASSBQ01. The sequence continues at coordinate 16,462 of DATFFC010000129.1, read as the reverse complement.
TGAAGCCGCGTCTGGCCCGCTTAGGAGTGACCTGGTCTCCGTGGATGAAACAGGTGATGTTGTATTACTACTATCCGGAAAAACTCGCCCGCGCCAAACCGTGGGTGAAGCAACTGGCCGAAGTGCTTGTCGCCTGCGAACAGTTCGAAGCCTACAGCAATCAACGGCGTGGCCGCGATTACTATGCCCGCGTCAAAGAAAGCTTGCCCGACGCCTTCGCTTACCTGGATAAACTCCAGCGGGACGGTCTGCTCAGCCGTGTCGTGGTGGACGCTTTGCAAGGTCTTGCGGCGGAAGGAGAATTCGATCGGATTCTGCTGGAGGCGCGAGGTGTTCCTCTCTCTCGGCGTGAACGAGTGTGGCTCCGGCAGTTCCTCCCCAAGAGGTGATGCATGGCGGTTGCGAGTATTCCTCTGCGCGTGGCGATGAAAGGGGATACCCATTTCGAGAACATCAGTGAACGGGTGCGGCAAGCGCTGACGTCGACGAACTTCCGTGCCGGCATTCTGACGGTTTTTGTGAAACATACCACCGCCTCCGTCCTAATTATTGAAGACGAACCCGGCATCCGAGCCGACACGAAGGACGTGTGGGAGCGGCTCATTCCGGCCGATCCCGGGTGGCAGCACAACCGGCGGAATGCCGGAGAGGACAACGGACACAGCCACCTGCGCGGCCAATTGCAAGGCCAGTCGTTGACGATTCCCTTTACCGACGGGACGATGACACTGGGGACCTGGCAACAAGTCGTCATTCTCGATTTTGACACTCGCCCGCGGACACGGGAACTCGTGATTCAGATCCTCGGCGAATAGGACCACGAACGGAGCCATGGGGCGAAACATGCACGGCAACCCATGCCCCATCGCGCCGGTGATCCTCGGAAGTCTGGCCTTCCTTTTGTTGACGGCTCCGTTTGGAAGCCGGTCGTTCTATTACTACAACGTGGCGGCCGATGCCGCCTCAAGCGATAGCCCGGAGTCGCCCGTTCGGCTGTCTGCGCCGGGGCTGGCCGATCTTTCCTCTGAGGAGCAGGCGACGATCTCCGTATTCGAGAAGGCGACCCGCTCAGTGGCCTTCATTGCGAATACGGCCATGCAACGCGATCCATGGTCGTTCAACGTCCTGGAGGTGCCGCAAGGGTCCGGTACCGGCTTCGTGTGGGATAAACAGGGCCATATCGTCACCAACTTTCATGTCGTGTACCAAGCGGATGCCATCACCGTTACGTTGGCAGATCGAAACGAATATAAGGCCACCGTGATCGGAGCGGACCCGGATCATGACCTGGCCGTCCTTCGGATCCAGGCTCCGGAGAGCGCCTTAGAGCCGGTGACCATCGGGACGTCACAAACGCTGCGGGTGGGACAGAAGGTCATGGCCATTGGGAATCCCTTTGGATTGGACCATACCTTGACCACCGGAGTCGTGAGCGCATTGGGGCGCACGATCCGCTCCATGACGAATCGCACCATCGAAGGAGTGATTCAGACCGATGCCGCCATCAATCCAGGCAATTCAGGCGGACCCTTGTTGGACGGTAAAGGTCGAGTCATCGGCATCAACACGCAAATCGTCAGTCCCAGCGGCGCCTTTGCAGGCATCGGATTCGCTGTACCGGTGGATACGGTATCGAGAATTGTGCCTGAGCTGATCAAACATGGAAAACTCATCCGACCGGGTCTTGGCGTGTCATTGATCCCGGATGCCATGGCGCGACGATGGGGCGTCCAAGGGATCATTATCGGGAAAGTCGGCCGAGGCAGCCCGGCAGAAAAGGCCGGCCTGCGCGGCGCGCGTGAAACGGCGATGGGGCGCATTCATCTCGGCGACATCATCGTGGCGGTGGAAGGCAAGCCGATTCAGACAGTCGATGATTTGATGGACGTCATGGAGAAGCATAAGGTCGGGGATGAAGTGACGGTGGAGTATCTGCGAGGCAATCGGCGACACCAGGTCCGTGTGACGTTGCAGGCGGTGAACTGAGGACGCCGCCGGCAGGCCGATGCAGCAGGCGACCGTTGGCCTGTGTTAAGATCACCAAATCGAATTGAAATTAAGAGGCCGTGAAGGAGAACGACATGGGTGATCCTCGAGGACAATCGCAGCAGCAGGACCACGATGCGGACGGCGCACCGCGCCGTGACGGCACGCAGCCCCGCAAGGAAGTCTCTCCGGCCCAGCCGGATCCGCTGGAACTCATCGACGAATGTCTGGCGGCGTTTTCCGACGAGGATCCCAGACGGAAGTTGGTGTACAAACTGCGGCATCTGGTGCTGACCCAGTCCGTCGCCAGTCAACAACGTGATGCGGAATTCAAGAAGTTACAGGATGTGGTGACGAAGCTGACCGCGCCTGCCAACCGCGTCGGTATGTTGCTCGAAGTGCCCGCGGAGGGGCTTGCGCGCATTGTCGTCGGCGGCGCGGAGTATTACACGAATATCGATCCTCGAGTGCCGGCCGAGGCTCTGAAGACCGGGACCCAGATTCTGGTAAACGAGGCGTTTGCCCTGATCAAGACACTCGGCTACGACCGAAGTGGGCCCGTCCTCAAAGTGGCCGAAGCATTGCCGGATGGGCGGGTGCGATTCGAGCAGGACATGGGTCGCCAGGCAATGATCTTGCCCCGCTCGAGCGATCTGGCCGCCGTGGAGCTGAAACCAGGAGATGAGATCAGGATTGATCCGACGCATCGAATCGCGATTGAAAAATGCGAGGATCGTAAGGCCCGCATGCATCTGCTCGATGAAGTGCCCACCGTGACCTGGGCGCAAATCGGCGGACAGAAGGCCGCCATAGAGGCGATCCGGAAAGCTATCGAGTATCCGTTGCTGCACGGGGAGACCTTCAAACGCTATCAGTTTACGCAACCCAAAGGGTTTCTGCTCTATGGTCCACCCGGTTGCGGCAAGACTCTAATTGGGCAAGCCGCCGCCGCGAACCTCTCCAAAGTAGTCGGCCAAGAAGCAGCGGGCGCGGGAACCGATGGTGCCGGGAGACGAGCCGTCTCGACCGGCGCTTTTCTGCATGTGAAGGGACCCGAGATACTGAATATGTGGCTGGGAGAATCGGAACGGATCGTGCGCGATCTCTTCGCCCAGGCCCGGACGAGACGCGAAGAAGGAGCCTTGCCGTTTATTTTTATCGATGAGGCGGAATCCATCCTCGGCACCAGGCGGTCGATGCGGTCGTTCAATATCAATAACACGTTGGTGCCGATGTTCTGTGCCGAGATGGACGGGATTGAGTCCCTGCGGGATGTGGTCATTATTCTGGCATCGAATCGTCCTGATTTGATCGATCCGGCCGTCTTGCGTCCCGGGCGTATTGATCGGAAGATCAAGGTCGCTCGTCCGGACCGGGAGGGAGCCGCCGAAATCCTCAAAGTGTATTTGACGGCGGATCTCCCCTACGGGGCTCCACTGGGCGTGGGACAGGAGGCGAATGAGACCTCCGTCCGTGATGGGTTGATTGAAGAGGTGATCGGCCGGCTGTTTCTGCGACACGATGCGAACCGGTTGCTGGCCGTCCGCTTGCGCAACGGCCACACGAAGATTTTGTACCGGGCGGATATGGTCAGCGGCGCGATTCTCGCGGCGATCGTGCGTCGCGCAAAAGAACGGGCGATCGAGCGAGCGCTGCAGGGCGCTTCCGAGTCCGGGATCACGGCGGATGATCTCTTCGAGGCGATCAATGAGGAATACCGCGAAGGTGAAGTGCTGCCTCCGGACGACGCGGCCGAGGAATGGCTGAAACTGCTGGACCACCATCCGGAACAGGTCGTCGGAATTTCGTCGTTTCGGCGCGGACGGCAGACGGAAGAGCGACTGCTCGGACAGATCATCTGAGAAGCACGTGATTCACATGTCCCTCTTCGGTCTCGAAACGGAATACGGCATTACGCGCCGCGACCTCGATGCGGTCGATCCGGTCGTCGAGTCGATGGAGCTGGTCCGTGCCCATCTGACGGCCTCATTCGAGCGGCGATGGGACTACGGCGGTGAAGATCCGCATGAGGACGCTCGCGGATTCCGTGTGAGCGGACTCCAGCAAGATAAGGAGGAAGAGCAGTTCGCCGAAGTGGACGCGCACCGCCCATTCTCGTTCCATGAGATGAAGAGCGATCTGGTCCTCCCCAACGGCGCGCGCTTCTACAACGATCACACTCATCCGGAATATTCGACCCCCGAATGCCGCACGTTGCGCGATCTGGTGGCGCACGATCGGGCGGGGGAACGACTGCTCTGCCGAGCGGCGCGGCGGCGTAACGAAGCGCTCGGCGGGGCCTATGTCCAGTTGTATAAGAACAATACCGATTTCCACGGCCATAGTTACGGCTGCCACGACAACTATTTAGTCCCGCGGTCGGTGCCGTTCGAGGCGCTGGCATCCGGACTCCTTCCTTTTTTGGTGACGAGACAGGTGTTTGCCGGAGCAGGAAAGCTGGGTGTTGAAGCGCAGGAGACAGGCTTGCAGCGCGGTCTGTACCAATTGTCACAGCGGGCCGATTTCATGGAAAGCCGGATGAGCGTCGATACGATGCATAACCGGCCCATTCTCAATACGCGGGATGAGCCGCATGCCGATCGGCGCCGGTACCGCAGGCTGCATCTGATTATCGGCGACGCCAATCTGTGCGAGTACGCCACGGCCCTGAAGGTGGGGACCACGCGGCTCGTGCTCGACCTGATCGCACTGGGACAAGCGCCGGCGGTGGAATTGGAAAACCCGGTGGCTGCCGTCAAGGCCATTTCCCGGGATCCATCGCTGAAGACACCCGTGCGCTTGGCGGATGGGCGGACGATCTCGGCTCTTGATATTCAGTGGCTCTATTGGGAGGCGGCTGGCCAACGACTTGGTCCGCTGAGCGGTGAGACCGAATGGATCGTGCGCGAATGGGCCGATGTCCTGCGTCTCTTGGACGAAGACCGATCACAACTGATTGGACGGCTGGATTGGGTGACTAAACGTTGGTTGTTGGAGACTTTTGTTGAAGCGGAACAGATCGGTTGGGACGATCCGTGGTTGACCAGTCTGGATCTGGAGTATCACAATCTTGATCCAAGCCGCGGACTGTTTCTAGGTCTCGAAGCCGACGGGCGCACGAGAAGAATCACCACCGACGAGGACATTGACCACGCGATGACGGCCGGGCCCAGCGACACGCGCGGCGGCATCCGGGGGCTCTGCGTCCGGCGTTTTTCGGAGCACATCAAGTCCGTGCAATGGGAGCGGGTGACGTTTAACGGAGGCCTTTTTTCACACACGTTGAACATGGACAGTCTGTTCGAGCCGGAACAGGTGCAGGCCCTTGCCGGTATCCTGTCCGCGGCCGCAACTCCGTCCGAAGCTCTGGACCGATGGAATAACATGAAAGGACTTTGACATGAGCCAGCCGATCACATGGGAACGCAGAGAAGCGCCGTTCGACCCGATTACTCGTCCTCCAAGCCCGAAGGAAGAAAGCGGTCCCAAGCGGCCTGAGAGCGAGTCGCCGGACAAGGATAATCTACTGAAGCGAATGCGAAAGGTCGATCCCAAGCAAGCGGAGCGGTATCGGCAGCGAACGGGACAGTAACCATTTAGTTCTGAGTGCTGAGTGCCGGGTTGCTGGGAAGGCGGAGATACAACTCCGAACTCAGCACTCAGAACGCAGCACACAGCACTGGGAGTGCCAGCATGGGGATGCAGGGCGATTTTTACCAACTATTGAAGGAGCAGGGGTATCGATTCGGGGCGGCGGAGGCCGGTGTGCCGGATGGAGCTCGTCGATCGGACATCACGCTGGGGACCACAATCCTGGCCATGAAGTATCAGGACGGCGTGCTTATCGCCGGTGACCGCCGGGCCACTGCGGGAAACATGGTCATGTACGACCGGACGGACAAGGTGTTGGAGATCGACCGGCACAGTGTGATGGCGATCGCCGGAGTTCCCGCGACCGCCTACGAAATGGTGCGGGTTCTTGAACATTCGTTCAAATACTATCGGCGGACGCAACTCCAGGAGCTGAGTTTTGAAGGCAAGTTGCGCGCAGTGTCTAAATTACTAAAGGAAAATGTGGCCGCCGCGTTGGCTGGAACCGGGGCCGTGGCCCCGATCTTTGCGGGCTATGATGGTGAACAAGAGACCGCCAAGATCTTCTTCTACGATATTCTCGGGGCGGAATTCGAGGGGGTGGAGTATGCGGTGTCAGGGTCGGGGTCGTCCGTGATCAGGGGCATCCTGCATTATCTTCACACATGGGGGCCCAAGCCGTTGAACGCCCAGTCCGTGGAAGAGGCGACCGCGCAAACCTTGCGACTCTTGACCAGCGCCGCCGAATTTGATTCGGCCACCGGAGGTGTGAATCGCGACGCGAATCTGTATCCGATTGTCAAATTGATAACGCGGGACGGCGTCACCACCGTTCCGGATGAGACCTTGAAGGCATTGTTCGAACAGCAGGTGGTCCGCCATGTATGAGGAACCGTATCGGTGGGTGGAGGCGGTCGGCAATCGGCGTCACTATCTGGACGAACAATTCCGCAAGGGAAGTCCGGTGGTGGCTGCCTCCTGTTCGGACGGCATAATCCTGGTGACCTTCAGCCGGGGCACGCCGAAGCTCTATGAGATATACGATCGGCTCGCCTTTGCCGGAATGGGACATCCGGCCGATCTGGAAAAACTTCGATTCAATCTGCTGGAGCTTGCGCATGTGGAGGGGTTCAACCGTTCCCCTTCCGACGTGACCGGCTCAAGGCTCATGAAAAACGGATTAGCTCCTCTGATCAAACAGGCTTTCGAGGAGATTTACAAGGCGCCGTTCATCGTGAAAATTCTTTTAGCCGAGCTGGGGGCAAAAATCGGTCGAGATCTTTTTCTCACGGTGAACTACGACGGAACGTTTGAGGAATCGGCCAATTGGGCGGTGTTGGCCGCTTCGGAAACGGCGCAGGCTTCGATGCACAAGGTTCTCAAGCAAGAACGCAATCTGTATCAGGCACCTCTCGCCCACGTTGTATCAAGTTGTCTCCTTGCCTGGGCCGTCGGGTCGCTCGCCCAGCGGGATGCTGAACCGGACCATGGACTTCTGGAGGACAGTTCGTCGGCTGCGGACACCGGATCAGCGGCGGCGGCCGTCGTCCCGGAGCGGTCCCGGCTTCTGGAACACCTGCGCGCGACCCGGACGGAGATGTCTCTGGAGTGTGCCATCCTCAGCCGCGCGGTTCCCGGCTCCTCAAAATATCGGGTGCTCAATACCGGCGAGTTGGCCGGGTTGCTGCCGCCGGAGCTCATGCCGGTACCCGGGGCATGACATGCTGAATCGGATCTTCGGCCTTGAAACCGAGTACGGCCTGCTGATCAACGACGATCATCCGGAACACTCCCCTTCGTCCCTGGCGCATCGTCTCCGCGATCACGTTTTTCATGTGCAGCATCGGGGGGTTCTGGATCGCCATCATCGCGGGCACGATGAACCGCCTGGGAACGGAGGATTTCTCACGAATGCCGGCCGAATTTACCTCGATATGGGGCACCTCGAGTACGCTTCACCGGAATGCGCGACACTGGTGGATCTCGTGGCGTCCGATCGGGCGGGGGACCGCATTCTGCAACAGGCGTTGGAAGACCTCGGACTCGCGGACAACTGCTTCCTGATCAAGAACAATGTGGATCATGAAACGGACGCGACGTTCGGGTCCCATGAAAATTACCTGGTGCGGCGGAAGTTTCCGTTCTCGCGCCGAGGCCTGGCGCCGCTGGTATCGTTTTTAGTCACGCGCCAGATCTTCACCGGGGCGGGCCGCGTCGGAGTCGCGAGCGACCCGAACGAATGGGTGCAGGTCGGCGGCCTGATCCTGCATCGGCCGGGGCTTCGTGATGCGCCGGATCGGACACATCTCCCGTACCAGTTGTCTCAGCGCGCGGACTTCATCGTCAATGACTTCTTTGAGTGGGTCCAACACAACCGGTCGATCGTCAACACGAGGGACGAGCCGCTTGCCGATCCAAATGAGTATCGCCGCATCCATCTCCTGTGCGGTGACTCGAACATGGCGGAATATGCCACCGCGCTGAAAATGGGAACCACCGGGCTGGTGTTGCAACTGATCGAAGACGGGCATGCGCCGAGGGGGCTGGCCCTCAGCGAACCGGTCGAGACCCTGCGGGACGTGTCGCGCGATCAAGAGCGGCAATGGATCGTGATGCTCGATTCCGGCAAGAGCATGTCGGCGATCGATGTGCAATCCGCCTTTCTGGAAGCGGCTATGGTCCATTATCGAGGACAGGATGAAGAAACGGATTGGGTCTTGAGGGAATGGGCCGCTGTTCTTCAGGATTTGCCGGGCGACTACACGAAGCTCGTAGGCCGGGTGGATTGGGCCTCCAAGCTCTGGCTGCTCGAAACCTTTCGTGAAGAGGAATCCCTGTCATGGGATGATCCGGTACTGAAAAGTCTCGACCTCGAATACCATAATCTCGATCCGCGACGGGGATTGTATTTCGGCCTGGAAGAGGAGGGCCGCGCTTTTCGGCTCACGACCGGCAAGATGGTGGAACTGGCCCAGTCAAGTCCGCCCAGGAATACGAGGGCGTTCGGCCGGGGAGAACTCGTGCGCCATTTGCTGAGCATCGAGCCGGAAACAAATCTGCGGGAGCGCTGGCCGCATTCCCCCGCCTATATCATCAATTGGTCCATCTTTCAAATTCAGGGGGGCGGCCCGTTTCCCATGCCGGACCCGTTTAAGACGTATGCGTCGGAAGTGCGAAGCCATATCGCGGGATGCCGTCAGGAGAATGCAACCAGAGCCCCAACGAGCGATGCCTAAAGGCCGCGTTCGGCGCCGTATTCCGAGCGTAGAGATCAAGCATGGTCGACCGGGCGGTCGGCTTTCGCGTCCATTGGCCGCCGCCTTCCAAAGGTCGTTCGGCTTCGCCGCCGGGCAGGCACCGCCGTTTCGGCATAGGCTGAGTGGAACCTATTAGGGTGTTCTTGCAGGGCCATAGTTTCATTTGACTTTGGAGTACCTCTTCATCGAGTATGTCCTGGGCAATTCTGTTCTCGCATTGGAATCACCTAAGTAATTGCCTCCTCGTTCTGTCCGGATCACGCCAAGAGATCTTGACCGGGTGCCTCTTACCAAGCCTCGCTGACGGTTCAGGCGCCTATTTGCCGTACACTCTCTACTGATCGGTGGATCAGCTATGGATACCGACAATGTAACGGATCGGCGACAACGGAGCGCCGGATCGGTCGGGCCGGAACGCCGCGTCTTTCAGAGACGCCGGATGAAGAGATATGAGTTCCTTATTCCGGTCACGTTAGAGTATGGCGATCATACGATTACGGCAGAGTGCTTGAATGTGAGCGCCGGAGGGTTGCGCATCCTGGCGCCGGTGTTCCTCCCCGTCGACACCAAGCTCATGTTGCAAATGTCGTTCAATCGGAACATGTCGGTGATGGGATTTGCCGGCGTCGTACGGAACACGGCCGTCCACGAGCCGGGCGGTTCTGCATATAAATCGAGCATTATGTTCACGGACATCGGCGACGTGGAAAGAAAGGTACTTCACGCCTGCCTGGAGGAATTGGACGCCGTTCAGCCGGAGGGCGCGGAGACCGATCGCCCTCATGCGTCGACAAATCGATTCCAAATCGTTCTGACCGATAAGCTCATCTCCGTAAATCGGTTGGCCAGGCGAAGAGTGGTCATCACCGGCCTAGGGGTCATTTCTCCCATCGGGATCGGAAAGGAGGCGTTTCTCCGGGCGCTGATCGAGGGTCGTTCCGGTATCGGGATGGTCACCCGGTTCGATGTGAGCGAATTGCCGACTAAATTGGCCGCGGAAGTGAACGGCTTTGATCCTCTCTCATTCATCAGTCCGCGCAAGGTGCGCCAGATGGATCGGTGTACCCAAATGGCCGTCGCCGCCGCCATTTTGAGCCTTGCGGACGGTGGGGTGAATCTTGAAAAAATAAACCGCGAGCATGTCGGAGTGCTCATCGGTACGGCGATCGGCGGGCTGCGCTGGGCCTTTGAGCAAAACAGCGCCTTCCAGGCCGGGGGATATCGCAACATTGATCCTCGGTCCATGATCGCCACGTACCCGAACGCAGTTTCGGGCCAGGTTTCCATAGAAATAGGTGCAAAAGGGCGTACGGATACCATTTCCAGCGGCTGCGCTTCCGCCGGAACGGCGTTCGGGGTTGCTGCGGACCTCATTCAGCGTGGTGAGTTGGACGTGGTATTGGTCGGGGGGACGGAAAATCCGATTGAGCCGACGGTCTTTAGCGCGATGTGCGCGGCCGGGGCGCTGTCGACGCTCAATGATATACCGGCACGGACTCCCAGGCCGTTCGATGCCGAGCGGGATGGCCCTATCTTGGGAGAAGGGGCGGGGGTCCTCCTCTTTGAGGAACTGCAGCATGCTCTTAAAAGGAACGCGACGATATATGGAGAATTCCGAGGCTTCGGTACCACTTCCGACGCATTCAGCTTAAGCCGAACAGACCCTAACGGAACACAAGCCACGAGAGCCGTGCGCATGGCGTTGCAAAACGCAAGCTTGGCCCCGGGGGATATCGATTTTGTCACGGCGTATGGCATTGCGACGCCCTCGTGTGACTGGGCGGAGGCGCGGGTCATGAAGGACGTTTTTGGCGAACGCGCTGGTAAAATCCCGGTGACCGCCATACAATCAATGACAGGGTATCCCTGGGCGGCCATTGGGGCGTTCCAACTCGTAACAAGCTGTTTAGCCATTTCTCAGGGGATCGTGCCGCCGACACTGAACTATACGGTCCCTGATCCCAATTGTGACTTGAACATTGCGCGTGAATCCACCCCCCAATGTAATATAACGAATGCGTTGACGAATTTGTTTGGATGCGGCAAGAATGTCTCGCTTATCACGTCACGTTTCTCGGTGTAGGATGCGGCGATAGATTCGCGTATCGAATGTGACCCCTCCTATCCCATTCGGCATTCATCTGTACGCAATTTCCAATCTTCTCAGCGCCCTCATTTTTCTTACTCTTGCCTTCATCTTCTATATCCATAGGCGAAAGAACTCGGTTCATACGCTGTTCGCGCTGTGGTGCCTGAGCGTCAGTGTGTGGGCCCTCGGTGTCTGGCAGCAGTCACTGGCGACGACGGCTGCAGCCGGGATGTTTTGGAGCGGAATACTCCACAGCAGCACGGCGATGATCCCTGTCCTGTTCCTCGACTTTGTTCACTCTTTCCTCAATAGCCCCAGTCGCCGGCACATGTTGCCTGTGTACCTGACCGGGGCGGTGTTCTCCGCCATAGCGTTACTGCATACGAATTGGTTGATCGCGCAGGTCTCTCCTGCCGTGGGATTCGCGTTCTATCCGCAAGCGGGACCTCTGTACCCATTGTATTTGGCGTTCTTCTTCGGGTGTGTCGCCTATGGTCTGTCCAAGTTGTGGATCGAGGGCAGGACGGCGACGGGATTAAGGCGCAACCAGATCAACTACCTGCTCGTGGCCACCGTTATCGGTTTTGGCGGGGGAAGCACGGCGTTCCTTCCGGTGATTGGAATACATCTGTTTCCCTATGGAAACCATGGCATGGTCGTCGTCTGTGCCCTGATTATCGCGTATGCGATCGTCCGGTATCGCCTGATGGAAATCAGTCTCGTCATCAACAAGGCGCTCGGGTACGCGATTGTGCTCGGGATCATTGTCGTCGCCACGTCGATCGGGGCGGTCTTGAGCAATCGGGCGACCGCGCATTCCGTTCCGCCGCTGCTGACCGGGACGCTCTTCTTTATTTGTGGGCTGTGGGTGCTCGGCAACGGCGTGCGCACCGCCGCCAACGTTACGTTCGCGGCGCTGTGCGGAGCTGCCTGCCTGTGGCTTGTCGGTTGTTTTATGTTGTTCTCCGCGAAAGACGGGCAGGAGGCGCTCTTTTGGGAGCGCGTGATCTATGCCGGTGTCGTCTACATTCCGGTCTTGGCGTACCACTTTACGCAATGTCTCTTGAAAGCGGCGCACAAGGATCGACTTCTCATCTGGGGCTATGCTCTCAGCACCGGGTTCTGGCTCCTTTCGTTCAGTGATCTCTTGGTGGACGGCTACTATATCTATTATTGGGGGCGATATCCCAAGGCAGGGATTCTTCACCCGGTGTTCGTCCTCTACCTGGCGGCGGGCGCCGCCATGAGCTTGTACCGCCTGTATCAAGGCTACCGAGCCAGCGTGGGTTCGCCGGGATCTGTCTCATTGCAGCTCAAATACACCTTCGGCGCGCTGCTTCTGGGATTTATGGCTGCGATGGATTTCTTGCAGACGTATGGCGTGGACTTCTATCCGCTCGGGTATCTGTCAGCCGGGTTGTCTGTGATCACCGTGGCATACACGATGGGAAAATATGAGCTGATGGATGTCAGCCTGGTTCCCAGCCGGCCCAAGGTGCTGCTGTCTGTCAAGCTCTTGGCGTTGATTCCCGCCTATCTGGTGATCCTCGTCATTATCCGAGTATTCACCGGGACGTTACATTATCTGTTGGCAGGCGTCTTGTTCGCGTTGTTCGTCATCATCGCCGGGGTATTGACGAATCTGCAGCAGGGCGTGGAACGGACCATCGGGCGAACGCTGTTTCGGAAACGGTATGATGCCTATGACACCTTGGTCCAATTCTCGAAGTCTCTCGTGTCCATTCTGGAGCTGAAGCCTTTAACAAAAGAGATCGTGGAGACACTGGCTCGTGTGATGAACATCACAACGGCCTCCGTCTTTGTCCTGTACAAGGAACAAGGGGTCTATGCCTTGGCTGCCCGCTGCGGAACCGGAGCAAACGATCGTTCCACGGAAGTCATTCAAATCGATTCGGAACTGATCCGGGAACTGATGACGGCAGAAACGGCGCTGGTACAGGAAGAAGTGGCGTATGACGCCGACGAAGCGGCCAGTCTGCGGGTGCTGGAGAGTTTAAGGGCGCTCGATGCGGAAGTATGTATCCCGCTTCTGAATAAGGATCGTCTCGTGGGGTTTTGTAATCTCGGCCAGCGGGCGAATCAGGGCATGTATTCGAGCGAGGAACTCGGTCTGTTACGCACATTGGCCCAACATGCGGCCATCGCGATCGACAATGCGCTGCTGTATGAAGACCTACGACGGTCGCAACTCCTGATGCGCCGGACCGACCGGTTGCGGTCGCTTGAAACCATGGCGGGCGGGTTTGCGCACGAGATCCGCAACCCCCTCACGTCGATCAAGACCTTTATTCAACTCGCCCCTCACCGGAGAGACGATACCGAATTCATGGAGCAGTTCGGGCAGGTTGTGTGTGATGACGTGGAGCGGATCGAGCGGCTGATTCACGAGATCTTGGATTATGCGCGCTATATGACCCCCAAATTGACCGTGGAGAATCTCAACGATGTGGTCAGCTCATGTCTCTATTTCATCGAGGTGAAAGCGGGCAGTAAGGGGATCGCCATTCACCGGCACCTCGACGGCGAGGTGCCCAACGTCCGGCTCGACCGCCAGCAGATCAAACAAGTGTTGTTGAATCTTTTTCTCAACGCCGTGGAAGCCATCGGCGAGCGGGGAGGGCGTTTGTCGGTGAGGACGAGGAAACGGGTCAAACAGGGGAACGAAGCGTGGGTGCAGATCGAAGTCGAAGACAGCGGACCCGGGATCTTGCCCAAGGATCTTGAGCATATTTTTGATCCGTTCTATTCAACCAAGCACACCAGCGGGGAACGGGAAGGAACGGGCTTGGGGCTCACCATCGCCCACCAGATCATTCAAGAGCACGGTGGATACATCGAAGTATCGAGCGAGATCGATCGCGGAACGACCTTCTTCGTGAATCTTCCGGTCGATCCTGCTCTCGGCGACCCCCACGCGCAGGCAGGGGAGGAGAGAGACCGCACATCGATCGGCGCGCTTATCGCCAGATCTCCGTTTGATCCCGATGGAACCTACGGCGCCATGCCGCCTTCCATGCCCGCCTCCTCGAAGGAAACGGCCTGAAGATGGTCATGGTGTCGCGGATGGCGACGCGATATCATTTCAATCAACCTGTTCTCGGCCCAATAATAATCCTCCCCGCTTTGCCGACGCTGAAAGAATCCGCAGTGCCCTCCGCTGCTCGTGACAACCAAGTCAATGAAAGGATTCCCGGCGATCGCCGGAATGCTGAACATGCTGCAAGGAATGAATGGATCGTCTTGAGCGGTGAGGATCACCGTCGGCACTTGAATCTTGTGCAGGACATGGCGGGCGCCGGAAAGATCATAGTACTGAGCTGCGTTGCCGTATCCTCCGTCCGGGGCGGTATAGTATTCGTCGAATTCCCGTACGGTCTTCATGGACTTGAGCGGAGTGAGATCCCATTTACCGGGAAACAACGCCGCTTTCCTGATAACCCTCGCCTTGAGTCGTTTGAAAAAATAATCATGATACAGTCGGTTGGTAGGATGTTCCAACGCGGCAATGCACTGGGTCGGATCGATGTTGGGACACACGGCAAATACGCCGGTGAGCGACGGCAATGCTTCAGTTTCTCCCGCCATCTTGAGAATGAGGTTGCCGCCCATTGAATAGCCGATCAACGCGATCGACTCCAAGCCGTCGACTTGACTCAATTCTGTGACGACCGCTCGGATGTCCATGCTCAAGCCGCAATTATAGAGGGAGGACGCCAGATGTTCCGTTCCCCCGCATGTTCGCTGATTCAGGCGGATCACGTTCAGGCCGGCTTGCCAAGCCTTTGCGGCCAGACCCGCCATATAGTGTGAGTCGCAGCAGCCTTCAAGTCCATGCACCAGGACGACGGTCCCGGTGCTATGGCGCGAGTGCTGCCAGTGACAAAACCCTAACAGTTGCGTCTGGGGTGCGACAGTAAACAGGCGGCTCTCCATGGGGATATTCCGCAGCGGGTTCCCGCGCGGATAAAACTTTGCTACGAGCGTCATCGCGTGCGGATTTCGAAGAAGAGGATGAGGCTCAAACGGCGGAAACCGGCGGGTGTGGCGCATGAGACATTCTCGCAAAGACGGCTGTCATGCTCACAGGTAAGAGCCGGTGCGAAACGGCTCATTGAACCATATTCTTTGGGACTTCCTTAGGCCTGAACTAAGTCGAAAGAAAGACTTCAGAGAGAGAAAGCGCTATTTCTTCTGAACATCTTCGAACTTGCCGCGCTCACTCGCGGTTCGCAACAAGCATATAGATTGGGTCCCCGGGATGTTTCCTTGTCGGACTATTCCATTTGCATGTTATAACAGGCCCTCTGACACACCCCTTGCAAATAAATGCTTCGTGCGCTTTTGTGAAACTGAAAGATGGAGGAGCCTTCCATGCGCAATGCAATAATCGCTACATTAACTTTGTATCACCTTAGCTTACTGACCATAACGGCTACAGCTCTTTCACAGCCTGATATTACCGATCCGCCAGCGTCTCGTAGCACAAACGAAGAGAGTGCAGGGAATGGTTCCGACTTCAACGCTCTCATAGATCTTCTTAAGCTCACAGGAAAAAGTCTAGGTGACCACTCGCCAAAATGGCGATGTGTCCCGAGTTCAAAGTTTGTATGCAGTCAGGTAGCATGCAAATCCGTTCAACCCACCGTAGCAGTACTCCTGGATTTTCCAATGCAAACATACCAAAGGTGCGATGACAAGGGATGCGATACCCATCAGTTGGCAAAGACATCGTCCGGAATTTATACAGTGGCAGCACCTTCGGCCGGCGCTTTCCTTAAGGCTCTCAATGATGGCCGATCGTACGTCGAAGTAGCCAGTCTTGGATTCGACATTCACCTATCTTATGGTGCATGTTCACCAGCTAAATAGGGTTCCATTCGTGCATAAGCTTAACTGAGGCGTCATAAGGCCACCTTAAAGAGGAACACATTGACATTGCGCAGTACCCTACTGGCTTATTGTGATGCCATGTCGGGTTGATTCTCTTCTCACGTTTATCTGCTTTGTTTTGTCAAACCCATCAAGGTGATTACATTTCTCAAGACTTTGCTTTTGGTCAGCAGTAAGAGTATCACCTAAAAAATTACGTTCGGACAAACCACACGGTATCAGTACATCTTCCGGAATAAAGCGTTCTACCATTTCTCATTTCCTCCTCTTGGTCTGAATCCATTCACTTAAGAACGTGTCGATTTCCCGAATGTCGCTAGACTTGCATTCTCCGTTTAGGAACATGGTGACGCTCACCGCGGGTAGAGGGATGCCACTCTTAAACAGTTCTAAAGCACGGCACTCCAAGTAATCATGGTCATCGTCATCAAGTCCTGAATTCATTGTTCTATGCCACGTATGATCCACTCATTTTACTGTTCTTCCCTTATACCAAATGGTCCAATGTATTGTTTAGGATATCGACGTGAGACTACTTTGACCATATAGATCAAGTGAAGCGGGGGCTCCGCCCCCGAGCCCCAGACCGTCCGGCCTTTCATGATTGCGATGTAGATAGGCAGGTAAC
>DATFFC010000128.1:0-33741 GCA_035250505.1 Nitrospiraceae bacterium | reverse complement strand
CAATAGAATGGAGGATTTCTTGACAGCCGGTATCGCCTATGGTCAGATCGGAGCAGTGCGGAGAACCTCTCAATCCTCCCGATAATCGAGCCTCATGACCAACCCCACGTATGATTTTCTCATCGCGGGCGCCGGCGTGATCGGCGTGGCGATTGCCCGCGAACTGCGGCGCCGGCATCGGGCGAAAATCCTCGTCATCGACAAGGAGCCGACCGCCGGCCTCCATGCGAGCGGCCGAAACAGCGGGGTGCTTCATGCCGGAGTGTATTACAAAGCGGGCACGTTAAAAGCCCGTCTGTGCGTCGAGGGCAACCGCCGCCTGCGGGCCTATTGCCAAGAAAAGTCCATTCCGCTCAACGACTACGGAAAGGTCATCGTCGCACGGACCGCAGCCGAACTTGCGCCACTGCGAGAGTTACACCAGCGGGCTCAGGCAAACGGAGTCCGAGTCAGCTTGATCGACTGTGCTGCGTTGCGCGAGGTGGAACCTTGCGCGAAGACGGTGGAACAGGCCCTCTATGTCAAAGATACGGCGGTCGTCAATCCTCAGCGAGTTATGGAGGCAATGGTCGCCGACGCGCAACGAGAAGGCGTCGGGTTTCAATTCTCCTGTGCCTGGCAGGCCGGTGGAGCAGGCGGGCGCGTCGTGACCTCACAGGGACCAGTCGAGTGCGGCCATTTCGTCAATTGCGCCGGCTTGTTTGCCGATCGCATCGCCCATGCCTACGGCATCGGCTCACATTACCGGATTCTGCCGTTTCGCGGGCATTTCTACCGGTTGCGGCCCGAATCGAAACTGAAAGTGCGGGGGAATATCTATCCGGTGCCGGATCTCCGCAATCCGTTTCTCGGCGTGCACTTTACCCGAAGACCGGAAGGTGAGGTGACGATCGGACCGTCGGCCTTGCCGCTGCTGGGTCGGGAACAGTACCACGGGCTGTCCGGCGCCACTCTCCAGGACAGTCTGACGATGCTCGTGTACCTGTCGCGGCTGTTTGGGAGGAACCGCGACCACTTCCGGGCGATCGCGTGGAAGGAACTGATGAAGGCGACACGAAACGGCTTTTTCCGCGAGGCCGAGGCGCTGGGCGTCGGATTCATCAAGGCGGATCTCCTGCCCGGCAAAGAGCCCGGCATCAGGGCTCAGTTGATCGATACGCGGACCGCCGAGCTGCTGAACGACTTCCTCATCGAGCCGGGCCCTCGCTCGACGCATGTGCTCAACGCCGTGTCCCCCGCATTTACCTCCTCGTTGCCGTTTGCCGAGCATGTCGTCGGAACGATGAAGCTTGACTAGCTTCTTCGATGTATCGGTATTGGCGTTCAACACTTCCCGTGCAATCGAGGATTCGCTGTTGCGAACGCCTTGGTATGACTTCTACGGCCTGCCGACCGGTCGGCTCGTTGTTCAGCATCCAGGAATCAGAATTCGCACCGCCGGCTGTTGAGTTTTTCTTGCCCATCTGCTACAGGATGGTGGCGGCTGAAACCGGCTGTGCATGCCACGCCGCTGCCGATCGGTCGGTTTGAAGAATGTCGGAGCGGGCATTGCCTCCATGAGATCGTTGCAAGGAATGCTTCAAGGGCACCGGTTGCTTCACGGCATCCAACCGGCCGAGTTTGGTTTTGACGATGATCTCGAACAGGCGCAGGATCTCGGTCTCTCACCGTTCATCAGGCGCAAGCGCATTCTCGTGACCGGCGCCGGAGGCTCGATCGGCGCCGAGCTCTGCCGCCAGATCGCCGCCCATGGCGCGGAGATGCTGATCCTATTGGACCGGTATGAGAGCAGCGTGTATCTGCTCGACTTAGAGCTGCGGCGCCAATTTCCCTCGGTTAATGTGATGCCGATTGTCGGCGACATCACGCAGATAGAACGAGTCGCCTCCGTCTTTCGGGCGTCTCGACCGGACATCGTGTTCCACGCAGCAGCCCATAAACACGTGCCGCTGATGGAGCAGTTTCCCGGGGAAGCCGTGCGCAACAACGTATTCGGCACGCATATTGTCGCGGGGGCTGCCTTGATGTCCGGCGCGACACAGTTCGTCCTCCTCTCCACTGACAAAGCGGTTCACCCCTCCAGTATCATGGGGGCGACGAAACGCATTGCCGAACTCCTCATTCAAAGCATGAACGGCTTAGGGCAGACCCGCTTTTCCGCCGTCCGCTTCGGCAATGTCCTTGGGAGCAATGGGAGCGTCGTCCCGTTATTCGCCGACCAGATTCGAAAGGGCGGCCCGGTGACCGTGACACACCCGGATATCCGCCGGTACTTCATGACCATTCCGGAAGCAGTCCAATTGGTCTTGCAGGCCGGCATGATGGGGACCGGCGGCGAGGTATTTGTGCTCGACATGGGCGAACAGGTCTTCATCGTGGATCTGGCGCGCCGGATGATTGAGTCGGCCGGATTGGTGCCGGACAAGGACATCAAAGTCGAATTTATCGGCCTCAGACCGGGCGAGAAGCTCTCAGAAGCCCTGTTTGAAGAGACCGAACTGGTGGAGCCGACGGCGCATCCCAAGGTCCAGCGCGCCGTCAGTGCTGCCGCGCTTTGTCCCGACTTTGAACAGGAACTCTTCAAGGACCTGACTGCGATGGCCGGCGAAGGTGAGAGTGACCGCATTGTCGCCGTCTTGCAGAAGTGGGTCCCGACGTTCCATCCTGCGGCCTATCAACTACCATGCGCCTGACTCCTCAGACCGAGTCTGCTGGTTCGCTCAACAAGTCTCGGTCCCGTCCCCTTACCGGTGCCGCCGCACGAACCCGTATCCGCGGTTCTCACACCGATCCCGTCGATAGGACGGATGCACCGACGAGGTATCGATGAAAGGCGTCGTCCTTGCCGGCGGCTTGGGCACCAGACTGCTGCCGCTCACCAAAGTGACCAACAAACATTTGCTGCCGGTCTACGACAAGCCGATGATCTATTATCCCATTCAGACGCTCGTCAATGCCGGGATCGACGAGATCATGCTGGTCACCGGCGGAAACAGCGCCGGCGATTTTCTGAAATTATTGGGCAACGGCAAGGACTTTCGCCTACGCTCGCTCAACTATACCTATCAACAGGGAGAAGGCGGCATCGCGGATGCGCTGCGGCTGGCGGAATACTTTGCGGATCAAGGGCCGATCTGCGTGGTTCTCGGCGACAATTTAATCCAAGGCAATATCGCGAAAGCCGCCACCGCGTTTCGCGCGCAGCAGAAAGGAGCCAAGATTCTCCTCAAAGAAGTCAAGGACCCGCAGCGGTTCGGCGTGCCTGTCTTGCAGGGCAATCGCGTCCTCAGCATCGAGGAGAAGCCGGCCATGCCCCGGTCGCCGTATGCAGTTACGGGCATCTATTTCTACGATGCTGCCGTTTTTGACATTATTAAGACTTTGAAGCCGTCGGGGCGCGGAGAATTGGAGATCACCGACGTCAACAATGCCTATATCAAAGCCGGTGAATTGACCTGGGATGTGCTCGACGGCTGGTGGACCGATGCCGGAACCATCGAGTCCCTCTTTCACGCCAATAGACTGGTGGCCGAGACCGGCGCCAATCTCATGGAGTTATGAATGCGCATCCTCGTGACCGGAGGAGCAGGATTCATCGGGTCTCATCTGGTTCGCCGTCTGCTGCGTGACCAGGCCAATACCGTCGTCAATCTCGACGCGCTCCGCTATTCCGGCAATCTTGACAATCTCGAGGATCTTCAGACAGAGCCCCGGTACCGATTCGTCCAGGGTGACATCTGTCACGCGCCGACGGTGCGGTCTGTGCTGGCTGCGCACCGGATCGACGGAATCATCAACTGCGCGGCGGAGACGCATGTCGATCGGTCGATTCTCGAGCCGGGCACATTTGCCAGCACGGATGTAGTCGGCACCGGTATTCTGCTGGAGGAGGGGCGGGCGGCCGGCGTCCGGCGGTTCCTCCAGGTCAGCACCGACGAGGTGTACGGCAGTGTCGAAACGGGCAGCTCAATCGAGGATGATCGGCTGGCGCCGCGAAGTCCTTATTCCGCCAGCAAAGCGGGCGGCGACTTGCTGGCGTTGAGCTATTGGACCACGTTCCGTTTCCCGGTGATGGTGACGAGGGGCAGCAATACCTACGGACCGAACCAATATCCCGAGAAGTTCATTCCGCTCTTCATCACGAACGCGATCGATGGTGAGCCGCTTCCGCTTTATGGGGACGGTCGCTATCGCCGCGATTGGCTGTCCGTGTTCGATCACTGTGCCGGGATCGAGCAGGTGTTCCGATCCGGGGAGCCGGGCAGCGTCTACAATATCGGCGGCGGCAACGAGCGCGAGAACATCGCCGTGGCGGAATTCATCGTCGACTGTTTGGGCAAACCGCGATCGCTGATCCGTCTCGTGCAGGACCGTCCCGGCCATGACCGCCGCTATGCGGTCGATTGCACCAGAGCCGCCTCGCTGGGGTGGCGTCCGGTCGTCCGCTTCGAAGATGGACTGCGCCAAACAGTTGACTGGTATCGCACACATGAATCGTGGTGGCGCAAGATCAAGTCCGGGGAGTTCCGCGAATATTACCGGCGGCAATACACCCAACGTCTCCAAGAAGGCACAGCGTGCGCGTCGCCATAACGGGAGCGGATGGTCAATTGGGTCGCGAGCTACGCCGTACGCTCGTCGACTGCGATGTCATTCCGCTTGATCTGCCCGCCTTTGACCTGGCTGAGCCTTCATGCGGGCGCCTGATTGTCGACGCGGCGCCCGATGTCGTCATTCATGCGGGCGCCTACACCGACGTCGATGGGGCGGAACGAGAGCCGGAACGTGCCATGGCCGTTAACGGGGAGGGCACGGCTCTGGTGGCGCAGGCTGCAAAACAAGCCGGAGCGCGTTTGCTGTATCTCTCGACCGATTATGTGTTCGACGGACGCAAGACCAGCCCCTACGAGGAGACGGATGTTCCTGCTCCACTCAATCACTACGGCCGATCCAAACTGGCCGGAGAGGACAAGGCGTCGGCGGGATGCGACAATGTCTTAATTGTCAGGACCGCTTGGCTTTACGGCGGCGAAGGGAAGCATTTTGTAAGGACCATTCTGGCCTTGGCGGACGAGCGCCCGGTCCTCAAGGTGGTCGCCGATCAGCGCGGTTGCCCCACGAGAGCACAAGACCTGGCATCGGCTGTACGGAATCTCATGGGGAGCGAGGTGCAAGGCATCCTGCATGTGACGAATGACGGCGATTGCAGCTGGTTCGAATTCGCGCAGGAGATTGTCGCATTGGCCGGCAAGCGGGCGACGGTGGAGCCCATCACGACGGATCAGGTCGGCCGACCAGCCGCGCGCCCTGCCTATTCGGTCCTGTCGGCGGGACGTAGGCGGCGATTGGGGATCGCCATGCCGCACTGGAAAGAGGCGTTGCGCGGGTATCTCAAGCAGCCGACATCCACGCTGTCCTCGCGGTGACGGGTATCTCCCTGATGTCCTGCCGAGCCGGGACTTCCCGGGATTTCATCTCATGGCACAACAACTCCAAGCCGCGCACGGCTCAGTCGTGACGCTCAGGTTCTATGAAGGGTTTTGGAAGGTCCAGGGTATCGGCCTGATCGTCATGGCGGGTTCTAGTTTCTTTCCTCCTCTGTATCACTGGCAGGAATACGGGTTCTTCACTCTTCTCACGCTGGCCGTTGGGGTGGTGATCGGCATGCGGAGTTCGCCCTGGGTCCGTACACCGGTGGATCTGCCGCTCGGCTGTTTTCTCGGCTGGGTTCTGTGTACGGTGCCGTTTTCCACCGACGTCGGCTATAGTTTGGCCGAGTGGCGCAAGTTCGTGGCTCACGCCGTGGTCTTTTATTGGGCGCTTTTAGTGTTTCGAGAACAGGGCGGCGAGCGGCTCGCAAGGCGCGTGTTGGCGGCGGTCGCCGTAGGAAGCGCCGTGCTCTCGCTCTATGCGCTGGCCGATTTTTTCGGCCGCGGCGGAAATTGGCGGGATCGTTTTGTGCGCGCGGTCGCGTTACGGTCCGATTACAATTGGCTCAGTACGTACATGGTTCTTTCGATTCCGGTGTTGGTCGGCCTGTTGGTGACGGAGCGGCAATGGATCGCCCGATTGGGGACGGGCGCGGCCCTCGTCGGCTCCGTGCTGGCCCAAATTGCCTCCTATGGAAGAGCGGGGTGGCTGGGGCACGCGGCGCAGGGGCTGGCGATGGCGTTTCTGGCCGAACGACGACGGCATATTCTGCTTGTGGTCGGGCTCATAGCCGCTCTGACGGCAAGTTTGTTCCTCCTATCTCGGGTCGGGTTTCAGACGGATACCGTGGATCGATGGACGTTCATGTCGCGAATCTCAGTCTGGAAGCTCGGCCTCCAAGATATCAAGGAGCATCCGATCGTCGGCATCGGCTATGGAAACAATACCTTCATCAAACGCCACCCGGAATATGCGGCCGACGTTCAAAATCGGTATCCCGAGCGTGAGCGCGTTCCTCCCTCGATGCATAACGCATTTCTCATGGTTACGTTGGGCAGCGGTATCCCGGCTCTGGTCGGTTTCTGCTGGCTCTTCATCCGGCTCATCCGCTTGCTTTCTTCTCGCCTACATGACCTTGCCACGGCGCCGTCGACTGTGCTGGCGCTGAGCATCGCCATGGCGGTGGTCGGG
Organism: Nitrospiraceae bacterium; assembly: GCA_035250505.1. Classification (GTDB taxonomy): domain Bacteria; phylum Nitrospirota; class Nitrospiria; order Nitrospirales; family Nitrospiraceae; genus DASSBQ01. The sequence goes on along the minus strand of DATFFC010000128.1, from coordinate 27,120 downwards.
TTCGGTGTCCGGAATCTCTTCGATTACATGTTCATGGGAAGCCTCTCCCATCTGTTTTGGATTCTGGTGGCGACAGGGACCGTGCTGCGTCATCCGTCATTGCTGGCCGAAGGGGGCGCGAAAGGGGACGCCGACGGAGTGCCGGACCACCAAGAGGTCCGGTTATGAAGGCGCTGATCACCGGCATCACGGGGCAGGATGGGTCCTATCTGGCGGAATTCCTGCTGGCCAAGGGATATGATGTCTACGGCATCATCCGGCGTTCCAGTTCTTTCAACACCGGCCGAATCGATGGGATTTACCAAGACCCGCACCAGGCGGATGCCCGGCTGCATCTGGCCTATGGAGACCTGAACGACGCGAGTTCGATGAACAGGATTCTCCGGACCATTCGGCCGGATGAGATCTACAATCTCGGGGCGCAAAGCCACGTGCGAGTCAGCTTCGATATCCCAGAATACACGGCGGAGATCACCGGCTTGGGGACCGTGCGTCTTCTGGAGGCGATCAGGGAATCGGGCTTGAAGCCCAAGTTCTACCAGGCTTCTTCCAGTGAGATGTTCGGCAAGGTGCAGGAGATTCCTCAGCGCGAGACGACCCCCTTTTACCCGCGCAGCCCATACGGAGCGGCGAAGCTGTTTGCCCACTGGATGACGGTCAACTACCGAGAAGCCTACGGCTTGTTCGCCTGCAACGGTTTGTTGTTCAATCATGAGTCGCCCCGGCGCGGAGAAACCTTCGTGACGAGAAAAATCACCAAGGCGGCGGCTCGCATCAAGCTCGGCTTGCAACGAGAATTATTCCTGGGAAATCTCGAGGCGAGGCGCGATTGGGGATTTGCCGGCGACTACGTGGAGGCGATGTGGCTGATGCTGCAACAGGAACACCCCGACGATTATGTCATTGCCACCGGCGAGACACATACCGTCCGCGAGTTCCTCGATGTGGCCTTCGGCCACCTCGGATTGGACTGGCGCCCCCATGTGAAAATCGATCGGCGGTATTATCGTCCCACTGAAGTGGATCTCCTCATGGGGGATGCGACCAAAGCCAAACAACGGTTGGGCTGGACGCCGAAGATCGGCTTCCGGGATCTGGCGGTTATGATGGTCGAGGCGGATCTATCCATGGAGCGTGTAAAACTTGAAGGCACAGGATCGCGAGGATAACCGGCTATGGAAAAAAAAGCCCGTATCTATGTAGCAGGACATCGCGGGATGGTGGGGTCGGCATTGGTGCGCGCCCTCGAAGCGCGAGGCCACGAACGTTTGCTGCTGCGGACGAAGAGCGAGCTGGACTTGAGGCAATCAGGAGAAGTGGCCGACTTCTTTGCGGAGGCCAGACCCGAGTATGTCTTTCTTGCGGCGGCGAAGGTGGGCGGCATCTGGGCCAACCATTCCTATCCGGCGGACTTTCTGTACGACAACCTGGCGATCGAGACCAACGTCATCCACCAGGCGCATGTTCACGGGGTCAAGAAGCTGTTGTTGCTCGGATCCTCCTGCATCTATCCTCGGAACAGTCCGCAGCCGATCAAGGAGGAGTATTTGCTGACCGGATCGCTGGAGCCGACCAATGAATGGTATGCCGTGGCCAAGATCGCCGGGATCAAGATGTGCCAGGCCTATCGTCGCCAGTACGGCAGCGACTTCATCGCCGCGATGCCGACGAACCTCTATGGCCCGCATGACAATTTTGATTTGGAAACATCGCATGTGTTGCCCGCCTTAATGAGAAAGTTCCATGAGGCCAAGGAAACCGGGGTGCCGCCGATGCTCTGGGGGTCCGGCCGGCCCCGGCGGGAATTTCTCCATGTCGACGACTGCGCCGAAGCCTGCCTGTTTCTCATGGAGCATTATTCCGGCGACATGAGCGTGAACGTCGGAACGGGGACCGATATTCCCATTGCCGATTTAGCGCAATTGGTCGCCCGGATAGTGGGATATGAGGGACCCGTCGCATGGGATGCGACCAAGCCGGACGGTGTTCCGAGGAAAGTGTTGGATTGCTCCCGATTGACCGCGCTGGGATGGAACTCGAAAATCGATCTCGCGCAGGGTATTACCGGCGCCTATGCCTGGTATCGGCAACAGACCGTCGTGCCTCCCGTGATCAATCCCGCAACGAGTTAGCGTGTTCCCGAGCTTTGCGAGATCAACGCGGACTCTTTCCCCAGGCAGCAGTCGGCGAGTCATACTCCGCCGCGAGCAGCGTGATGGTTCCCGAAATCGGTGAGGTCACCCCGTGTGCGCCATTTGCGGAACGTTGGTCTTTGATCGGTCCGATTTCCGGGTCACCGAGTCGTACCTGTCGCGGATGCGGGATGCGATGGTCCACCGTGGCCCGGACGGCGCAGGACTGTGGCTTTCGCCGGACGGTCGTATCGGGTTGGGCCACCGGCGGCTGTCCATCATCGATCTGTCCGATGCAGCGGCCCAGCCCATGTCGAATGAAAATGGGACTCTCTGGGTCTCGTTCAACGGCGAGATTTACAACCATGCCGAGATCCGACGCGAGCTCGAGGCGTTCGGAACACACCGCTGGAAGACGGACCATTCAGACACGGAGGTGATTCTCCATGCCTTCGAGCAATGGGGCATCCGGTGCCTGGACAGATTTCGCGGCATGTTCGCCATCGCGCTTTGGGACGTCGGACGGCGTGAATTGTGGCTGATCCGAGACCGGATCGGCGTAAAACCCCTTTACTATAGTGTTCAGAGTGGACGACTGGTCTTCGCGTCGGAGATCAAAGCGATCTTGCAGGATCCCGCACAAGCACGCCTGCTGTCTGAAGAGGGTCTCTACCACTACCTGTCGTTTCTCACCGTGCCGGCGCCGCAGACGATGTTCGAGGGCATCAAGAAACTTCCTCCCGGCACCTGGCTGCGCATTCAGGCCGACGGGTACATCGAAGAGCGGCGGTACTGGGACGTCCTGGACCATACGTCGCCCTTGACATCCGAGTCGGACGAGACGATCGCCGAACGAGTGATCGACCTGCTCAAGGTGTCCGTGCAACTCCGGAAGATGAGCGATGTGCCGGTCGGTGTGTTTCTGTCGGGAGGCATCGATTCGAGCACGAACGCGGCGTTGTTTTCCGAAAAGGAGCGAGGACCGGTCAGCACATTTACGATTGGTTATGCCGGTGACTATAACTCGTATAGGAATGAGCTGGAGTACGCCAGGCTCATGGCACGAACGGTCGGCGCGGACCATCATGAGCGGTTGCTGACGTTGGACGATCTCTTGGAATTCGTTCCGACGATGGTACGGTTGCAGGATGAGCCTATTGCCGATCCGGTCTGCGTTCCCGTGTACTATGTATCGCGATTGGCGCGTGACCATGGCGTCATTGTATGTCAGGTCGGGGAGGGGGCCGACGAGTTGTTCTGGGGATATCCGGCTTGGAAGACGAGCTGGAAATTGGAACAATGGAATCGGCTGCCTGTTCCCGGCGCATTCAAGCGGCTCGGCCTTGGGCTGCTGGCGGTAAGCGGCCGGGGAACCGGCTTTTGGTATGAATGGCTTCGCCGGGGAGCGGATGGACAGCCGGTCTTCTGGGGAGGTGCGGAAGCATTTTCGGAACGCCACAAGCGACAGCTCCTATCGGAGCGGCTGAGGCAACGTTTCTCGGGCTATTCCTCCTGGGAAGCCCTCTCTCCGTACCGCCGGCGTTTTGAACAGGACTGTTGGGACCGGCGGCCGGTGCAATGGATGACCTATCTCGACTTGAATGTTCGGCTGCCGGAGTTGTTGTTGATGCGGGTCGATAAGATGAGCATGGGGGCGAGCCTGGAAGCCAGAGTGCCGTTTCTCGATCATGAGTTGGTCGAGTTGGCGATGAGCATTCCGGAAGAAGTGAAGACGCGCGGCGGCGTGCTGAAGGCGGTGTTGAAGCGGGCGGTGAAGAACGTCATTCCCGACTGCATCATCGAGAGGGAAAAACAAGGATTCGGCGTTCCGGTCTATGAGTGGATGGCGGACCGGCTTGGGCCGGCCATGCTTCAGGCGGTCGAGGAATTTTGCGATCAGACCGACGTCTTGGATGCCGGCGAGGTAAGGCGCGTGATTACCGCCGGCGATCCGCGTGGCTGGTATTTGTTCAATCTTGCCCTGTGGTGGAAAGAGTACCTGAAGTGATAGGCGAAGCTCGCCGGCTGTCTATGAGTCGGGAATCGACGGTGACGTGGCGGGAATTGGTTCAGGCTAAGGTCCGGACCGCCGGGCCGGCCGGAGTCATGCGAATCGCGATGGCAAAAATGATTCGCCCGGTGGTGATTCGATGGCGTTGCTGGCAAGACCGGCGCCGTCCCGCCGCGACCGGCTCGTGCACCCTGATTCGCGCCCTACAGATAGATGAACAGAAGCTGGCCGAGCGAGTCGCCGACATCAGGCGCGGGTTGACTTCTCGTCTGCCGACCGGTCCCGCCGACACCCAAACCTTGAGACTCCTGTATCAGCAGCGAGCGCCGGAGGAGTTGCAATCCTGCGTCAGCGCGGCCGATCGTCTGTGCGACCATGTGTTCGATTTGTTGGGGTCCGGTCCCACGGATCTGGGGAAGAATATCGATTGGCATCGCGACTTCAAGAGCGGATTTCGCTGGGAGCCGAGCGACCATTACCTCGCCGTCCGGCATGGAGCTGAGCCGGGCGTCGATATCAAAGTTCCCTGGGAACTGTCACGCTGCCAGCATTTGCCCGTCCTCGCTCAGGCCTATGTGCTGACGGGAGCATGCCGGTATGCGCAAGAAGTGGTCGATCAAATATCGGATTGGATTGCCGAGAACCCGACGGGACGTGGGGTCAACTGGGCCTGTCCGATGGAGGTGGCCATCCGGGCGGTGAACTGGCTCTGGGCCATCGGCCTGATTGCGGATGCGCCCGCCGTGACAGGGACATGGTTGGTGGATGTGCTGGCATCCTTGATCGGTCACGGGCGGCACGTCGCGGCCAATCTTGAGCGGCGCACCGACGGTGTGACGACCAATCATTACCTTGCCGATCTCGTGGGCTTGCTCTATCTCGGGCTGTGCTTGCCGGAATGTCGCGACAGCGGTCGGTGGCGGGCCATCGCGGTTCGGGAACTCACTCAAGAAATGGACCGCCAGGTACTGGACGACGGCGTGCATTACGAATCGAGCATCTCGTACCACCGGCTGGTGTCGGAGATGTTCCTCTCGGCGGCGCTGCTGTGCCGCCATCACGGCATCTCGCTGCCTGATCCCTTCCATCGGAAGCTTCACTTGATGTGTGAATTCACACGCGGTTACACCAAACCTAATGGCTTGGCGCCACAAGTCGGAGACGGAGATAACGGCCGGCTTCATATCTTGACCGGATACGGGACGGTGGATCATCGGGATCATCGACATGTCTTGGCGGCAGGGGCCGCGCTCTACGGCCCTGAGGACTGGTGGCGCGCCGCGGGCCCGCGGAAAATTGAGGCGTTGTGGCTCGGGAAGCAGGGCCGCGATCTATTTTCGCGACAGTCGGATATGGCGGTGACCGCTCAGACCAGCGTCGCGTTCCCCTCAGGTGGCTTTTACATCATGCGGGATCGTGAGGATTATGTGTTGTTCAATTGTAATCCCGTCGGCACGAAGGGTCTCGGGACGCATAAACACAACGATATCCTTTCCCTGGAACTGCATCTGGGCGGAGAAGATATCCTTGTAGATCCCGGGTGTTTTCTCTATACTGGCGACCCGCGGATGTATGACCTGTTCCGTGGCACCGCTCACCATTCGACGGTGATGATCGATGGGAGGGAACAGAATCGGTTCATTGCCGGCAGATTCTTTTGTTTGCATCCGGACGGGCGGCCACGCACCCTAAAGTGGGAGACCGGAGACGAGCTGGATTGCGTGGCGGCTGAGTTCGACGGATACCGACGACTCTCTGATTCCATTTGCCATCGGCGCGAAGTATCTGTTCACCGGCCCGGACCGTTCGTCCACGTCGTGGATCATTTCTCCGGCCTGATTGGACGTTCGACCGCGCACTGCATCGAGTGGGCCTGGACCTGTGCGCCGGGTTGCCGGGTAGTGCGAGCAGAGAACGGTTGGGATATCCTGACTTCTCGGCAGGTGGTCCGGCTGACGAACCCTCTCCGTCATCCTAGGGTGGCAGGGTGTGCCGAGATCGAGTCCAGGGTGGAAGAAGCGCCGGTGGCCTCCTCGTATGGGACGGTTCAGAATGCTTCGTGGTTGCGGTGGCGCTGGAAAGGCGTGCTTCCTGTCTCCGTGACATTCATGATCCTCAAGCCGACCGATAGGTCACTGTGACAGTCAGGAACTTGTCCGCTTCACCCGTCCTGATATGAGAGCAAGGACCATCTGGCTGACGGGGCTTCCATGTTCCGGCAAGACGACGATTGCGACGCTTCTTGCCGAATCGCTGGCCAGGCGAGGCACGTCCCTTGAAATGCTGGACGGTGACGTCGTCCGGACCCATCTGTCGAAGGGCCTCGGCTTTTCCCGCGCGGACCGGGATACCAATATTCTGCGTATCGGGTGGGTCTGCCAGCTTCTCGCCCGCCACGGCGTCACGACGATTGTCGCGGCGGTCTCTCCCTATCGCGAAAGCCGGAGCCGGGTCCGTGCCATGATCGAGAATGTCGGGGGAACCGGCACGTTTCTGGAGGTCTGGGTGCGTTGTGCGATCGAAGAATGCATGAAACGGGATGTCAAAGGCATGTATGCCAAGGCCTTGCGCGGAGAAATACAGCAGTTCACCGGAGTGTCCGATCCTTATGAAGAGCCGCTTGCGCCCGATGTCGTGGTTGAAACCAGCGTGGACCCGCCCCCGATATCGGTGCAGCGGATCATGAAAGCGATCGGGGGGATGCAATCGTAACGGAGAGCTCCGTGTTCGGCAAAGAATCAGCGCGGTGGGACCGGAATTTCCTCTGGTTTCTGACTCCGACGCTCCTCCAGGGTGTTGCCGGCATGTTCATCATGATGCCGGTGACCACCTACTACCTTGACCCGGCCGACATCGGTGTAGTAGCCATTTTGACTGCGCTTGCAATGCCGATCGTCCCGCTGGCGTCCACCGGAGACAGCTGGGTGCTGTCCACGCATTGGCATCAGACATCGGGCGAGGGGCGGCGCGACCTTTTGTTTAATCTTCTTCTAGCCAATATCTCAATGAAGGTGGTGTGGATCTTGGTCTTTTGGTTCCTGTCGCCTGTCCTCTTGCCGGTACTCGTGCGCGACTATCGGCCGGAGTATCAGGCCTATTTCGGGCTGGCCTTGGTCGGACTCTTGGCCGGCACGTCATGGATTACATTGAGCTCCGTCATGGTTAATGAGAGGGCCCCGGTCAGCCATGCCGTCAATGAATCCTTGCAGTGGGGTACCGGTGCCGCGACGACGCTGGTCGGCCTGTCGGTCATGAAACTCGGCGTGGTGGCGATGTTTCTCGCGCCGATCGCGGGAGGGATCGCCTCCACCATTCATGGATGGTGTTACATTCGGCGGAAGATCTCGGGCCGCGTTCGGGCGCATTGGTTAAAGGAGATTATCCGGACCGGATTGCCGGCCGTTCCGTTCAGTGTGACGGACGTGGCTGCCAACACGCTGGACCGGTTTGTGATTCAACAATGGCTCAATCTGTCGTCTCTCGGCATTTATGCTCATGCGCAGACCTATCGCGGCATCTTCATCAATATGACAAAAGCGTATTCGCGCACCATGATTCCCAATTTTCTCGAACTGTTTGCGACCGGTTCGGCAAGACTCGCGCACACTTTGGAAAGCGCCGTGTCCGCCTGGTATCTCTGTATCACGGTGGGAGGCATTCTCGTCACGTTTTTCTCACCGGAGATCGTTCATGTATTGACGCACGGGAAATTCGACGAGGCTGCCAAACTGGTGCCGCTGTGGTACCTGTTCGTCTTTGCCCACAGCATGGGAGTACCCTTCACCCAGTATTTGTTGTCCGTGCGCCGGAACGGTCTCATGTCGGCTACGTCGATTCTGCTCAGCATCGTTACCATGGCATTGGTGATCGCCGGCACATGGGGATTCGGCGTCGTCGGGGCGACGTTGGCTGCCGCAGGAGGCGCGGTAGGCCTTCACATCGCGCGGTATGTCATCGCCCGTCGTCTCGGATGCCCATATGAGCTGGAATCCGGATTTGTTTGGGGTGTAGGGGCATTATTTGCGACGTATGTTGCGGTGCATGGAGTCGGCCTTCCGCTGGGAATCAAGGTCGTGACGGCGGTCTCCGTTGTGGGGATCGCGCTCGTATGGCTTGTCCGGGTGGCGGCGGTGCGCGATATCTTGAGGGCGGCGTAGGTATGCCAAGTTCGACCGTGGTTCGGGCATCGACGGGCGGAATGTCCCGACCGGGGCTGGTAGGAATTTTCGCCGCGGGACGAAACGGCTCGACTTTGCTGATGCGTCTGTTGGATGGCAGTCCCGGCTTATGGATTTACCCGATTGAACTGAATTACCTTCGTACATTTGCGCCTCATTCACCTCGAGGGACACTCAAGCGCGCCATGTGGTCTTGTCTTTCCCTGCTCACAGGAAACCATCAGGCTGTACGCCAGCGGCGGATTCGGCGGTTCCATCGCTGGGTCGGCGAGCAACTCGACGAGATGAAGGCAACATACTTGGATAAGGTCGTGGAGCCCATAGAGGTTCGTGACAATACCTCGGAAGACATCAGAAAGAGGATGCAAGGCACGCTGGCGGAAAATCTGCCCTCGTACCTCGACGGGATCAGGCGAAATTACGACGACAGACAATTGCCATCTGAGCCGCTGCTCATGTTCAAGTCGCTTGAGGTGGTGGATTTGCCCCGTTATGAGCGCTTGTTTCCCGAGATGAAATTCGTACACATTGTTCGCCATCCCTATACCAACTACGCCTGTCTGAAACGCACCGACATGGTGCTGAAACAAAAGCCCTTCTGGGACCATGGCGGGGAGGGGGATATTTTACGGTTACAGCTCGAGTCCCGGTGGATTCCTCATGCCGAGTTTGCGCTCCAGGGATTGGCGACGGATCCCGCGCGGCATCATCTCGTGCGGTACGAGGATCTCTGTCGGTCTCCACAGGAAACGGTGAGCCGAATCTGTACGTGGCTGGGTGTCGATCCGCCTGTCGAGCCAGCTCTTCAGACCGTCCTGGGCGGCAAGCATCTGAGGACGCTGCCGAGAATGTCCAGCCTGAAGGGAGTCGATACGCCGGCTCATGTGGTGCCTGATATGGCGGCGGCCTATGGCTACGAAGATATTCTGACGGAACGCGAGCGGGGCTTGATTCTTCTCAGGACCTACGCCTTAGGGCGCCGTCTCGGCTATTTCGGCTCCGAGGACGCGGCGCTGTTGCCGAACCGGTGGCGCCTATTCGCCCAGTGGATTCCTCCGGATGAATGGGAATATAAGAATACCCGATCCAAAGCCCGACTTATGGGCGCGCTGATTCAACGTCGTCTGTATCTCTGTCGAAAACTGCTGTTGTCCAACACGTAGCCCGCATCCTTTCCCGGCAAGACGTATTTTGGGATTTATTCAGAGACAGGGATGAGATCATGAGTATCCAAGGAGGAATAGTGTGAGGGTTTTCATAGCCGGGGTCGACGGATATTTGGGATGGACATTGGCGCAACATCTGGCTTCGCGCGGTCATGACGTGGCTGGTGCGGATCTCTTCATGCGACGCCAATGGGTGGAAGAAATGCAATCCTGGAGCGCCATTCCCATTGCTCGGATCGATGAACGCCTTCAGGCATTCAAGCATCGCTACGGCAAAACCCTTCATTTTTGGGAGGGAGATCTCCGACAGTACGAATTCACGGAGCAGATGTTTCGCGAATTTCGGCCGGAGGCCGTAGTCCATTTAGGCGAATGTCCGTCGGCTCCCTATTCGATGATCGACGCGCAACATGCGATGTTTGTGCAGATCAACAACATCACCACCACGTTCAACCTGCTGTTTTCCATGCGCGCGGTCTGTCCTGACGCCCATTTAGTGAAGCTGGGGACAATGGGGGAGTACGGCACGCCCAACATCGACATCCCGGAAGGATTTTTTGAGATCGAATACCGGGGCCGTCGCGATCGGCTTCCATTTCCACGCCAAGCGGCGTCGTGGTATCACTGGTCCAAAGTCCACGGATCCAACAATGTGATGTTCGCGTGTCGATTATGGGGACTTCGTGCCACCGACGTGATGCAGGGAGTCGTCTTCGGGACGCGAATCGATGAGATGGGTTCGGAACCGGCCTTGTCGACCAGGTTGGATTTCGACCAAGCCTTCGGCACAGTGATCAATCGATATTGCTGCCAAGCGGTCATCGGCCATCCATTGACTCCGTACGGAAAAGGCCATCAACGCCGCGGGTTTCTTCCGCTGAGAGATTCGGTGCAGTGCCTGCGTCTGGCCGTGGAACATCCGGCCGCTCAAGGAGAGTACCGAGTCTTCAATCAGTTCGAAGAGACCTACGACATTACCCAATTGGCCCTCAAAGTTCAGAAGGTGGCGGCCAATGTCGGCGCCGTGGTCGAGGTTCACAATCTGGAAAACCCTCGCACCGAACTGGAAGAGCACTATTACAACCCTGACCATAAGCATTTGTTGAATCTGGGCTATCAGCCTACCCACGATGTCGAGGCCGAAATGGCGGTCATGCTCCGGGATCTGCTCCCATGGCGGGAGCGGATTGAAGAGAAACGGCACGTGCTGATTCCGGATGTGCGGTGGGATGGGAAAAAGCAGAAGGCGAAGTTCATCAGTTGACGACGGCCGACATGAATTCTCTACAGAAGATCAAATCCCGAATGGCACGCGCGCCGTTCGTCTGGAGATGGGCGCTCAACTTCGACCGGACGGTGCGGCATATGATTGACTCGCGCGACAGGAGACCGGATCAAACGCTGGTCGGACTTTTGCACAGAGACGGGATTGCCGCGTGTCGGGCAGACGATGTCCTGGATGAACGGGGAATGCACTGCCTCCACGAAGCAACGAGTGAAGTCGAGCGCCTGTTGGACGGCAATGACACGGCCGCGGGCAAGTGCAAGAGCAATCCAGGAAAGGATTATCTCACCAGCCTATTGGGGACTGAATTCGATTTGGACAGTCCGTTCCTTAGGCTCGCTATTCACCCCTTCTTTCTAGATATCGCGAATGGCTATTTAGGACTTCGGAGCTGTTTGCGGGCGATCAACGTCTGGGTCAATCGACCCACTCCGTCTCCCCCCAAGGAATCGCAACTGTGGCATCGTGACGGCGATGATCGTGTGATCTTGAAGGTCTTCATTTATCTGGCCGACGTTGATTTCGACAATGGGCCATTCTGGTTTATTCCGGGGACCCATGTGAAACGTTCCTGGACCGCTGCTGCGGGGGAACCGGCCCGTTGGACGGACGAGCAAATGCGTGCTTCAATAGCGGATGGTCGATGGAAGGCCTATACCGGCCCGGCGAGGACCACCATCTTCGCCGATACGACCGGCTTCCATAAAGGAGGCAAGTGCGACCAGCGTTCGCGAGTTCTTTTGACATTCCAATATGTCTCGGCGGCGTCGTCCTATCCCCGTGAATTCCAACTTCGCTCCAGCATCGACATGCGCGGACTTGATCCTCTGCAGCGGTATGCCTTGTCGATTGCGGGAAGATGATTCCCCGGCCGGCGTGCATGACGGAACTGTGTCGGTCATTCGATGATTGATGTACACATCATCCACGTGGGCTTGGAAGGGCCGATGGTCGAGGTGAATGTGCCGCAGGTCAATTTTCAGTTGCAGCCCTGTCCCATCTGCCGGAGCGATGCCGATTCCATTCTCATTGCCGAGGTGCGGGCCGGTGACGCGACGTCCATGGAGTCGGCCTATTGCAACCCATGCGAGCACCGCTATTTTCGAAAAATGCCGAGTATAGCCTGGTTGGATCGTTATTATGCGGAGGACTTCGATGCGGGGCAAACCGGTTTGACTCATCCCCCGCACTCCATCAAAACCGCTCTCAAAAAAGTGCCTGGTATGGACACCGCATGGTGGAAACTGTCAAAGGCAATCGGACGGGAGAGCCCGGGTCTGAGACAGATTCGGGCCTTCCTCGAAGGAATCACTGAGACCAATGAAGGGTATTATCTTCCCCGTCCGGATATTCGGAAAGTGCTGGAGGTCGGGTGCGGATACGGCGGGAAGCTGACGTTGTTTAATCGACTCGGGTACGACACGTATGGGGTGGAGGCGAGCCGGGTTCGAGCAGAAGCCTGCCGGCGTCAGGGCTTGAAGGTGTTCGATTGTCCGGTTACGGATTTAGAACCGGTCCGGCAGTACGGACCGTACGACTTTGCCTACTCAATCCATGTGCTCGAGCACATCGGCGACGTTTCGCGGCATCTTGCTCAGTTGGCCGCGCTGGTTCGAGATGGAGGAATGCTATATATTCAGGTGCCGAACCTTTGGCTGGGGGAGATGCTTTTCATGCAAAGTCACGCGGCCATTCATTGCCATACTTTTTCATTGCATTCGCTCGCAGCACTCATGAGGCGTCACGGCTTTTCGCCCATCCGCATACAAGCCGACAATAATCTGCACATTCTGGCCGGCAAGCGTCCCGCCGGCTCCCCGCAGCCGGGCTGGGAAAATACCGCCGGGCATGAGCAACTGCTGGAGTGCCTCTCATGGGCCCGCACGGCCGATGGATCGCGGTATCGCATGTCGTTCGATCATGCGTATGCCGAAGTCAGGCGCACGGAAGATGACGAACTGGTCTATCGGCGTGACCCGGTGTTTTCGATACAGAGGACTCCCTACCGCCACAGCGTCGAGTTCTCGTTGCGGGAGTCCAAAGAGCCGCCGTCGTTTCCCGTGCGTTTCATTTATGACAGGGCGGAGCCGCCTGTCTGGGTGAAGAGGCAGTAGCGGCCAGAATGGCAGGGCGGCGCCTCTTATCAGGTCGGCTGGACGGTAGAGAGTAGATCTATGAAGACGTACGATGGAAAACGACCCATCGCGGTGGTCATCACATATCGAGGGGCATACGCGCGGCTGAAAACCTTTCTGACTGCCGTCAAGAATCATCCCTGCCTGGAGTTACAATTGATCGTCGGCGCGTCGGCGCTGCTGGAAAAATACGGTGAGGCCGTCAATGTGATCGAGGCGGATGGATTCGAGATCGCAGCGCGCGTCTATTTCGTGCTGGAAGGCGAGAACCCGGTCACGATGGCGAAGACCGCGGGCATGGGAATCGTAGAGATTGCGACGGCCTTCGACAATCTGAAGCCGGCGGCCGTGGTGGTGATCGGCGATCGTTATGAGAGTCTGGGTGTGGCCGCCGCGGCCGCGTACATGAATATCCCGGTCGTCCACGTTCAGGGAGGGGAGGTCACGGGGTCGATCGACGAAAAAGTCCGGCATGCCATCACCAAGCTTGCGGATCTCCATTTGGTTGCAACGGAAGGGGCGGCGGAACGCGTGAAGAGGCTTGGTGAAGAAAAGGACATGGTGTTCGTCACCGGGTGCTCATCCATTGATCTGGCGGCGACCTCGACACGAGATCGAAATCTGGACTTCGTCAGGCTGACTCAACGGTACGGCTCCGGTCCGGCGTTGGACCTGGAAGCCGGGAAATATTTAGTGGTCATGCAGCATCCGGTGACCACCGAATATGAAGAGATGTATGACCATATTCACGAAACGCTCATGGCCGTCTATGAATTGAAAATGTCGACGTTGTGGTTTTGGCCGAATGTTGATGCCGGCTCGGATAGGATTTCCAAAGGGCTGCGGGTCTTTCGCGAGAAGTATCAGCCGCCGTTCATTCATTTCTTCAAGAACATGCCTCCCGAAACGTTCTATAAAGTCGTGGTGAATTGCGCATGCATGGTCGGCTCCTCCAGCGTCGGAATCCGGGAAACTTCTTACTTGGGTGTGCCGTCCGTCACGATCGGGACGAGGCAAACGGGTCGCGAACGAGGGCCGAATGTGATCGATGTGGGCTATGACCGGAAAGAAATCCTGTCGGCTATCCGCCGGCAATTGGACCACGGACCATACTTACCGTCTCAGCTATATGGAGACGGGCGAGCGGGCGAGCGCATGGCTTCGATATTGGCCGATGCGAAACTGAAGATTGAAAAACGAATCACATACTGAAAATAGACCCTTTTCGCCGGCTGCCTCCGTATAGTGGGTCCTATCTATATCGACCATGGCGGTACCGATGCCGTGCATGAGCCATTCTTGGCGATGGTATTTCCATCCAGTTTTACAATAGGTCCTTGCCATATCGGCGAAAGGCATCCTCCGTTCATCATTGCTGAAGCCGGCCTCTCTCATTTCGGCGATATGGATCTGGCTCATCAACTGGTGGACCTGGCGGCGAAGGCCGGTGCTGATGCCTTTAAGACGCAATTTTTTGATGTCGACGTGTTGATCGCAAAGCGGGCAAGTGAGTGGCGGGACCGCCTTCGTCCCAGAAACCTGACCTTCAAGCAAGCACGGGAGATCAAAGACCTCTGTGACCAACGGGGACTCCTGTTCATGTCGACCGCCCACGATGAATCACGGATACCGTGGTTGGTCGAACTTGATGTGCCTGCGGTCAAGGTGGGATCCGGGGAGCGGAATAACCCGGCCTTTCTTAAGAAGTTGGCCGCTCTGGGCAAACCGATGATTGTGTCGACCGGCATGTACAGTGAACCGGATGTTGAAGAGGCCATAGGCGCATGCGCCGCCGGCGGCTGCCGTCAGTTGGCATTGTTGCATTGCGTGACCTCATATCCTACGCCAGCGGCCCAGGTGAATCTCGCCGCGATGGATCGTTTGAAGACCATGTTTCCCGGTCCGGTCGGATATTCCGACCATACGGTGGACGGCATGGCGGTTCTTGCCGCGGCCGCCAGAGGGGCCGCGATCATCGAAAAGCATATTACGATCCTGCGCGATGTGCCCAACGCGCATGATTGGAAGGTATCGGCGGGACCCGAGACATTTCCCCAGTTGGTCGCGGAGATCCGGCGGATGTCGGCGATGATCGGACACGGACGGAAAGAGGCGGCTCCATGCGAAAGTGACGGAGCCAAGTGGGCATTGAAGTCGTTGGTGGCGATACAGGATCTGCCCGCCGGTCATCGATTGACCGAGGAGGATCTTACGGCCAAGCGGCCCGGCGGTAGTATTCCTCCGAACCGACTCCATGATGTGATAGGGCGACGGCTCACGCGTGGACTGAAGGCCGATGAGGCCCTGTCTTGGGACAATATTGAGGCGGAACCATAGCTTCCGCGCCGGCCCGTTTTGGCCACGGTATTCGAATCTCTCGATCATATTCCAGTGAATGACCGGCGGATTCTTCGTTACTACGAATTGCTCAGGTATCAACCGGAGAGCCTGGCGTTGCTCCATGCGCGATTCAAGGTCATGAGTGCGGCAACCCCCGATGATGATCGGCCTGGGGATTTGAAAGATATTGATGTGGTCATCGCTCCATTGGGATATTTCTGGGGCCAGGAAAAAATCGATCAAGCGCCCAGACTGAAAGTGATCGCCTCGAATACGACCGGAGTGCCGCACATTGATGTCGCGTATGCGGAGACCCGAGGCATTCGAGTCGTGTCCCTCAAGAATGAAACCGCGTTTTTGCAGTCTATCACCCCTACTGCGGAAATGACGTGGGCGCTGATCCTCGGAGTGACTCGGCGGGTGCCGTGGTCGTTTCAGGCCGTGTGCGGCGGCGAGTGGGAGCGGAGGAATTTCGGCGGCAAGACCATGTTGTCGCGCATGGTGCTCGGCATCGTCGGGCTTGGACGATTGGGCACAATGGTTGCGGGCATTGCGCGGGGCTTTGGGATGACGGTGCGGTATTATGACCCCGACGTGACGGCTGACCGGGATGGTGCGACCAAAGTGCTCTCCTTGGACGAGCTCCTGTCGGCGAGTGACATCGTGACCGTCCACATTCCCATGGAGCCCAAGAATATACGCCTCTTTGACGCGGCCCGGTTCGCTCAATTCAAGCGGGGAGCGTATTTCATCAATACCTCTCGAGGCGAGGTCGTTGATTCACAGGCTCTGCGGGAAGCGCTATTGTCCGGGAACTTGGCCGGCGCGGGACTCGATGTGTTGGACGGCGAGTATGCGCCGGACTTCAAAAGTCTCGTAAGCGAACATCCGTTGGTGGACTACGCCAAGACGCACGACAATCTCCTCATTACTCCGCATACCGGCGGATCGACGATTGATGCATGGCGTGAGACGGAGTTGCATACCATCCGGCTTGCCATGCAGGCCTTGAGTGGGATGACGTGATGGCGTCGGAAAACCAAGGGGAGGCGTGGGGGATCATTCCGGCTCGGGGCGGCTCGAAGACGATCCCGCTCAAGAATCTGGTGATGTTGGGAGGGCGGCCGCTCATCGACTACGTCATCCAGGCGGGGCAGGCGAGCAAGACTTTGTCCCGAATCGTCTGTTCGACCGAACATCCGCAGATTGCAACGGAATGTCATCGAATGAAGATCGAAGTTCATCACCGTCCCGAATCTCTGTGCGGCGATGATACTCCCATCCTGGACGTACTGTCGCACTTGTTGAACGATATGGAAGCAAAAGATCGGGTCGTCCCCCAGATCATTGCCCTGCTGCAGCCGACTTCTCCATTCGTGTTGCCGCATGATATCGATACGGCCGTCTCCCTGCTGCGCGCGGATGCCCGGGCGGATTCCGTGCAAACGCTGTGCACCTTTCCCCATAACTATCATGCCTACAATCAACGGGTGGTTGAGAACGGGCTGGTGCGGTTCAGATTTCCCGAGGAAAGAAAGCAATGTCACAACAAGCAGCGGAAACCGGCCTTCTATATTTTCGGCAATCTTATCGCGGCGAGAGTCCGAACCATCACGGAACAAAAAGAAGTATTCGGCGCCAGGTCCTTGTCACGGATCATCCCGGAGGCCTATGCCGTAGATGTGGATGGACCGGAGGATCTTAAGAAGGCGGAATGGCTCCTGGCCTCCGGCCAAGTGTCGCTGCCGCATATTCATGCCTAATCGATCGTGCCGGCGGATCCGAAACTGGTAGGTCTCTTCCGACATCTCGCACCATGCGACCCAGCTCTCGATAAAGCGCTCCATTGCATGTAAGACAGATGATGCCTTCCAGATACGACGTGCTCAAAGAAGTCGTGAAGCGGTCGTCAATCGCGGGTCTCTTGGAGCGGCTCGGGATACGAAGCGTGCTGGGCGAAGCGGTGCGGTGGTTTTTGTTCGCTGAAGAACGGAGACGGTTTCGCGTCATCAATGACGACTATGCACTTTGCAAGGACACGATCGAGTCCCTCAGTAAGGATATACCGGCGGGAGATCCGGCGAAGCCCGTCTGGATGATCGGCGGCATGCACACGGTATGGGGAGTCAAGCTGGAGGGAATTCTCTCTATAGCCGTTCGTTTGGCGGGCATGATGCCGGTGGCGATACATGCTACGCGTGTTCAATGGATTCAACGCTATCACCGAAGTTTCGATCTTGAACAGGCGCTATTTTTTGAGAAGTATGAGGGGAAGGTTCGACGGAGCCTTGACGGCGATGAATGGTCTCCTCCAAGCCAAGAATGGACCATGAACGAACTCATGGAGTTGCGCTACCGTGACGTCGATGTCGGACGCATCGCCGTTTCAAATCATGTGTATAACAACAAGTTCAGCCGCTTCGATCTTTCCGATCCTGGAACACGGGCGGCGTTGCGCGCAGAGCTCGAGCGGGTGCGGCGGAATGTTGTGGCGGCGGAGGCCATGTTGGAGGACCATCGCCCGGTTTTGGGCTTGATTCTCGAGAAGGGAATTTCCCCGTTCGCGGAGATATTCGGAGTCTGTATCGCCGACAACATACCGGTCGTGCAGTATGTCGGGTCCCAAAACACAAACGAGTATGTCCTTAAGCGATACCTATCCCGGAATCGGCATCAACATCCATTTTCGCTTGATGATTCGACATGGAGCGCCAGCAATTCGATCCCGTGGTCGACCGACAGGGCGAAGGCGCTCATGAACGAGTTTGCGGACAGTTATGTCAGGGGGACCTGGTTCAACAGGCGCTACTTGCATCAGGATAAGAAGATCAAGTCCCGGCAGGAATTGATCCGTCAGTTGAAGTTGGATCCGTCCAAGAAGACGGCCGTCGTGTTTTCACATATCCTGTGGGACGCGACGTTCTTTTATGGAACGAGCCTGTTTCAGGACTACGAAACGTGGCTCATTGAGACCGTGAAGGCCGCCTGTCAGAATACGGCTCTCAATTGGGTGATCAAGCTGCATCCGGACCTCGTATGGAAACTGAAATACGAAAAGTATTCCGGGGAACTGCGGGATGCCATCGCCATTCGAAGTGAGATCGGGGCCTTGCCGGACCATATTACCTTGGTGGCTCCGGACACGGATATCAATACGTTTTCGTTCTTTGACGTCACGGATTTGTGTGTCACGGTCCGAGGAACGATCGGAATTGAAATGGCCTGTCACGGCATACCGGTGCTGACGGCCGGCACGGGCCGGTATTCAGGTCTAGGGTTTACCGTGGATTCCAAGACTCGCGAGGAATATTTTGAGCGACTCGCAAAGGCGCATACGATTCCGCGGTTATCCGACGAACAATGCCGGTTGGCGCAGCGATTCGCCCATACTCTGTTTATGAGGCGTCCATGGCCTGCGCACAGTTTCGAACTGGTGAAGCGGCCTATGAGCCATGTCGGAGATCCGCTGGATACGAACATTGTGATGCGAATGGATGGGACGGAGACGTTCAAAGACGCGTCGGATCTTGTGCAGCTTGCAGAGTGGATCCGGTCCGACGAGATCGACTTCGTGAGACCGCAGTGAAGATTGTCCATATCGGCACCGCCGACAACAGCGGGGGCGCGGCACGGGCGTCCTTTCACTTACACCAGGGGCTGTTAAGAGCGCAGCATGCTTCTTCGATGGTGGTGAATCAACAGGTCGAACAGCGTCCGGACATTGACCGGATCGGCTTTCCTCGGACGCTCCTGGGGAAGCTATGCGAGCGTGCGCTGCTCAAGTGTGAAACGTGGACGGGACTTCAATACCTGCTCCAACCCATGAAGAATAGATTTCTTGACCATCCCTTTGTGAGAAACGCGGATATCATCCACCTGCACAATCTTCATGGAAACTTCTTTTCTTTCACAATCTTGCCGGCGTTATCGAAGCTGGCGCCGCTGGTGTGGACGCTGCATGATACGTGGGCATTGACGGGACATTGCTCGTATACCTATGACTGTGACCGGTGGCGATTGGGTTGTGGGCATTGTCCGAATCTTCGCGAGTATCCGGAACTTGCCATTGATACCACGGCGTTCCTTTGGCGCCGCAAGAGGGAGAGCTATCGGAATTCAAGAATCTCCGTCGTCGCGCCGTCCGACTGGCTTTGCGGCATGGTTCGAGCGAGCCCGTTGTTCGAAGGCTGTGACGTGCGACGCATTCCATACGGGATAGACCTGTCGGAGTTCTGTCCCGGGATTCAGCAGCAAGCTCGGCAGGAACTATCCATACCAAGCGACGCGACCGTGATCATGGTGATCGTCTTTGCCGACACGATAGCGGGCGCGTCCCGCAAAGGGTCTGCGTATTTCAAAGAGGCGCTCCGATTCCTGGATACGAAGGTCCGCCCCTGGCTCCTCGTAGTGGGAAGCCGAGGGATGTTTCGGGATTATGATCAGGCGTTCTCGGTGCGGGAGGTGGGCTTTCTGCCGGCAAGTAAGATGCATCAGTGTTATGTGGCGGCCGACGTATTCGTGTCCCCGACTTTGGCGGACAATCTTCCTCTATCCTTGCTCGAAGCGACCGCGTCAGGTACCCCCAGCGTCGCTTTTGGAGTGGGAGGCGTGTCCGATATCGTGCGGCACCTGGAAACCGGCTATCTTGCGAAAGAGCGTGATGCAAGAGACCTGGCGTATGGGATTCAATGGATTCTTTCCGACCGCTTGCGGCGGATGGCCTTGAGCACGGAATGCCGAGCCTTGGCCGAACGTGAGTACGGAGAGGATCTCCAAGTCGCCCGATATATCGATCTCTACGGCGAAGTGCTTGCCATGAACCGGCTGCATTCAGGCGGCCCACGTTCGACAAGAGAGGCCGCCATTCCAACCGGGAAGAACGACTTCTCGGAACACCATTTGAGCGAACGTGATTGACGCTGCAAGTGACCAGACACTTTTGGAAGAAGACTCATACGGCATCCGCAAACGCTGGGTCGTGTTTCGCCAGTGGATCGACATGTATGCCAAGCGAAGAGGCGTGTCACGACTGAGAATGCTCGATTATGGCTGCGGGACCGGGGCCTTGGTCACCTATCCCCTCGCTTTATTGGGACATACTGTCCTCGGAAGTGATATTCATGCTCCTTCCATCGAACAGGCATGCATTCGCTATCCATTGCCAAACTTGACGTTTAAGTCCGTGTCCGTCGAGCAACTGTTGGAGGAGGGAATGCAATTCGATGTCGTGATTTGTTCGGAAGTCCTTGAGCACCTCGCGAATCCGGAAGCGTTTCTCCACTGCGTGAGGAGCTTAGTCGTTCCTCAGGGCGCCGTCATCATTACCACGCCGAACGGCTATGGCTCGTATGAGCTCTGTTGTTCGCTTGAGCGCAGGCTCAAGCGGTTCGGCGTTGATCAGTGGATGCGGAGAGTTCATCACCTTCTTGGGCCTTCATCGAATCACCATCTTGATAAGAAAGATGATGCTGAGGACGGCCGGCAGCGGGAAACGGTTGGATTCCTGAACGTTGATTCCGGCCATATTCAATTCTTTCGCAGGCGAAGGCTCGAGCAGCTGTTTCACCGAGCCGGCTTCGTCATCGTGGACCGGCGTGCCAGAACCCTGCTGTGCGGGCCATATCTTGATCATGTGTTGAAGCGATTACCGTTTAGGGAGATTCTCTACCGCTTCAATGGACGACTTGCCGATGCATTGCCTTTCAGTTGGGCGGCCGATTGGATGTTTTTCCTTGAACGTCGTGAAAGTGAAACGAGCCGGCCGTGAATGCTGAATTGCCAAGGCTCCTCGTGGTCACGTCGAACAACTTCAATCTGGTGAACGGCGGGGGTATCACACTGACGAATCTCTTTCGCGGGTGGCCGAGCGACCGAATAGCGAATGTGCACGAAGATCGCATGCCGGAGGACCACAGTGTCTGCAGACGGTTCTACCGTCTGTCGGAAGAGGAGATCCGATGGCGGTGGCCGTTTTCTCTGGCGCGACGGTGGTACGGGCGCATCAAAACGGATGATGCGCGCCCTACGAAAGGCGGTCTTTGGGAGGTGAACTCGCAGGGTGGACGATGGCTCGGCCTGCTCAAACGCGCGATGGGAGAGGGAGTGCCGAAGTATGCTTGCCTAACGGATCGGCTCAAGGCTTGGATCGAAGACTTTCGGCCCACTCTGCTCTATACCTTTCTCGGCTCTCTCGAACAGCTCCACTTGACGAGACTGCTCGTCGAGAGGTTCCAGATTCCATTGGTCGTGCATATGATGGATGACTGGCCGGCTATTGTGTACCAGAGGGGGTGGCTGGCGCCGATCGTGGGACCGGTCCTGCGTCACGAGCTCAAGCGGGTACTGGCCATGGCAACCGCCAGATTGGCGATCTGTGAGCCGATGTGCCGGCAATATGAGCGACGCTATGGCTACAAGTTCCTTGCCTTTCAGAATGCGCTCGATACCGAGCGCTGGCTACCTTATTCTCGAACGGCGTGGAAGGCCAATGAGCCCTTTGTGGTCCGTTATGTGGGATCCATCGTGCGGGGTGCTCAGGAGCAGAGTCTTCTGGATGTGGCACGCGCGGTGGCCGAGCTGTCGGCTGCCGGCACGGCTATTCGGCTGGAGATTCACGCTCCGCGACATGAATCCTCGTATCTGCGTGCCTGCAAGATTCCCGACCACATCCTGTGTCTCAAAGGACCGCCGGACCCGGCCACCATCGCTCAACTGTTGGCCGGCGCCGATTTGCTCGTGTTACCGTACAATTTCGATCCGCATAGCGCCCGCTATATCCGACTCTCGCTGCCGACGAAGGCGCCGGCCTATATGATGTCGGGCACGCCGGTCTTGGTCTATGCACCGGCTGATGTGGCGACAGCCGATTATGCGCGCCGGGAAGGATGGGGCTACGTGGTGTGCTGCGCGGGTACTGCCGACGTTGCAGCGGCACTGAGGCTGCTCATCGATGATGAGACGCTTCGTGCAAGACTGGGCCGTAGAGCGCGACTGGTGGCACAGGCCAACCATGACGCGACCAAGGTGCGGCCCGCATTCTGGAACACCCTCTGTGCGGCGGCCGCAAGGGATCTCGGCGCCGTGAAGGGATGACGAGCGGCGAGATGCCTGACAGAGCGATGGACCACAAGGAAAATGAGGATGTGCGCCGGTACTGGAACGCGGAAGCATGCGGCACGGCAAGGTGCATTGTCGGCGAAAGAGAAGAACTGACGCGCGAATGGTTCGAGCGGATTGAAGATCACCGGTACAGGCTCGAACCCTGTATTCACGCCGTCGCTCAATTCACCAGACATAGGGGCAAGACCATGCTGGAAGTGGGCGTCGGGGCCGGAACCGATCATGTGCAATGGGCCAGGGGAGGCGCCGTCTGCTACGGGGTCGATTTGACCGATAAGGCGATTGAAACAACGAAGGCGCACTTGGCCCTCCACGGCTGTCATTCGGTCTTACAGCGCGTGGACGCGGAGGAATTGCCTTTCCCCGACAGTTTTTTCGATATCGTCTATTCTTGGGGCGTCATCCACCATTCCGCTCACCCTGATCGAATCATTCGGGAAATCCGGCGTGTGTTGAAGCCACAAGGAACCTTTATCGGGATGATGTATGCCCGGCGATCACTCGTCGTGTTCAAGCTGTGGGTGAAACACGCGCTGCTGGCGGGCAAGCCGTGGCGATCGTGGAAACATTGTGTCGCCCATCACATGGAAAGTCCCGGTACGAAGGCCTACACCACGGCGGAGCTGAAAACGTTATGGGCGGATTTCTCAACGTTCGAGACCAGGCAATTCCTGACTCCCTATGATTACAATCGATTTCCCGATTGGATTCGCCCGTGGTTTCCCGACAGGTGGGGATGGTTCATTGCGATCAAGGCCGGAAAGTAAGCAGCCGGCTACCGATGGCGCGGCCCGCCAAGCACAGGATCTATGAGACGACGGCGTCTGCTGATGGCCACTTCGAATTATTGGCATTCGCCGTTTCAGGTCGGCAGCCATCAATTGGCTCGAGGGTTCGTGCGGGCCGGCTGGGACGTCGGATTTATCTCCGATCCTCTTTCTCCGTGGCATCTGGTGAATGCAAATTTAACCGATGTGCGCCGGCGATACGGCATCTATTCCGCCGGAGGCCGGACCGATTGTGGCGGCCGTCTCTGGACATATGTTCCCGGGGCTTTCTTCACGCCGAACAATAAGCCGCTTCTCAGCGCCGAATGGGTCGCACGAGGGTGGTCGCGATTCAGCTGGCCGCCTCTCGCTCACGTCCTTCGCCGCAACGGATTCGACACCGTCGATCTTCTGTATTGCGACAGCGTCGTGCATCTTGGATGGATGCAACAGTGCGACCATCGGAAAAGCATGTATCGCGTTAACGACAATCTTGCGGGCTTCGCTAAATCGACGCCGGCGGTGCTGGCTCTTGAAAGAGACGTGGCTCGCTGGGCGGACCTCATCGTCTATACGGCAAGAAGCTTGGAAGGCCATGTCAAGGACATGGCGCCGAAGCGCATGGCTTATCTGCCGAACGGTGTGAACTACGCTCACTTCAGCGATGGTGTGCACGCAGTTCCGGCGGAGTACAGGATGATTCCACGGCCGATCGCGCTGTACGTCGGGGCCATGGACATCTGGTTTGATTATCGGTTGATGGACGAGATAGCGGGTCGATTGCCCGCCGTATCGTTTGTCTTTATCGGCCCACACGAGCTGGCCAGGCAACGACTGCGGCCACGACCGAACGTTCATCTGTTGGGGCGCCGATCCTATGCGGATCTTCCGGCATACATGCGCCATGCCGACGTCGGCCTCATTCCGTTCGATGTGGCCAATCACGAGAAGCTGGTCCGGAGCATTCATCCTCTCAAACTGTACGAATATCTGGCGTCCGGGCTGCCCGTGGTGGCGGTCGAGTGGGAAGAGTTGACTTATCTGGACAGCCCGGCTCTGCTGTGTAAAGGGACGGACGGGTTTGTCCTGGCTGTTGAACGGGCGATTGCTGAGCCGCCGGACAAGACGACATTGCGACGCTATGCCGCCTTGCATGACTGGGAGCGACGAGTCCAGGCCATCTGTACTTCTCTGGAGTTATAGTCGGGTAGAGACCGCTGGAGGCAATTCCGGAACACCAGTGAATATCATCATCGTCAGCGATTTCGCCCATGTGAGCGGAGGAAATGCCGCCGTCGCGCTCACGAGCGCAAGTGGGTTGGCTAGACAAGGGCATGCGGTCACCGTATTTGCGGGGGTCGGCCCGGTCGGTGCAGAGATCGCGTCCGGTCCGGTGAAAGTGATCTGCACCGGACAACAAGCCATCGCGGATGATCCACGGCGAACCAGAGCCGTAGTGCAGGGTATTTGGAATGTAAAAGCGGCTCGTATGATGGCCGAGGCACTTCGTTCCATGGATCTGAGCCGGACCGTGGTTCATGTACATGGGTGGGACAAGGCGCTTTCTTCCAGCGTCGTTCGCACCGCTCTTTCCTTGGGGGCCAAGGTGGTGTGCACATTCCATGATTACGTATCGGTCTGTCCGAATGGGGGCTTTTATAATCATTCCCGAGATGAAATCTGCCGCCTCAGGCCCTTGTCCCTTGCCTGTGTCATGGAATCCTGCGATCGCCGTGGGTATGGCCAAAAGCTATGGCGCGTTGTCCGGCACAGTGTGCAACGACGATGGGGGTTGCTTCCGGATGCCGTGAAGCATGTCGTCGTGGTGTCGGACTTCAGCCGTCGTGTCCTGGAGCCTTTTCTTCCCGCCGGTATCCGCATCCATCCCGTCCCCAACATGATCGGCGTGATTCGGACGACTCCGGCCGCCCCGGCCGACAATAGCGCCTATGTTATGGTAGGGCGCATGTCCCGGGAAAAGGGACCGCATCTTCTCGCGTCCGTAGCCGGGCGAACCGGCTGGAGCGTCAAATTCATTGGAGATGGAGAGAGCGTAACGGACATTCGCCGACTGGCACCTGGTGCGACGGTTACGGGATGGCTATCCCGTGATGCGGTGCTCAAGGAGATCGCTCAAGCACGGGCATTGATCTTTCCATCGTTGTGGTATGAAGGAGAACCATTGGTCATATTGGAGGCGGCGGCCTTGGGGATTCCGGCGGTCGTGGCCGACTCCTGTGCGGCTCGCGACCTGGTCATCGACGGTGAAACCGGGCTCTATTTTCGAAGCGGCGATGACCGGGATCTCCAATCCGTGATGGAACGGCTACAGGACCGGGATCTCGTCCGACGAATGGGTGAAGCGGCCTATGGCCGGTATTGGAGCAACCCACGATCCCTTGAGCGCCATCTCGCAGATCTGGAACGTGTCTATGAATTGGTCCTTCGCGATGAATAAGCGGTGGAGCGGTTATAGCCGCGCCCCGCGCGATGCGGTCAGTACGGGATCACCCGGCACGCCCCGCTCCGATCTGCTCGGGCTTGGAATACTCGCGTTTCTCCTCCTCTCTCCTCTATTGTTCAAGTTCCGGATTGCCGGAGGATTGGTGGTCCACCCTGTTGTTCCCTTTCTGGTAGCAACATGGGTTTGGGTCGTATGGACCAGCCGAGGCACGTTCGCCTCGATGGCAAGCGGATGGTATATGGCGGAATGGCAGGCATGGAATATCCCGGTGCTGTTGCTCGGCTTGTCGGTCGCCGGCCTCGTCTTGAGTCTGGTGGTGAACTCTATCCGTTTCTGGTCTCTACAGGCAACGGGATGGCTACTGCTCGCGAAATGGTTCCTGTACCTGGCACCTCTGCCTCTGACGACGCTGTTAGCGCTGCGCAGACCCGTTCAGGTGATCAAACTCGTCAGTTATTTACTGCCCCTGGTCGCCGGCGGCACGCTCCTCTATTCCTCGCTCAGACTGTGGCAGGCGATGGATGGAAGATACGCGAACGTGTATGTCGACGGCGCCTCACAGTTTTTTGCTATGGGCTTGCTGGGCGAGGTGCTGACGTGGGACGGAATCGCCGTGCGATCGGATACGATGGGCCACACGGCCTACGGCATGTATTTGGTGTTTATTCTGGTATTCAGCCTCTGTCTGGCCTTGTTCAAAGGTTGGGACGGACTCATCGATCGCCGCTATGCCGCTGGCCAGGCTGTCGCACTCGGTCCGTTCATCCTGGAAGGAATCCTCTTGACCGGCTCGCGCACGAGTCTGGTCCTGCTCGCTGCGGCCATGATCATCTTACTGCTGCTGTTGGTCCTTAATCCGGGAGACTATCTGAGCAAACGACGGCGCGTGGTCTGTGCCGCCGTGCTGATGCTGGCTCCGATGGCAGTTCTATTGCTGCACGGCCCTCTCATCACGGCGCTGCCGATGATCGACCGACTCGAGGAAACACTGGCCGGCCCGCTGGAACTCGAGCGGACTGCGAGCGGAGAGGTCTCGCCGGTGGCAGAAGACGACCCTCGGACGAGACGGTCCGTGAAGAACCTTCAGATTCGGGTGTGGATCTGGGGTCAGACCCTTCGATATCTACTACATCATCCGGGCACTGTGGTCATGGGTATCGGGTATGATCGGCGGCGATTCGTCGAAGAGGTCATGGGCCTTCCCTATGACGCACAAAATCTCAATTACCAAACCGCTCACAATCTCTTTCTCGACATTCTGCTCAAGGGCGGAATTGGACCGGTCATTCCATTGCTGGCCGCCTGCGCCTGGCTCCTCTGGATCGTCGTGAAGAATGTCATTGTCCCGGTTTGCGGTCGAGAATCGATCGGCCGTATCGGCATCGCCTGGATGCTTCTATGTTTTTGGCCGGCGATGATCCTGGTTAGTTTCACCGGTGAGGAACTGTTGACCGACAATCTCCTCTTGCATTGGACCACCATGTTCGGATTGCTTCTCGGCCTCGGCGCTCTAGCCTTGGCCG
>DATFFC010000127.1:0-8529 GCA_035250505.1 Nitrospiraceae bacterium | reverse complement strand
CGAATTGCGCTCCCCGGTTTTGGAACAGATCCTTCGGCATGTCGACCAATACGGGGGCAGCCGCGCCTCCGCCATCCCAACCGATTTCTCGACGTCCAGTGGCAAAGGAGCCGGGCGCCACGCCGTTATTCGCTCCGCCGAGCGCGTTGCGGAAGTTGGTAACCGTATCAAGGATCGACGCTGCGTTTGGACCGAAATCAGAAAATACGATTGGGGTCGCTGCGGCGAAGGAGGGGACAATCAGCAGATAGCTCGCAAGGACAAGCACTCGTTCAGCTTTCATCGAGAGCATTGTGACCTCCTCGTATGAGCGTCGGGATCGTGCGTAGCGATGGACCTCTTGGTGAGACTCGACCACCTTAAAAAAAGTAGCGGAGTAGATACCATGCATGGAATAATCTTGCAACCTTCATTTTGCAACGTTACCGTCCGGTTTGCTAAGCAAACGTTATGCCGGACTTCGAGATCTGTTCGGACGGCGTCTATACGATCACATGAATGGCTACTGTTTGACTCATCTTGACGCAATAAGTTCCTCTCTCGTTGGAACTTGGTCGATCAATACAACCAATACAGCCACCGATGCGAATGAGGACGCTACTCGGACACTCTTCTCAAAAGTGACACGAACCGGCTGCTACGATCCATGAGATGCGAAAGAGGACGTCATGCGCGGTCGCTGCATTTGCCTATTAGGAGCTGCCGTAGCGATCACTTGACCGGCCGCTTGTGAGAGCGGGATCGGGGTGATGCCCGTGTCGAGACAGAACTTCAGCACCGCACCCAACGTCGCGAAGAGACGGCGCTTGTCTCCTCCCGTGCGAACAAACGGCGTGCACCCGACCTGGAGTGATGGCGTGTGAAAGAACAAATTAACGACGCCGCAGCCTTCGCGCATAGACTGCCGAAGGAGCCTGATCAAGCGCGGCGCGGTTTCTCGTTCCGGGGAAAGCCACACGGACCGCATGAATCCCAGCTTTGCAAGGCACCCGGCCAACCGCAGCCGCTGGAAAGGAGGTCTGTTCAGTCGCATTCGCCAACGATGACACCGGGCGAAATTGCCGCCCACATACCCGATAGTCACGGGCACCTCTACCATGTCTCCCTCCGCATCCGTCCTGCCGAAATCAGCGGCGCAAAAAGAAAACGTATGCGGTGAGTACGAGGAGAAATCGGGCCCTTCCGACCCGACCCATGAGGTGTATGGGGTGATGGAGCTGTCCACACGACACCCCAATTTGGAAAGGATGACGGCGGTTTCACGATCGAACCCCCAGCGCCCGCTCCGAAATGCCAGCGGCGGCCTCTCGAATCGCTCGTAGATGATGTCGTGCAGCCGTCTGATCTTTTCCTGTTGCAGAGACACCGGAAGATTGCAGAGCATACTGTTGCGGCGGTTCATCAGCTCTTCATGAGGAGGCGTATTCCACGGATGGCAGTGCATGCCGATCTCACAGTCCCCCGCGTCCAGCAAGTCGCGCAACACCGCCGCCGCCCGCTCGTCATGCGCGACCGGATAGGTGAGCAAGTACGTCGGCACGACGCGATGCTCCCTGAACACTGTCTGCAACGTCCGAACTTCCTGAATGTTCGCCACGCTGGTGGCGCCGGCTGGCACGGGCCCCCACTGATCCTCCTCTGCATCAATGGTGATGACAAGTTCCATCGCTATCGTACGGCTATCTTGACCGCCTGCTTGGCGCATTCCGCGAGCTTCAACAAGACGGCGCGGCCGTGGCGATTGTATGCGCGAAGGGTAACCGACCGTCTGATCTCGCCGGCCCACGCAGTTTTGTAGTCCGTCTCTCCTTGCAGGAAGTCGAAGAACTCCAGCCCTTCCTCGATCGCCTGTTCGATGCGGCGGCTCAGCAGGAGCATCCCGGGGCTGGCACGCGGCGCCGTGCCGGGGTCAAAGCCGGGCAAGTAGTAATAGTAAGTATTCCCGTACACGAAACCATAAATGCCGGCGACCGGACGCTCGTCGAGCGTCAGCAGACTGATGCGGAGCCATCCGTTCTCTTCAATCCGCGTCACGAACTGCCGGTGAAACGCCAAGAAGCGTTCGCGGTGGAAGGCTCCACCGCCTGCGCCATTGTCCGTCCATCGTTCTTCATGGAGCCGAACGAACGCCTCGAATGCCTGTCGCACTTCCGGTCCTTTCTCGATATGGCGATACGAGACGAGCCCGATGCGTTCTAACGCCCTCTGCTTGCGCCGTAGGGTATACCGGCGACTGGCGCTCAAGGTCGCCCTGAAATCGGTCACGGAGCGAGGAAGATGCATCAGCGGGCAACCGCTGGTCTCTACAATGTCGATCACCTTCCCCGCATCATTCCACATTTGAAGCAGCGTCCCGATCGTCGTGGAGTCCGCCGGAATCTGCTCCAGCGTCATGACATCCCATTCATTGGTCGCTTCCTCGAGGAGAAACCGATGGACGCATTGCCAAACAGATCGTTTCTGCGTCCGCGCGGCGATGAGATCCAGGTGGGACGAGCAGACTTCCTCTGTACCGAGAAAGGCGAGTTCCCGGTACCCCGCACCAAGACGGCGCTGAACTGCCCGGACATAGAAAGGCGCGATCCCCCGCATCCGGCCGGCTTTGTCCGTGAGGAGAAGAATCAACAGACGGTCATCGCCGAGGTACTGTTTCGCCCACTCGTACAACCATTCCCATGTGAGAAAGATTCCCCGACACTCAGAGACACGCAGCAGGTCGGTCCAGTCCGGCGCCAGACGAGCGAACTCGTCCAGAGTCCTCACGACACGTATGGAGAGCTCGCCGGGCACCGTCCGTCAGGGCAAAGCAGGCTGTAAGACAGGCATGAGGTCTTGCACGAACCGTTGCATGTCGGCGACGACGGCACGCTCACGGTCCGCGCCGGCGTCTCCCGCGATCAAGACCAGCGCCCCGTTGGATCCCCGGCGCATGAGGGCCTGCGCGATGGAGGCCGCCTTAGCCTCATAGCGATCCGAAATCATGCGGCCGTCCACGGCATACCAGAACAGAATCGGCGTGGTGGCCCGATGTTCCGTCCAGAATCCCATATTCACCGCCAGGCTCCTGTCGCCGGCGCGGATCGTCGCTCCAGCCGTCTCGTGATGGAGCGGAGCCGTGAGATAATTCACGAGTTCTTTGCCTTGTCCCTGAGAGTTCAGATATGCAATGTAGAGACGTACGCCGGCCCCGTCGGCCCGACGGTACAGTCTCATCAGTTCATCATCCGCCCCCGGGACTCTCATAACCGGTTCGGCTCGTTCTGCTTCACGAGCGATCCATTCGCCAATGGAAGACGGCAATGAATGAAGGCTTTGCTTCGCCGCCACCGGCCCCACATCATATCCGTACACCCACACGGTGGCGCCGGCGAGCACAAGGAGGGCAAGCCGCCAGGCGCGACGCCATTGTGTCCAAGCGGGTACGTTTGTTGAGAAGACGCCGGCCATGGCCGACTGAGGCGCCGGCCTCGGTCGTTTTCGCTCAAGCTTTACCAAGATCCATGTCGCGACAAACAGAACGCCGAGCCCCACCCAATACACAAGCATGCCCTGCAGAATATGGAGAGGCCCGTGGACTTGCGGCCCCCAACCAGACACATATCCGATCATGCCGACCAGCGCAATCCGCATCCAATTCGCGACGATGCTCATGAGCAACGCGGTCACGATCAGCGCGCTTCTGCTCCACCAACTGCGGAGGGCCAGGGCGGCCAGCGGCACGCCGATGGCAAGGGCGGAGATAAGGAAGCCGGCGCCGCTGCATTGGACGGCGACTTCCAGAATGCCGTTCGGGAACTGAATGGACGTCCCCTCGAGATAAGTCGGCACGCCGGCACCTTCAAACAGCGCGCTCACCACTGTGGCGCTCATCCTTTGGAGCGGATGATGCAACGGCTCCACGATGACATCGAGGAAGGGCGTCATAAAGATAAGATATGCCAGCGGAAAAGCTACGGCCAGCAGCACGCGATGACCGAAGAGCAACAACGTCAGCGCGGCAAGTAGTCCGATCACGGACACGCTGCTCACCGTGATGATGCCGCCGGCCACTCCGATGAGCACCCCAGCTACGGACAGCAGCAGCATACCGGCGCCCGATATGAGGGCGGGTCTGATCGGAAGGCGCAGAAGCTCTCTCCATTTCGTGCGCACCAAATAGAGACTGATGAGCGGGACCAAGCATCCGTGAGAATAATCCTGTCGCGTCGTCCACAGATCCCACAGTGCCGTGAAGACGGGCGCACATAACAAGGTCAGCAGAATCCCACCGAGGCCGGCATAAAACCAGACCACCCTCCCCGCCGTCCCTTGTTCGGCAAGGGTTCGGGAGAACGCGGGCGCCTCGTTCACAATAGGATGGTCGACCGTCGACATGAGTCTAGTCGCGCAATAGATCGAGTGTGGCCGCCGCTTCTTTGGATCCGGGAAAATTCTTCGACAGGGAGAGAGCTGTTTCCAATTCCGCCGTGGCCGAGGCCCTCTCACCCCTTCGAGCAAGAACCATGGCATGGTGGTAACGTACCGTGGCATTGTCTCCGAGTCCGCCGGCAGCGGCAGAGAGCAACGGAT
This sequence comes from Nitrospiraceae bacterium, assembly GCA_035250505.1. Taxonomy (GTDB): domain Bacteria; phylum Nitrospirota; class Nitrospiria; order Nitrospirales; family Nitrospiraceae; genus DASSBQ01. The sequence continues at coordinate 3,960 of DATFFC010000127.1, read as the reverse complement.
AAGCCTCTTCCATCGCCCCCCTCTTGAAGTAAATCCACCCGAGGGTGTCTTGAACCGCGGGCGAAGTTGGGGCCGCCGCCAATGCAAGCCGGCCATAGCGAAGCGCCTCATCCAGCGCGCCATCCTGATCCGCAAGACTGGCCGCCAGATTGTTCGCGGCCACGTAGTCCGCAGGTTTCAAGTCAAGCGCCCGGCGATAGTGCACATTCGCTTCGTCCCCTCTGCCTTGGCCCGCAAGCAGAAGACCCAATGAGGTATGGGCCGGCTCATAGGAGTCGTCCCGCTCCAGGACCTGCCGTAGAGCCGCTTCCGCCGCCGGGTGATTGGTCGCCATGTACAGTTGAGCGAGTTGATAGGCAGGACGAGGATCATCGGGGGCCAACTCCATCACCTTTTTGAAGGCCCGCTCGGCTTGGTCATGATGCCGCGCCGCTGTGTGGAATCGTCCGGCTACGTCCCAACGCACCGGATCTGCGGGCGCTTGGCCGAGATAGGTCTTGAGCAGCCGCCCGGCGCTGTCATGCCGACCCGAGGCCAAGAGGGCCAGCAAATATTGGGACATGAGGCCGGCATCACCCGGGCTTCGTTTGACTGCTTCACCCCACAGCGTGGCGGCCTGAGACGCGAATCCCTGCCGTTCTTTCAGAACGGCCATCCTGGCCGGCCCGATGGGATTGTCGGGAAGCTGCGTGAGGAGCGCCAGGTAGACCGCTTCGGCTTTGCCCCAGTCGTCGCGCCAGAGGAAGGAGTCGCCGTACAGCACGGCCGCCTGAATATGAACGGGATTGCGGCGCAGCACTTCGAAGGCTTCCTGTTCCGCCCTGGCGAATGAGTGTTCGTTTAGATACAATTCGGCAAGTACCAGATGGGCCTTCGGATTGTCCGGATCGAGTTTGATGGCTTCGAGCACGTGTTGCTCGCCCGCCGCCCGATTTCCCTCCAAGAGGTCTATGAGGCCCATATACACATGGGCGGCCGCCATGCGCGGATCCCGCTTCACCGCATCTGCGAAAAATGCACGCGCCTCCGTGCGCCGTTCTTCGGCCAGCGCGAGGCGGCCTTGAAGAAACGCGCCGGCGGGGTCCTGACCGTCCTCCTGCACGACGGCGGAAAGCAGCGATTTCGCTTCGTCCCTCTTCCCCAGCTCCAGTTTCAATTCTGTCAGCAGCAGGCGGGCTTTGCGCGAATGAGTTTCCGCGGCAAGAGCCGTGAGGTCCTGCTCCGCCCGGACGTGCCGGCCTTGACGGATGTGTTGGATAGCAATGGCGACACGGCTGTCTTCAGAGCCTTTGCCGAGCGACACGGCCTGATCGAAATCTCGTTCCGCATCGATGCGGCGTCCGGCTGAGGCGTAATAGTTGCCGCGCGCCATATGCGCTTCGATGGAGGCGGGGCGTGTCACTACTGCGCGCTCATACCAGGCGAGGGCTTGGGCGGGGTTCTGTTGGAGCAAATAGAAATCACCGAGCGTCACCATCACTCCGTCCATAGTGGAATCTCGTTGGACCGCCTCCTCGAATTGCACAATCGCCTCTTGCAGGGCTCCCTTCTGCGCAGCAAGGCGCGCCCGCAACAGATATCCTGCCGGACGCTCATCGTGAGAGGATATCAAGCGTTCTGCGATTCGACCCGCCTCTTCACTCTTGCCGGAAGCCAGGTACATCTGTCCCAACACCTCATTGGCTTCATAATGGCCTGGAGCAAGCGTCGTAACCCGGTACAGTTCATCAACCGCGGTGGTGAAATCATTGATGGTACTCGCGGCCTGGGCAAGCTTCCAGTGCGTCGCCACGTCGTTCGGCGCGGCCCGTACCGCATTCTTATATTCGATTACCGCCTCCGCGTACTTCTCCTGCGCGACATACCGGTCGCCGCGATCAACATGTTGAGCAAATTGCTCTTCGCTTGACTGCGAACAGGACCAGAAGGCAGCAGTGAAGCATAATGCCAGCCAAAATCCCGGCCGAAGATGATTTGCTTTGCAATCGTTGTCGCTCACAGAAGTTCGGGCTCAGTGGAGGGAGTAAGAGCCATGACGACCGAAATGTGGCTGCGCTCCATTCGGTCTGGTGTTTGCGTGGCAAATTCTAGTAGCTGCGCAAGAAAAGTCAATACGACCCGTTATGATCCTCGTCCTTCCGACATCGTCACGGAATAGCGCCCTAGTCCAATCTTGCCCTGCATGCCGTGTCAGCATGGGCAATATGGCCCTAGCCATTGTTCGTAGTGGCTGATTATCACTGATGAGGACCGCGCGCTGGACAAAGATCCGCAAATGCTATCTGGATTTTACGAATGGCCTGAACTCGGGAGGTCGGTTCACGCTTGTCATGGCAGCCTCTCGTAGGAATTAGTCAGCGCCGGCGGAAGCGATAGAAACGACGGCCGCACTCCCAGCATCGAAAGGGATAGCGCCCGATCAGACTGTATAGAAAATCCTTGAGGCCGTGCCGAGTGGAGCGATACACGCGGAATTGGCATGTGCAAGGACCTGGGGTCACCCGATTCTTCGAAGTATTCACCTTTGGGGAGGTATTCTCTTTTGCGGTGAAAACCTGCATGGCATGCACGCCGTTCCGGCGCCATGAAGAAACTTTATTTGCCCATATGGGCATCGGGAGCGCTGGTATCCGACCCAGGCAACCTTCTTGACCGCGACCAGACCAAACCGATTAGGCCGGGTCCGATCACCAAGTTCTCGCTACGGCCGAGTTTTCTTTGAGAAACCTCACAACGGATTTTCAAGAACGCGCTGCCATGATCCAGATTCGTTCAGCCCTAGTTCTTCAAGGGAGTATAGTAATCGGCACGGTCCGTCGCAAGTCAAAGTTTTTGAACCAGCCCTTGAGAAGTGTTGGTCTCCGTATCTGAGCGACACGGGCAGGATCCATCCCAAGAATTTCTTCCCGGCACCTGAGGTATATCGCTAGCCCGGACTGTTCGAACGATGGTCACCGGGCGCAGTGCCGTGAAGCCGCAAGCCTGGTTCACCGGACGCAGAACGAAACATAACCCACGTGATGGCAATGCCCAGAATCAGCATCGCAACATCCGCGATCACCAGTCGCCGGATGGTTTGTTCTTTCAGCGATTTCTCTTCAGTATCTACGCGTGAAAATTCCTCCGTGAGACGCGCTTCGAAATCATCGACGGCCTTCTCGATGGTCTTTGACAGGACAAGGCCTTCACCGGCGCGAATATAGGCAAGGACTTCGTCCTGCTTGCCCCCATCGATCTGAAGGGTTAATTTTCGCTTTGATTCAATAAGTTCATGAAGTCTCATCGCCAACACTTTGACGCGCGCCTGAAGATTGGGCAGATCTTCAGTCAGCTTAAGAAGGTGATCCACACTGTCCTGCATTCTCGCCTCACCCGTTACAACAGGATGCAGGAATGTCGCCTGATTGGTGAGCACGTATCCACGGAATCCATTTTCAATGTCGGCCGTGAGCCATTGCAGCCGCAAGACCTCTTCTCTGATTCGATTTTTCACTTGCTGTGACTGCGTGACGGCATGCCATTGCCACACCAACGGGACCTGGACAAGGATGAACAAGGCGAGAGGAATCACCGCAACCAGCGCATAGATGAGGTACAGTTTCCGCACCTGCCCTCCTCGAATACCGGCTGCCAGCATGATCCCCCATTCACATCATGTCCAGCCCAAAAAAGAGAAGGCAGGGCGTTCCTAGGAACGCCCTGCCTTCCCCGAGTGCTGGTTCAGCGCCAGCTGTTTACCGTCTTGCTACTGAAACGAGTCTTGCCGTTACGCCCGGCATGGAGGAAGAGGGAGAGACTCCCTCTTCCCCGCCGAAAGCTTTACAGCCACTGCACCCGCTCAGCCGGCCGGATGTAGATCGGCTCTTCGACCTGAATCCGGGCCACTTCCTTGCCCGACTTGTTGAAGCCCAGCACGGTGTCGTTGAACATCTCGAACCGCTTCCCGTGAATCTGGGTCTC
>DATFFC010000126.1:0-27781 GCA_035250505.1 Nitrospiraceae bacterium | reverse complement strand
CCAGGGGCAATCTCACGGCGGTATTGCTCTTCGAGTTTTGACACGCGCTCACGCTGATCCTGGAACGACACCGCAGGCGCTTCAACCGGCACATCGGCGAGGCGCATCATGCCGCCGCCGCGGCCGGGCATGGCATTGAGCGGCCGGTTTACCAACACCACCAATTGCTCCTGCTGGGCCAAGGCAAGCGGCGTCAGGCTGTCACGGGCACCCGTGTTCGGCGTCAAGGCGGCCCCCGATTCATAGAGATTCATGGGACATTGCAGCACGGCAAAATGGTGGGAAGCTGCTGTCCCGGCCGAGTCCTGCGCTGCATCCAGCATGCGCGAGAGCGAGGTCGCTTCCGGATCGTCGGCTCCCGCGATGACCGTATTCGACGAGACGCCGTAATAGCGGAGGCGACCCGCGGCGATCTGCGTCTCCAGATACCGGAAGGCCTCTCGGAGACGCCGGTAGAATTCATCCCGTCTGGCCTGGAGCGTGTCGCGGCCCTCCATCTTCCCCTGCGAGAGAAAATATTCCGGATTATGCAGGAGACACACGTCGAGGGTTTCAAGACCCAAACGGTCCAGACTGGCCGTGAGCTGATCCGCCAGGAAATCGGGATGGAGACAATGCCAGATGCCTTCGCCGTATTTCACCATTTCGGGATAGGCCTTTCCGGCCTTCTCGCGGGCCTGGGCCTGAGCCAGGTTCTGACCCTGCACATAGCCGATCTTCGACACGATGATGATTTCTTCCCGTGCGATGTCGCCCGACCTGGCCAGCTCGGCCAGCACCGACCCGATCAAGCGTTCGCTCTCACCATCCATATAATTGGTGGAGGTATCGATCACATTGCAGCCCGCGCGTAGAGCCTTGCTCAGCGCCTCACGGTGGTCCTGTTCCTGTGCGGTGGCCCGATACGTGCCGAAACCGAGCCGGCTGCCTGTCAGTCCGGTTTTGTCCCATGCGGTGAACCCCTGTGCCAACGCGGGCGATATCGCCCCGATCTTTTTTCCCGCGTACCCGGCCGTCCCTTGGACGGTGGCCCATCCCGCGAGCCGCTGCCCGCTCAACGGAGAAGCTTTTCCCGCAGCGGACTGATCCCTGTCGGCTCGAGATCGAAGCGCATCTTGGACTTGAACCGGCTCGGTGATCGGCTGCCGACAGCTAAAGTTTCGGCAGATGTAGAGAGCAGCCTTCCCTTGCACCAAATCCTTGCCGCGAAGCAGCGGGTGCCGGCTTGTCGCGTGACGCGGGTCCATCGAGGCAATGATACGGTTCGGCAGATAATGCCGGCTGACTGCTTCTTTAAGGGCACGGAGTTCCGGATCGTCCGATGCCCCGATGAAGGCTAACTCCACCGGTGCGCCGGTCAAGAAATCCACGACGGCCAAACTCTTTGCAAAAGCTCGCGGATAGCGGGCGATCTGCCGTCCATAGGCGCGAATGGCGGACGCAGCCTGGTCCCGCCAGTCATTCCGATCCCAATGGGCTGCCAGCCTGGCCAGAGCCGAGGCTGCAACGGCATTGCCGCTCGGCGTGGCGCCGTCCGGTCCTTCACGGCTTCGCATAATTAACGTTTCATGCCCACGGGCGGTAGTGAAAAATCCACCTTGTTCTTCGTCGACAAAATCGGCAGCCATCCGGTCGGCCAACCCGGCCGCTTCACTCAGATATCGCTCGTCGTGACCGCTCTCGTAGAGATCGATCAACGCCTCGGCAAGATAGGCGTAGTCTTCAAGATAGGCGTCGAGATGGGCCTTGCCCTGTCGGTAGGTGCGATACAGGCCTCCATCGGGCCGTCTCAACGTCCCGAGAATGAAGTCGGCGGCACGACGTGCGGCCGCGCCGTATCGCGGCTCATGGAAGACTCTGGCCGCTTCGGCCATGGCGCTGATCATCATCCCGTTCCAGGCGGTGATGACCTTGTCGTCCAAACCAGGAGGGATGCGCTTCGCACGGGCGGCATAGAGAATGGGCCGGGCTCTGGCGAGGGATTCACGCAACTCGTCTTCACTGATTCCAAGCTCCTGCGCGACCGCTGCATGACTCTTTGGCCGGTTCAGCACATTGGTGTGTTCCCAATTGCCGGCTTCGGTCACGTCGTAAAAGGCACAGAATCGGCGGGCATCTTCCTGATCGGGAAGGGCCTCCCGAACCTGGGCCGGCGTCCAGACGAAAAATTTCCCCTCGACTCCCTCGGAATCCGCGTCCGTCGCCGAATAAAAGCCGCCTTCCGGCGACGTCATCTCACGCAAGATGTAGTCGAGCGTTTCTGCGGCGATGCGGCGGTGCTCGGGATCCTGGGTCACCTGGTAGGCTTCGACGTAGGTTCGCGCGAGCAGGGCATTGTCATACAGCATTTTTTCGAAATGCGGCACGAGCCACCGCTCATCCGTGGAATAGCGGGCGAACCCGCCGCCGAGTTGGTCGTACATGCCCCCGGCCGCCATCGCGTCCAACGTCTTGCGAACCATCGTCAAGGTGTGCGGGTCTCGTGATCGGTTGTAGCAGCGAAGAAGCAGCGATAGTCCGGTCGCCGGCGGAAATTTAGGCGCGCCGCCGAACCCGCCGTACCGGGCATCAAAGTCCTCGGCATACTGTGCGACCGCCGCCTCCAATTCCGCTTCGCCGACCGACGTGGGGGATGGGGCGCGCAGGCCTTCCTTCAGCCGGCTGGTGACGTGGGCGGCCTGCTTGAGGAGACCGTCGCGGTCCTTCTCCCAGAATTCCGCAATCTTCTTCAGTACCGTGGGGAACCCGGGACGGCCGTACTTGTCCTCGGGCGGAAAATAGGTGCCGGCAAAGATCGGCTCCTGCTCGGGCGTTAAGAACACGGTCATCGGCCATCCGCCTTGTCCTCCGTTCATCGCGAGCGTGGCCTGCATGTAAATCTCGTCGAGATCCGGGCGTTCTTCGCGATCGACCTTGATACAGATAAAATGATCGTTCATCAGTTCGGCGATTCGATCATTCTCGAAGGACTCGCGCTCCATGACATGGCACCAATGGCAGGATGAATAGCCGATCGATAAAAGAATCGGCCGATTCAATTCCTTTGAACGAACGAGAGCCTCCCGGCCCCAGGGATACCATTGAACCGGATTATAGGCGTGCTGAAGCAGATAGGGACTGGTCTCGTGGATGAGGCGATTCGGTGCGCGGCCGGCGTGGTCCATAGCCATAAGGCACCGTAACATGGCGTTTCTCGAACGGTCAATCATGCCGCTGAGGCCAATGACAAATTGCAAACCCCGGATCACAGATCCCAAATCGGGTGGTAGTTTTGGAATTTCGAGCTTGGTGCTTTCGCTGTTGCTTTTGCGCTCCTGTGGTAAGCTGATAGGTAGCATTGACTATTCCCTACCGATGCTATGGCGACCGACGATACAGGACCCTATTCCAACTACCGCTTGACCGCTCGGCTGGCGCTCGCAAATAAGCCCGGCATGTTCGCCAAGGTGGCTGCGCTGCTGGCGGAAGAGGGCGCGAATCTGGGAGCGGTCGATATCGTCTCGGCCAATGCCGAGTGGATGATCCGTGACGTGACATTCGACGTGCAGAACGAACTGCACGGCGAACGGGTGGTCGAACGCCTGGGCAGTCTCCCGGATGTGACCGTATTGTCTGCTTCGGATCGGATCTTCCTGCTTCACCTCGGCGGGAAGATCCGAGTTCAGAGCCGGGTACCCGTCACAACGAGAAACATTCTTTCCATGGTGTACACACCCGGTGTCGGGCGTGTGGCACAAGCCATCGCCGCCGATCCGACCAAGGCGTACGCCTTTACCATCAAGAGCAACAGCGTGGCGGTCGTGACCGACGGATCCGCCGTGCTCGGCTTGGGTAATTTGGGCCCGGAAGCCGCCTTGCCCGTCATGGAAGGGAAGGTCATGTTGCTGAAGGAGTTTGCCGGCATCGATGCGTGGCCCCTGTGTCTCGGCACACAGGATCAGGACGAGATCATCCGAATCGTCCGCGCGATCGCCCCGGGCTTCGGCGCTATCCATCTGGAAGACATCAGCGCGCCGCGGTGCTTTGCGATCGAGCGCGAATTGAAAACGCTCCTCGATATTCCGGTCATGCACGACGATCAGCATGGGACGGCAGTGGTGTTGTTGGCGGCCCTGACCAACGCCGTGAAGGTGATCAACAAACCACTCCATGAGGTTCGCGTCGTCGTCAACGGCTTGGGTGCGGCCGGCATCGCCTGTTGCCGCATTCTGCTTGCCGCCGGCGTATCTCATTTGATCGGGTGCGATAAGGAAGGGATCGTGCTCATGGGTGATACCGATGACTTGCGCGCGTCGCGGACTGACTTGAGCGCCTGTATCACACGTGGGCGACCGCGCGGCACGTTGAAGGACGCCCTGAAGGGGGCAGACGTGTTCATCGGCGTCTCCGCGGGGAACATTCTCTGCACCGACGATTTGGAATTAATGGCGCCGGATCGCATTGTGTTCGCCATGGCCAACCCGGATCCCGAAATCGATCCCAAGCTCGGCGACCAGCACTCCCGCATTTTTGCCACAGGCCGCTCCGATTTTCCCAACCAGATCAACAACGCGCTGGCCTTTCCCGGGATCTTCCGCGGCGCACTCGATGTCCAAGCCCGGGAGATCAACGAGGCAATGAAACTCGCCGCCGCGCGGGCCATTGCGGACGTGGTGCCGGAATCGGCCTTGAGCGAGGACTACATTATTCCCAGCCTTTTCGACAAGGAAGTCGTCCCCCGCGTGGCGCGAGCGGTAGGGCTCGCCGCCAGAGAAAGCGGCGTGGCGCGCCGCAAGGCCAAAGTCGGGGAGGATCCCACGGGTCCGTCTTGATGAAGACCTCAACTGCAACCTCTTGACCTGCTTATCGATCGCCCGCCCATTGTGCTAAGATGCGAGGAACCGGGCGGGCAACTGGGTGTCTCGCCCTATCGCGGCGGGGAATCGTGCCGTTTTCCTCCACTCGTCTCTCGAAGTATCAAGCCGGTATGCGACGCCGGATCGAGATGCTCCGCTCCAAAACGGTGGATAGTTTGGACTTCGCCGTCGATTACATGATGCAGGAACGGGTGGACAGTTTCTTCCGCATCGAGCAGGGGCTCGAGGAGATTGATCGCTCGCTGAAACTCATCGAGGACGAGCTGGCGCAGGTGTGCGACGTGTCGGGGGCCATCCGCCTTGAATCCCGGCTGGAGTTCGTCGAGGATCGATGGGATGATTTAGACAGTGAAGTCCGAGAACGGCCGCGCCGGCGACGCCGCAAGGTCAATCTCGCCGATTTCCTCAAGGCGGCAGGAGGAGCAAGTGACCCCGCCGGTCCCGTCCCCGAGGTGAACAATGCCAGCGACGCCTATGGCATTCTCGGCTTGGAATTCGGCAGTGCGTTGAGCGAAGTGACCACGGCGTTCCGCCATCGTGCCAAGGAACTCCATCCCGATGCGCGGAACGGCGACCGCAGCTCGGAGCCCGAATTGCGGCGCATCATTGCCGCCTATCAATTCCTCAAAGAGTACTTGAGCCTGAGCAATACGGAACCGCCTCTGCCGCGGGGCACGGGATATCGTCCTGCCGAATGACCGTTTTGAATACCAATCACACCGACCGCTACATCGCGTCGCCCGACCACCTGGCGAGGCTCCTGGCGCAGCTCAGAAGCTGTGACCGACTTGCGATCGACACGGAATTCGTCGGAGAGGATCGCTTCGTTCCCCGGCTGGAGCTGATCCAAGTCGCGGCGGAGGGCGTGGCCGCCGTCATCGATTTTCAGGCGGTGCACGACAGTGAGCCGATCGACGACTTCTGGGCACTCATTTGCAATCCACGGATAGAGAAAATCCTGCACGCAGGCCGTCAGGATCTGGAGCTCTTCCTGACCCATGCGGGCCAGGTGCCGAAACCCTTCTTCGATACCCAAATCGCCGCCGCGATGGTCGGCTACGGTCCGCAGACGGCTTATGCCAATCTCGTGCAACGGGTGCGCGGCGTCAAACTCGACAAAGGCCAGACCTTCACGAACTGGAGCCAGCGCCCCTTGACGGAGGACCAACTGGTCTATGCCCTGGCCGACGTGCAGTTCCTGATTCCGGTTCACGAACACCTCCGTGACCGTCTGCGCGCGCTCGGGCGGCTCGACTGGATCGACGAAGAATTTGCACGACTCGAAGGAGCCTTGGGAGCCCAGGCGCGCGACCCGCAGGAACGGTATCAGCGCATACGAGGGTGGGACAGCCTCAAGCCCCGCTCGGCGGCGGTGTTGCGCGAGTTGGCATCCTGGCGGGAAGGGGAGGCGCGGCGCCGCAATGTTCCGCGCGGCCGCGTCGCCCGAGACGAGGTGTTGGTCCAACTCGCCCGTCAGGCGCCACGGAGTATCGACCAGCTTCGGACCGTCCGGGGATTATACGGCGGAGAGATCGAGCGTAACGGCAGTGTGATTGTGGAACTGATCGTTCGGGCTTCGGCATTGTCGCCTGCCGAATGGCCCAGCGTGCCGCGTGAGAAGAGAACCGATGCCGAATCGACCGGCACCGTGGAGCTGCTGCAAGCCGTGCTGAAGAGCGTGGCCACGGAGGCCAATATCGCGCCCACGCTGCTCGCCACCTCCGCCGATCTGCAAACCCTAATCGAGCTGAGGGGAAAACACGATCAGGCGGACCTTCCCATCCTGCGCGGGTGGCGCCGCCGGCTGGCGGGCGACCTACTGCTGGAAGTCTTAAGCGGCACGGTGACAATCGGGATCAGTCCGCTCACGGGCAAGGTCGAGGTCGGTCCGGTGCCGCGCCGGTAAGCGCGCTCGCGCCCGCGAGGATCACTTCGCGCCGGATGCAGAATGCCTTCGGTTCTTCCACAAGCCGAACAACAACGTCAGCAGAGCCAAGCCGATTTCATCGGCGAGTGGGATGACATCCGGCACGAGAAGGTCGACGACGGTCAATCCGGCAAACAAGAGAAAGAGGGCCGGGAAGCGGAGATTCAATCGGGCCAGGACTCGGCCGATAAACGATACGCGGTCCATTGGTATTAGCCGTATCTCGTCGCTCGGAGTACAAGAACCGCCGGCTCACCGTCTCGCCGTCGCGCACAAACGTGGCGCTCATTATTCTTCGCGTCGTGGACCTTACAGGACCTGCTTGATGCTGTCCGCCGGTCTGGCCAGCAGTGCGGTGTCGCCTGCATCGACCAGCGGCCGCTGGATCAAGTCGGCATGCTTGATCATCAGGTCAAGCAGTTCATCGTCCGACAGCGCCCGCTCGGACAATCTGAGTTTCTTGTAGATGTCCTCTTTCGTACGCAATACCTGCTTCGGTGCCAGCCCCGCCTTTTTCAGCAAGGTTTTGAGCTGCGCCTTGGTGAAGGGTTTCTCATAGTAATTGACGGCTGCAAACGACTTCCCGCTTTCCTTCACGAGCTGGACCGCCTGACGGCAGCTGGAACAAGTCGGTTTATGGTAAATCGTGATCTGTCCCATCGAGCGCGCTCCCTTCTGCCGCTACGGCGCTTGACGCAAATTTTTAGGCTGTGTTAAATCACTGAGCCGGCCTTTCGGCCCAGTTTCACGGCTTTCTTATGCCCGTCGTCGGAACCGATACGAGTGGACACACCAAGCCCTTTGCCTGCGCCGGGCCGTCTCAGCGCACTCTGAAGGACTTGCGAACCAAACGCCGAGGCCAACCCGTCCTCGTTCTTGGCCATATCCTGGACCGGAAAGGTCAAGAAGCGACCTTCGAGGTGTTCAACGATCGGTTGGCGGTCATCAAATTCGCGGATGGCGCCGTGCTCGGCTATGACCCGCTGGAACTGTTGCTGCCCACCGAAATCGACGATCAAGGCGTTCCGTACTTTGAGGTCCGGCATTGCGAAAGTTGCGGCCAACTGTTTCCCTTGACGCTTGAGGAATGCAACGCGGACAAGGAACCCACCTCCTGTCCGGACTGTACGAGCTGATGTTCTCTTACTTCCTCTTTGCCCGTTCCGCTATGTATATCAGTCGACCAACGGCGCCACATCGACCGCTTTCTTGATCAGGCAGTCACCCGCAAATCCCTGGAGCGTCATGGGCAACATGCTGGCATCCAGGATACGGACCGAATTGACCCGAAATCCTTCGGCGGTTTTGCTGCCCTCCAACTTCATGGCATGGCAGATTTCCAGGCTGCGCCAAATCGGGTTGCCGAGGACCGACTCGTTCGGCAGGAGCTTGGTATCGGACACTGCGCCGTCGATTAAGGCCTTGGCCGCGACGCGCGTTTTGTCTTTCGGCGTTTCGCTCACAACGGCGAAGACCGCCGACTCGGATTCCGCCGCGCCCGGAGTCGGAAGGACGAATATACCGCAGGACAACAGCAACCACCGAAGCCCGCTCAACCGATCGCGTGATAGGAGGGTTCGCCGCCTCTGGGCGGTCGCCGAAGAATCAGCGTTGGGATACTGGTTCTCGTGCGTCACTCTGATTCGCCGTTGAGACCGGTCCCCCGTGGCTGAGCGCGCTTCTGCCGACGGGTTTTCCAGAACCTATCGAAGAGGTGGATGGAGTGGTCAAGGCGGCCGGCTCTTCCGACCGCCACACCATGACCACGGCTGCGAGCAGCGCCAGCAGCCCCAGAATCAACATGCCTCGTACAAACGGCGATACCATAGTAAATTCAACCAACCATTCTTTGCGCAGTATGCCAACCGCATTGTATGAATTCAAGCGGCGAGCGCTGGAGTGCGAACGCCTAATCGCTGCATGGGGGAAGCAATACCGGCTGCCGCATGATAAGCTGTACGAAATCGAATGGCGTGACCCGAACGTAAATGGAACACATCGCCGACAGAGGAGGGCTCGTCGATGCCTCATGACTTCATGCCGGGTCTGGCCGGGGTCCCGGCCGCAAAATCTGCGATCAGCGACGTCGACGGACACCAAGGCGTCCTCGAGTACCGGGGCATCAGAGTAGAAGATTTGTGCGCGCAATCGTCATTTCTTGAAACGAGCTACTTGCTCCTATTCGGCCGTCTGCCCAGCAGCCAGGAATGGACTCGCTGGGTCACGGATATCACGCATCACCGCCGCATCAAATTTCGGCTCGTGGATCTTATGAAATGCCTGCCGGACCACGGTCATCCCATGGATGCCCTGCAAGCAGGGGTAGCGGCGTTAGGCATGTTCTATCCCGGTCGTAACGTCAAGGATCTGAACAACAATTATTGGTCGGCCGTCCGGTTGATCGCGAAGATGCCCACGCTGGTGGCGGCCTGGGCGCGCTTGCGGCATGGTAACGACTACATCCCGCCGCGCGATGATCTGGGTTTTGCTGAGAATTTTTTATACATGCTGACGGATCAGGTTCCCCATCCGCTCTGGAGCGACATCCTAGACGACTGCTTGATTCTGCATGCCGAGCACACGATGAACGCATCGACCTTTACGGGAATGGTGACCGCCTCTACCCTGGCCGATCCCTATACCGTGGTGGCCTCCTCGATCGGCGCATTGAAGGGTCCCCTTCACGGAGGAGCCAATGAGGAGGTCATGCAGATGTTGAAGGAGATCGGCGCCGTCGACCGCGCCGGACGGTATGTGCGGGATAAGGTCGCCGCGAAAGAGAAACTCGTAGGGTTCGGCCATCGCATCTATAAAGTAAAGGATCCGCGGGCGACGATCCTTCAGGAACTATCCGACCGGCTCTTTAAGGAATGCGGAGCTTCACCGCTCTATGAGACTGCGCTGGAAGTCGAGCGGGCAGCCGCGGAACTGTTGGGAGAAAAAGGCGTGTATCCCAATGTCGATTTTTATTCCGGCATCATCTACGACAAGATGGGAATCGATGTCGATTTGTTTACGCCGGTGTTTGCAATGGCCCGTGTCAGCGGCTGGCTCGCCCATTGGCTGGAGCAACTGGCGGAGAATAAGTTATTCCGGCCCGATCAGATCTACGCGGGACATCACAACCAACCCTATGTTCCCCTCGACCAGAGGTGAGGAACCGGACCGGATAGAATCCGGTTATTCGATCAAGCGCACGAAGCACCACACGACCAGGGACGCTGCTAGGATCATTGCTCCCAGAATTCCGTATGCGATGATTTCGAGCATGCCGCCTCCCTCGTAAGCCCTCGCTCGTAAGCCCCAGCCGAATTTACAAGGCGCGTAAAGGTAACATCTTTTTTTCGCCAGTCAAGGCCGGATCCTGCATGGCCCGCAGGTCGCGCCGTGGAGTTGACTCCGCGGCGGGACAGCTTATCTGTTTCATGTCGGCAACGAAAAGCTACCCGGTGGTTCTCTGGGGCTTAACCAACAACAAGGAGGTCACGTCATGGCATTGGTGAAATGGGATCCGTTTCGAGAGCTTGAGGAGATGTCCGAACGTCTGAACCGCATGTTCACGCGGCCGGCCGCCTGGCAGGGGCATGATAGGGAAATCATGACCGTTGCGGATTGGACGCCGACGGTGGACATCAGCGAGACCGAGGCCGAGTTCCTGATCAAGGCGGAATTGCCCGACATCAAGAAGGACGAGGTCAAGGTCACGGTGGAAGACGGGGTCTTGACCATCCAGGGTGAGCGGAATCGCGAGAAGGAGGAAAAAGGAAAGAAGTACCATCGCGTGGAACGCTCGTATGGCCGGTTTATTCGGAGCTTCACGCTTCCGGATTCGGTGGATGCTGCGGCGGTGAAGGCCGAGTACACCGAGGGAGTGCTGAATCTGCATCTGCCGAAGTCCGAGCAGGCGAAGCCGAAACAAATCGAGGTCAAGGTCGCCTAACGGCCTCCCTCATTCTCGGGAAGAACCGGGCCCGCTTCGGCGGGCCCTTTCTTTTTGGGAGACGGCCTCCAAGTTTTCATTGTTCTCCCTGTTCCCGCATGACCAGTTCCCACCAGTCCTTCTCAAATTCATGCCGCATGACATAGCGGTATCCGTCGTCCGCACAGAGCCGAAAATAACAATAGCGGTCGGTGTACCAGGTATCCATCACACGCATCACTTCCCGCCGGAGGCCTTCACAGAGAAAGGCCCGCGGCGTACGCTCGCCTTTATAGCCGGCATAGGTCTCAACGATCAGCGGGTCTTCATCCATCGGACGAGGCTATCGAGCGCACAGTGCGCAGTCAATGACACGGTCCTCGGCTCTTGAGCTTCAACCGGATCACCGTATAAGATGCGCGGTCTTTTCAGGAACGGACGCGCATCCCTTCGTAAGGGTGGGCGCCGGGGGGTTATTGATGAACCGGGGAGAGAGAAAGAAATGAAACAGCGTACAACACGCAGGCAAGGCAGCCGACCGATGCAGTCCGGAATCGCGGCGGCGGCCGAGACACGAATTGAACGCGACACAATGGGAGAACTTGCCGTGCCGGCCGCAGCCTACTACGGCGTGCAAACGGCGCGGGCGATCGAAAACTTTCCCATCAGCCCGTTGCGATTCCCACGTTCATTCATTCGGGCAATGGGATTGGTTAAACGCGCGGCTGCCGCGGTGAATGAATCGCTCGGCCTCCTGAACCGCAAGAGTGCAAGCGCCATCCGGCAGGCGGCAGGGGAGGTGATCGAGGGGAAATTGGACGCCGAATTTGTCGTGGACATTTTCCAGACCGGCTCGGGGACCTCTACCAATATGAACGCGAACGAGGTCATCGCCAACCGGGCGACCGAGATTCTGGGCGGGCGGCGCGGGAGCAAGCTGGTGCATCCCAACGATCATGTCAATCTCGGCCAATCGAGCAACGACGTCATCCCGACCGCAATCCATATCGCCGCATCGGAGACGATTCAGACGCAACTCATTCCCGCCCTCGAGCGGCTACATCGCGCGCTCAAGGCCAAGGCCGCTCAATTCGACAAGATCGTCAAGATCGGCCGCACCCATTTGCAAGACGCGACACCGGTGCGACTGGGACAGGAGTTCGGCGGCTACGCGCGCCAGGTCGCGCTCAGTCTCGAGCGCGTGAGATCGGCCCAAGCAGCCCTGAGCGAAGTGGCGCTCGGCGGCACGGCCGTCGGCACCGGGCTCAATTGCCATCCCGCGTTCTCGAAGCGGGTCCTGGCCCAGATATCCAAGGAGACCGGCTGCCGTTTCAAAGAGGCCGCGAACCACTTTGAGGCACAGTCCGCACAGGACTCTCTCGTGGAAGCAAGCGGCGCATTGCGCACGGTGGCAGTCAGCCTGATGAAGATCGCCAATGATGTGCGCTGGCTTGGGTCCGGGCCGCGCTGCGGGTTGGGGGAAATCCACTTGCCTGAAACGCAGCCGGGGTCCTCGATCATGCCGGGAAAGGTGAATCCGGTGATCGCTGAATCCGTTACCATGGTCTGCGCGCAAGTCATCGGGAATGACGTCACCGTCACGATCGGCGGGCAGGCGGGAAACTTCGAATTGTTGGTCATGCTGCCGGTGATGGCCTACAACCTCCTACAGTCCATCGAACTGCTGGCGAACGCGTCGACGAATTTTGCCGCCCGCTGTATCGAAGGCATCGAGGCCAATGAAGCTCGGTGCCGAAGTCTCATCGAGGAAAGCTTGGCCATGTGCACCGCGTTGGCGCCGGAAATCGGATATGAGGCGGCTGCAAAGATTGCGAAAGATGCGTACAAGTCGGGAAAGACGGTGCGGGCGGTCGCGCAAGAACAGCGAGTGCTGCCGGATGAACGTCTGGTTGAACTGCTCAATCCCTGGCGCATGACCAAACCGGGCGGCCCGGTCGGCAGCGCCGGCGGATGAAGGCTCGGGGGTCTTGGCTGCTTTGACAGCTTGAGATTTACTGTGCTAAGGTCCCGCCAAGTATCGACTTTTCCGGTGATATCTACTTTTTCTTCCATTTAAGAGCAGGTCTCGTGATGAGTGATATCGAGAAGCGTGTGATTATCGTCGTCGGGGCCGGCCCGGCGGGCATGTCGGTTGCGAACATGATGGCGAAGGCCGGCCATGAGGTCATCATCCTTAATCGCGATATCAAGTTCGGCGGGCTGGCTGAATATGGGATTTTCCCCAGCAAGCTCAAACTGCGGGGCGGACTTCGGAAACAATATTGGGATATGCTGTCTCAACCGAATGTCCACTATTTCGGGAATGTCTCAGTCGGCCGAGACAAGGATCTCACCGTTGAAGAGCTGCGCGGGCTAGGAGCCGCCGCTATCGTCTTCGCAACAGGAGCGCAGGGCACGAAGACCATCGGGGTGGAAGGCGATTCCGCGTCGGGGGTCTTCCACGCCAAGGACGTCGTCTACCATTTCAACCGGCTTCCCGGCTTTGGCGATCGGCCCTTCGACATGGGACAGCACGTGGCAGTGATCGGCGTCGGCGACGTCATGGTAGACATTGCCCATTGGTTGATCCGCTATAAAAAGGTGCAGCGCGTGACCGCCATTGCGCGTCGCGGTCCTGCGGAACGAAAGTACAATCCCAAAGAGATCCGTGCGGTCTGTGCGAATATGGATCAGGAGGGAATCGCCAAGGAGTTCGAACGAATCGGCGCCCGCTTGGAAGCGGTGGGGCAGAAGCCGGATGAGGTGTTGAAGAGCATGACGGAGGAGTTTACGAAGTGTGAGCCGAAGACCAGCGAGGCAAAAATGGGATTCCGTTTTTTGGCGTCGCCCAAACGGGTCCTCGTGGATGCCAACAACCGAGTGCGTGGCCTCGAACTTGAAGAGAACAAGCTCGAACCGAAAGGCGACGACACGGCCGCCGTGGGGCTCAAACAATACTATGAGTTCCCGTGCGACAGCGTCGTGTTTGCCGTGGGAGACCGCGTAGATGAGACGGTAGGCTTACCTTATAAGAAGGGAGTCTTTGTCACGAACCCGGCCAAGACGACCAATGATCCGGACGATGCGCTGTTTCAGGCCTACGACGAGACGGAAGGCAAATGCATCGACGGAGTATTCCTCACCGGCTGGGCTAGAAAAGCAAGTGAAGGGCTGGTGGGAATCGCCAAGCGGGATGGGGAGTGGTGCGCGGAAGTCGTGACCCGCTACCTGGCGACGCAGTCTCCCCGGACGTCGGCCAGAATTGACGAAATTTTGGAGAAGCTCCAGCGACTGCTTCGTGAGCGCAACAGTGTCCCGGTCAGTGTGGCAGGCCTGCGGGCTTTAGAGGCGGCCGAAAAGCAACAGAACGGGTCTCCGGACTGCATCGGGGAGTTCAAGTTCTGCACAAATCAAGAAATGTTGAGCCACATTGAAGGGAGTCGAGTTACGTCGAAGTGACCGCACGCCGTTACTTCTATCCGTCACCCCATTTCAGTTTCTCGCGCAACACTTCGTAGTACGTGCTTTCCGGGAAGCGGATCAGCCTCGTCAGGTACTCCGAGACCTTGATCTCCACGGTATCGCCCTGCGTCATCGCCACGCCGACTTGTCCGTCCAAGGTCGCCATCGCTCCGTCGTCTCTGCTGGTCAACGTGATGTCGATCTCTGCATTGGCCGGGACGATAAGCGGTCGATGCGTCAATGTGTGGGGGCAGATCGGCGTGACGATCAAGCATTGCACGGCCGGATGGAGAATAGGGCCCCCGGCCGAGAGCGAATAGGCCGTGGACCCGGTCGGTGTGCTGACGATCAAGCCGTCTCCGCGCAGATTCGTGACGAACTGACCTTGAATGGCGATTCTGAGTTCGATCATCCGGGCCAGCGTGCCCTTGCTGACGACGACATCGTTGAGCACCGGCCCTTGGGCCACTGTTTCTCCATGGCGGTGGACATGCGTCCGCAGCATCAGTCGCTCATCGAGAACAAAGTCGTTGGCGAAGACACGTTCGAGGGATGGATAGAGATTCTCCAATCTGACCTCGGTCAAAAATCCGAGGCCTCCCATGTTCACGCCCAGAATGGGAATGCCGCGCTCCCCGGCAAGCCGCGCGGCGTTCAGCATGGTTCCATCGCCGCCCAGGATGAGCAGCACATCGGCCTTCAGCGCCAGATGCGTCTTTTGATAGCCGCCCGGCTCACCGAGCAGTGCAGCCGACGTCGTATCCAAAATCACGTCAATGCGTCGATCACGAAGCCATCCGACCACATCGTGCAACGTGGCCTTCACGTCGGGAAATTTCGGCTTGGTGAGAATGCCGATGCTTTTGCTTTTCATCAGTCGCCGCCCATGTATCGACGGATCTCCGGAACACCGGCTGAAAGGTGCGGGATTCTATCGGCATGATTCTTTGCGTGTCAAACGCGCTCGATGGTGAACCACACAGCCGGTTCAGTTGATTCCCGGGCATTTCAAAATTCCAATATCTTGACACCCCGCCGGTCTCTCGTTAGAATCAGTTCATCTGATTTTTCGAAGGTTTGTCTCTCTGGTTTGTTTCACAGTACGCTCTCATCAGACTCATTACCATGAAGGAGGCGGGATGTTCGAACGGTTCACGGACAAGGGCCGCAAGATCATAATCTTGGCACGTGAAGAAGCCGAGCGGCATCAGAACGATTATCTGGGTACGGAACATCTCGTCCTTGCCATTCTCAGGGAAACCGACGGCATCGCGCTGATGATCCTGAAAAAGATGGGTCTCTCCACCGAGCAGATTCGATTGGAGATCGAACGGAATCTGCCCGGCGGCGGCACGACGATGACCTTCGGTGAGATCCCGTTCAGCCCTCGTGTGAAGAAAGTGATCGAGTATGGCGTGGAAGAAGCCCGGTTGCTGGGCCATAACCATATCGGCAGCGAACATTTGTTGTTGGGATTGTTGCGGGAAGAGGAGGGGATCGGCGGAAAGATACTGCGCAGCCTCGGCGCCAATCTTCTGACCGCCCGCCAGCTCACCGTGACGTTTCTTCGCAAGTCCGCGCCGCGCGAACGCGATCGCAAGAGCAACACACCCGCGCTCGACGAGTTCGGCCGTGACCTGACTCAACTTGCGCAAGAGGGCCAGTTGGATCCCGTCATCGGGCGTGCCGACGAGATCGAGCGGGTGCTCCAGATTCTGAGCCGTCGCACCAAGAACAACCCCGTGCTGATCGGCGAATCCGGCGTCGGCAAGACGGCCATCGTCGAAGGACTGGCACAGCGCATCGTCACATCCGAAGTGCCGGATAATCTGCTCTCTCGACGAGTCATCGCATTGGATCTTGGATCACTGGTGGCCGGCACGAAATATCGCGGACAGTTTGAAGAGCGGCTGAAGGTCGTGATGAAAGAGATCGTACAGGCCGGCAATATCATTATCTTCATCGACGAATTGCACACCCTCGTCGGTGCCGGCGCGGCCGAAGGATCGATCGACGCCTCCAACATGCTGAAGCCCGCCCTGTCGCGCGGCGAAATTCAGTGTATCGGAGCGACGACCTTGGATGAGTATCGGAAACACATTGAAAAGGACGGCGCGCTCAAGCGCCGGTTCCAGCCGATCCACGTCCAGCCGCCCTCCACCGAGGAGACGATTCGTATTATTCAGGGGCTGCGGGACCGGTACGAGGAACATCACGGCGTCGAGATCACCGAAGAGGCCATCTCGGAAGCGGTCAAGCTGTCCGACCGGTACATCACCGACCGGTTCCTGCCGGACAAGGCGATTGACTTGATCGACGAGACCGGATCGCGGGCCAAGCTCCAGACCTATGCGCTGCCCGGCGAGTTGAAAGCGCTCGAGCAGGAACTTAAGAAGGTGTCGCGCGAGAAGGAATTGGCCATTTCGATGCAGAATTTCGAAGAGGCCGTCCGCCATCGCGAGGAAGAAGAGCGGTTGCGGAAGCTTTTGGATGAGTCGAAGCGCGAGTGGAAGAAGAACCAGGAAAAGCACAAGCCGACCATCGGGAAAGAAGACGTGGCCTATGTCGTCTCGAAGATGACGGGCATTCCGCTGTTCAAGCTGGAGGAAGAGGAATCGAACAAGCTGCTACGCATGGAAGACTTTCTCCACAAACGCGTCATCGGTCAAAATGAAGCCATTTCGGCCGTCTGCCGCGCGATCCGGCGTTCCCGCGCCGGTCTGAAGGAGGCGCGCAAGCCGATCGGGTCTTTCATATTTCTCGGACCCACCGGCGTCGGCAAGACGGAATTGGCGCGAACTCTCGCCGAGTTTCTCTTTAACAGCGAGGATGCGCTGATCCGCATCGACATGTCCGAATATCAAGAGAAGTTCACCAGTTCCCGGCTGTTCGGTGCACCGCCCGGATATGTCGGATACGAGGAGGGCGGACAGCTCACCGAAAAGGTCAGGCGGCGACCTTACTCGGTCGTGCTGTTTGACGAAATCGAAAAAGCACATCCGGACGTGTTCAACGTGTTGCTCCAAGTCCTGGACGACGGCGTCCTGACCGATAGTCTGGGGCGCAAGGTGGACTTCAAGAACACCGTCGTGATCATGACCTCGAACATCGGAACCAAGTTGATCCAGAAGGGGGTGTCGCTTGGGTTCCAGAGCGAGGAGCAGGGCGAGCAACATCGCCGGCGCAAGGAAGACGTGTTGGGTGAGCTCCGGCGGGCGTTCAGTCCCGAGTTCCTGAACCGGATCGACGAAATCGTCGTCTTCCATCCCTTGGAGAAGGAGCATCTCTTCAACATTCTCGATATCCTGCTCCGCGAGCTCAATTTGCGGTTGCTGGACAAGGGCGTCACGATCGAAGTCGACGATGAAGTCAAGCATTGGCTCATCAAGGAAGGCTACGAGCCGCTCTATGGGGCGCGCCCGATGCGGCGGACCATTCAACGGGTGATCGGTGATCCCCTGTCTGAAGAGATGATCAAGGGTCGATTCAAGGACAATCGAAAGATCAAGGTGGTGTTGCGAGACGGGACGCCGGCCTTCATCGAACAGGAAGCCATGGCGGAGGTGTGACGAACTCGTTGGAGTTGCATCCCGGTTACGGCACACAGGCGAAGTGAATAGGCGACCCCCGCGATCCGGTGCGATCGTGGGGGTCGTCGCATTTTGAGATCAGACTATTCATCTCATGCATAGCAAATCCAACTTTGCGACGAGCGCCTCCCCAAGGGCGGGACCGATCCTCGGCATTGAGACCTCATGTGACGAAACCGCTGCGGCAGTGATCGATGCCGACGGACGTGTGCTGTCCAACGTTATTTCCTCGCAGCACGACGTTCACCGCCGGTTCGGCGGCGTCGTTCCGGAATTGGCTTCACGAAGCCATATTCAGGTCATCGACGCGGTCACCCAGCAGGCCCTCGACCAAGCCGGACTCGGCTGGCGTGACCTGACGGCCATCGCCGTGACACAAGGGCCTGGTCTGGCCGGTGCGCTGCTCGTAGGCTTGAGCTATGCAAAAGCGTTAGCGTATGCGTTGCACCTTCCACTGGTCGGCGTGAGTCATCTCGAGGGGCATATCGCATCGGCGTGGATCGACGACCCCTCGTTTCCTCGGTCATGTGTGATTCTCGTCGTATCCGGCGGACACACTCACCTCTATCTGGCGCATCCCGGCCGGCCATATCGCCTGTTGGGAAGAACCGTCGACGACGCGGCAGGTGAGGCGTTCGACAAGGGAGCACAGTTACTCGGATTGGGCTATCCCGGCGGTCCGGCCCTGGATCGGCTGGCTGCATCGGGGAATCGGCACGTGGTCCGCTTCCCTCGTTCCTACGTCTCGCGCAGGGGTCTCGATTTCAGCTTCAGCGGCCTCAAGACCGCATTGCTGTACTATGTACAAGAGCGGGATGATGCGGATATCGCGCGTCGCCGAGCGGATATCGCGGCCGCGTATCAGGAAGCTATCGTTGAAGTGCTGGTGAATCGCGCATTCGAGGCCATGCATCGCCATACAGTGAAGGCGCTCGCGGTGGTGGGAGGAGTCTCGGCGAACTCCAGGCTGCGTGCGCTGCTCAAAGAACGAGCGGCGTCGGACGGGTGCGCGCTGAGTATTCCTGCGCTGTCCTACTGTACGGACAATGCGGCGATGATTGCCGCCGCCGGCCGCGCCGCGCTGATCAGCGGCCGAATTGCGGGCTGGGACTGTGAAGCCGTCACCGAGCTTGAATTACCGGCATGACTCGTTGAAAATAACTTCACGTTGCCGAACAGCGAAGCCGGCTTGAGCCGGAAGAGGTCGCGATTCCGATTATCCACGGTCACATCTCGGGACTAAAACCCAGCCAATTGGCTGCTCTCGAACGGCTCTATCGACGCCGTGTCCCGGCGAGCCTGCTCGTCACACAAGAATTAGCCCGCACGGCCTGCCAATTGACCCAAGACATGAACCGTCCGATCGGCCTGCTGATCACACGACGCGGCGCGATCGAACAAGTGCTGGTCGGGAGCGGCTGTGTGCCGGCATTTCAGTCCCTGGCGAAATTTCGAGCCGGTGCGCGGTCTTTGCGCGGTCTTCGGCTGGTGCGCACCCATCCGGGGGATGAACCGCCCAGCCAGGAAGATTTGACCAATCTGGCACTGCTTCGCCTAGACGTGATGGCTGCAATCGGCGTAGTAGACAACGGGGAGCCGGGGCATGTGTTCCTGGCCCACCTCGTCCCTCCGAATCCGCAGGGCCAAGTCTGCGAGATCCTTAAGCCGGTGCTGTTTCAGAACCTCCAGTTGGAGTTCGATGCCTTCATCGGCGAGTTGGAGAGCGAGCTCCAGCGCGCAGATGTCCGGCATACGGTCGAGACCGGACGCGAATCCGCATTGCTGGTGAGCGCCTCACCGCGCAGTCGCGGAGAACAGGAAGAGCATCTCGAAGAGCTGGCGGAGTTGGCGGAATCGGCGGACGTCACCATTGTGGATAAAATCGTGCAGCGGACGCAGAACGAGTATCATCGCTTCTTATTGGGCAAGGGAAAGCTCAAGGAAGTCGTCATTCGGGCGCTGCAGCGGGGCGCAGACCTGCTCATTTTCGATCAAGACCTGGCACCGGCGCAGGCCCGCGCCATTTCCGAAGTCACCGACATGAAGGTGATCGACCGGACACAGCTGATTATGGATATCTTCGCGCGGCGAGCCCATACCAGGGAAGGAAAGGTCCAGGTGGAGCTGGCCCAGCTTCGGTATCTCCTGCCCCGCCTCTCCGGACACGGCACGTCTCTGTCGCGTTTAGGCGGCGGCATCGGAAGCCGGGGGCCCGGCGAAACGAAATTGGAAACCGACCGCCGCCGCATCCGTGAGCGCATCACTCATTTGGAGCGTGATCTCCTACACTTCGCGCGACATCAGGATCAGCGGCGCGCGCGGCGCGTTCGCCATGCCTTGCCGGTGCTCTCCATCGTCGGGTATACCAACGCAGGCAAATCCACATTGCTCAACACGCTCACTAAAAGCCAGGTGTCGGCGGAAGATCGAGTATTTGAAACATTGGATACGACGAGTCGACGGTTGCGGTTTCCACACGACCGCGAGATCATTGTGACGGACACCGTGGGATTTATCCGCGATTTGCCCAAGGATCTGCTCGGGGCATTCCGCACCACGTTGGAGGAGTTGAAGGATGCGGACATGCTGCTGCATCTCGTCGATGCGGGCGCCCAGGATATCGACGGACAGATCGCGGCGGTCGAATCGGTCTTGAGGGCCCTCGATCTGGAACGTATTCCACGCATTGTCGTCCTGAACAAATGCGACCGGTTGTCGGCGCATGAAACGGCCCTCCTGACCCAGCGCTATAGGGCGATCGGCATCTCGGCGGTTCAACCGGAGACCGTTAAGCCGCTGATCGCGCGAATCGAATCGCTGTTGACGTCGCTTCCTTCAGCGGCCCCTGTAGGGGAGGATCCCTCACACCTGCGATGGCCCGCCTTGGCTTCTCATTGATGAACGCCGGCAAATCGGGAAGAGTCGCGCAGGGCTTCCTTTTATGACTCGTGAGAATCAGGCGTACAGGCGCCGGCGGGCCCTCCGCATCGTCCGCACGTTGCAGAACGCGAGGCCCGACGCCGCCGTGGAATTACACCATCGCAACGCCTGGGAACTCCTGGTCGCCACGATTTTGTCCGCTCAATGCACCGATCAACGGGTCAATCAGGTGACTCCGGCGCTGTTTCGTCGTTATTCCGGTCCGGCAGCCTACGCCCAGGCCGATCAGACGGAACTCGAAGGCTTCATCAAGCCGACCGGGTTTTACAAGAGCAAAGCCAAACATCTGATGGCCTGCGCCGGGAGTATTGTGAGCAGGCGGGACGGGCAAGTCCCGAAAACCATGGAGGAGCTCACGGCATTGCCGGGCGTCGGTCGCAAGACGGCGAACGTGATTTTGGGTCACTGGTTCGGGGAACCGGCGATCGTCGTGGACACGCATGTCAAGCGGGTCTCGGCCAGGCTGGATTTGACCAAATCCACCGATCCGGATCAGATTGAGGCGGACCTTCAGAGCTTGCTCCCGCCCAAGGACTGGACTATCGGATCTCAACAGCTTCTCTTGCATGGACGCTATATCTGTCTGGCCCGACGGCCTCTCTGCGAACGCTGTCCGATTTACGATGATTGCCCTTGGAAAGGAAAATTCCCCCGATGATTCGCAGCATGACCGGCTTCGGCAGAAAAATGGCGGCCTGGCAGGACACGTCGCTGTCCGTCGAGATGCGGTCGGTGAACCATCGATTTCTCGAAGTGGCGGTGCGGGTCCCTCGCTCCATGGCGGATCTGGAGGACAGGATCAAGAAAGCGGTGCAGCAGCGGTGCCGGCGTGGGCGCATCGACATCACAGTGTCGCTCCATGGCGGTAGATCCGCCGCCAAGACCGTCCAACTTGACCGGACCCTGGCCAAACAGTACCATCAGGCGCTTCGCGATCTGAAGAAGACGCTGCGTCTCAGCGGGGCCATCGATGTCGGGCTGCTGGCGGGATTTCGCGACTTGTTCACAATGTCCGACGAACCGGTGAATCAGAGCGAATTGCACGGCCGTATTTTGGACCTCGCCGGCGAGGCCCTCACCGAATTAGAGCGTATGCGCCGTCACGAAGGACAGGCGCTGGCAGAGGATTTCTCCGGCCATGTGCGCCAACTTCGCGAGCGCGCACGGCAGATTGCGGAACGGGCGCCGCGGCTGGCGGAAGAGAGCTATCAACGCCTGCAAAGCCGGATCGAGAAGCTGATGGCGACGGATATTCCCGATCAACCGCGACTGCTTCAGGAATTGGCCATGTTGGCGGACCGATGCGATATTTCGGAAGAGTTGGTCAGGCTGGAATCCCATATGGTACAGTTCGAGCACACGCTGACGAGCGATGAGGCGGTGGGAAAGACGCTCGAATTCCTGCTTCAAGAAGTGGGACGAGAAGTGAATACCATCGGGTCAAAAGCCAACGATGCGGCCGTGACGCAGTCGGTGGTCGCCATGAAGGCGGAAGTGGAGAAGATGCGTGAACAAGTCCAGAATGTCGAGTAGGTAGGCCGACCCTCCCGGTATGACACTCCCTTCCAACCAGCCGGCTGTCAGGCCCGCGGCGACCAGACGCGGCATCCTCTTCGTCATCTCGGCGCCGTCCGGGACGGGAAAAACGACGCTGTGCAAGCAGATTGCCTCGCAAGTGCCGGGGTTATGGCACTCTGTTTCCTACACGACGCGGAAACCGCGGCCCGGCGAAGTCAACGGCCGTGAATATTTTTTTGTGGAGGAAGCGGTCTTTCTGGCGATGGTCGAACGGAACGAGTTCGTGGAATGGGCTCGGGTGTATGGCAATCTGTACGGCACTCCCCGCAAGGCGCTGGCCGACAAAATGGAGCAGGGCATCGATGTGCTGCTCGAGATCGATGTACAAGGGGCCCGGACAGTCAGGAAGAAGTTTGAGGACGGCGTCTATATCTTCATTCTGCCGCCCTCCTTTGAAGCCCTTCGCACCCGCCTCCAGAGCCGTGCCGGAGATTCACCCGATGAAATTCAACGTCGTCTTCAAAAGGCGAAGGAAGAAGTCTGGAGCTATCGGGAGTATTACTATATCGTCAGAAACGACGACCTGAAGCAGTCCTTGAAAGAGTTGGAAAGCATCTTTACAGTGGAACGGATCAAAACGAAGCGTCTCAATATGACCTGGCTGGAAGACAATTTCATCAAAGAGGCCAGATCACTTTCGCCGGCTCCGCCTCCATCGCCGGCAACAAAGGAGAATCCACCCCATGATTGACATGCTGTCCCTGCTGCCGGAATACACTGTGGATCAGTTCGATTCGCGGCATCGCCTCGTGCTCGTCGCCGCCCAACGCGCCAAGCATCTGATTCAAGGCGCGAAGGTACTCGGACCGTCGAAATTCACCAAGGAGACGACCGTCGCGCTCGATGAGGTATTGCGCCGGGAAGTCAAATATCTGTGCGGGAAGGAAGCGCGGGATGCGCTCAAGGAGTCCAAACGCGTCAAGGAAGGCGAAACGGAACGCGTCGCGATAATGACCGGCGAGGACGCCAAAGAGATCAAAAAGGAGTTGAGCGTCTACGTCGACGATACGCCGAAAGCGGCTCCGGCGGAAAGTGACGAGACCTAATCAGACGGTGAACGATTCCAGTCCATCACTGACCGGCAAACGCCTGGTTCTCGGCGTCACCGGCAGCATCGCGGCCTATAAGGCGGTCGGGTTGCTGCGGCTCTTGCTCCGAGAAGGAGCGACCGTGTCGGTCGTCATGACGGGCTCCGCCGGGCGTTTCGTCACCCCGCTGACGTTCGAAGTCCTGTCCGGGCGGCCGGTCAGTCAGGACCTCTTTGAAGCCCACCACGAGATGCGGCATCTGACCTTGCCTCAAGAGGCGGACGCCATCGTCATCGCCCCGGCCACGGCCAATATGATCGCGAAAGCCGCGCTTGGGCTGGCGGACGATCTGCTTTCGACCCTGTTACTGACCTCCCGGCGCCCGCTGATTCTGGCTCCTGCCATGGACGGCGACATGTGGCATCATACGGCCGTCGCCGTGCATGCCGAGACGCTTCGGCGGCGAGGCGCCGTCATTATCGGTCCGGAAGAAGGCCCCTTGGCCTCCGGCCGGATCGGTGCCGGCCGCATGGCGGATGAGCAAGAGATTCTGAGGGCGGTGCAATCGATCCTGTGCGAGCCGCGCGACTTGGCGGGACGGCGCCTGCTGATTTCAGCAGGACCGACACAGGAGCCGATCGACCCCGTGCGCTTTATCTCGAACCGTTCCTCAGGGAAAATGGGCTATGCGATCGCCTCGGCGGCAAGCGAACGGGGCGCGCAGGTGGTGCTGGTCAGCGGGCCGACCGATCTCATGCCGCCGGCTCGAGTGGAGCTGGTGCCGGTGACGACAGCGGAGGACATGGCGAAGGCCATGCTTGCTCGTTTGTCCTGGGCCGATACGGTCGTGATGGCGGCCGCCGTCGCTGATTTTCGCGTCAAGAGTCCGGCGCCGCGCAAACTAAAGAAAAAAGAGCGAAGTTGGACCAGTCTGGAGTTGGAGCCGACCGGGGACATTCTCAAGGAATTGGCAGCCGGCCGAACCAGCCAGGTGCTTGTCGGGTTTGCGGCGGAAACAGACGATCTCCTTGCCCATGCTCGTGAAAAACTGCATGCTAAAGGCATCGACGTGATCGTCGCGAATGATGTGACGGTTGAAGGCGCCGGGTTTGGATCCGATTCGAATCAGGCCGTCGTGATGGATCGCCGCGGCCGTATGACGGAATGGCCGTTGATGTCAAAGCGCGCCCTCGCCAATCGCGTGCTCGATGCTGTCGAACAATTCCGGCAAGGAACGTAAGGACATTCATGCAGGCACGTGACCGTTCTTTGTGAGGCGGATGTGATGGGCTCACCGGACCGTATCGATCCTGTTTTGGCAGCCGACATTGATCGGCTCGCCACCATGCTCGCCAAGGACCCTCGTTCGAAAGCGTTCATGCCGCTCGCGGAAGCCTATATCAAGGCAGGAATGTGGCAGGAAGCGGCGGGGGTGCTGGAGGACGGGTTGGCGGTCTATCCGGGTTTCGTGACCGCCATGGCGGCGCTCGGCCGTGTCTACGATCAACTTGGTCAACCCGCAAAGGCGAGGGCCATCCTCGAAGACGTGATCAAACAGAGTCCCGACAACCTTCGTGCACATCGAATCCTCGCCAAGATATTTTCCGGTGAAGGCAACGCCGAATCCGCGCTGAAATCCTGCGGCGCAATTTTGGCCGTCAGTCCGCATGACGAGGAGGCGTTGTCGATCCAGCGGAGCGTGACTCTAGGTCCGGCCGACGGCGAACAGCCCCTTCCGAAAAATCACCAGACACGGCCGATCGAAATACGGCCCGCAACACCTTCCGATGAAACGCAGCAGACGGCTGTGATCGTGGCACGACTGGAGGCCTGGCTCCGAACCATCCAGTCACGCCGACAGACTCATCCGCGATAAGCCTCCCTTCAGACCTCAGGCGTTTGACCGCTCTCCGGCACCCTGTTACAATGCCGCGGCTGCCAGCAGTCCGTGACGCTGCAGCTTGAAGAGACGACTTACGGAGCGATGCTGCGGCTGCTCGTGCTTCATGGTCCTAATCTGAACCTCTTGGGAACTCGAGAGGAATCGGTCTACGGGACCACCACCCTTGCAGAAGTGGACGCGGCCCTCACCCGGCTGGCCGGGGAGCAGCAGATCGGCATGACGATCCGGCAGTCGAACCTGGAAGGCGAGCTGGTGACGTGGATCCAGCAAGCGAAAGGCCGATTCGACGGGATTGTCATTAATCCGGCCGGGTATACGCATACGAGCGTGGCCATTCGCGATGCGATTGCCGCCGTCGCACTCCCGGCAGTAGAAGTGCACCTCACCAATATCCATCAACGCGAGGAGTTTCGCCACAAATCCTTTATCGCAGGTGTCGCATTGGCGCAGATCTCGGGATTCGGCCCCAACGGATACCTTCTGGCGGTGCGTGGCCTCGCCGACCATCTCAGGAGCCGGCAGTCCAAAGGGACCACGTCGCGACCGTCTCCGAGGACCCGTACCCGCAGACGCGCAGGACGCAAGTAACCGGACATCGTTCCATTTTCCTTGTGAAGGAGAGATCGTGTGATTAGCACAGCCGAGTTTCGCAATGGCAGCAGACTGATGGTCGAAGGGGAACCGTTTTACATCGTGGAATTTCAGCACGTGAAACCGGGCAAGGGGGGAGCCTTTGTCCGCACCAAGCTGAAGAGCTATCTGACGGGCAACGTGTTGGATCGTACCTTTCGCTCCGGCGAGCGGTTCGACGAGCCGGAATTGGACGAACGAGAGATGCAGTTCTTGTACGCAACGGGTGCTTCCTACACCTTCATGGACACCGAGACATACGAGCAGTTTACCTATGAAAAGAGCCAACTCGGATCCAACGCCGATTTGCTCAAGGAGAACATGATCGCGACCATCCTCGTCTACGAGCATCGGCCGATCGCGGTCGATTTGCCCATTTTTATCGAACTCAAAGTGGTCGATGCCGAGCCCGGGGTTCGAGGCGACACGGCGTCCGGGGGCAGTAAACCGGCGAAGGTCGAGACCGGCGCGACCATCAAGGTGCCGTTGTACCTGGAAGTGGGAGAGACCATCAAAATCGACACCCGCACGAGAGCCTTTGTGGAGCGAGTCCGGTGAGCCGGCCCCGCCGAGAAGGTCGGGAAGGAAAGGGCCGCCCGCGCCCCATCGTCCTTCCCGGCTCATTCGCCCCGAATGCGGGGGCCAATGAGCCACTGCTCTATCCCGAGCAAGTCGGTCAAATTCAGTCGCTCATTGATCTGCTGAAGCGCAACCACCTCACGGAGTTGGAGATCGAGCGGGGAGGCGTGAGGCTGTGTCTGCGGCATGAACCGGCGGTGAAAGCGGCCCCGGTTCATGCCGCCGATCAAGCTCAAACACAGACGGTCACGGCGTCCGCGACACCCTCGCAAGTCACCGCGCCGCCGGAGAGCAGCGGGCTGGTCACGATTACTTCACCGATCGTCGGGACCTTCTATCGGTCGCCGTCGCCGGACGCCGATCCGTATGTCGAAGAAGGCGACCACGTCAAGCGCGGGCAGGTCTTGTGCATCGTGGAAGCGATGAAACTGATGAACGAGATCGAATCGGAAGTGGACGGCCGGATCACGAAGATCCTTGTAGAGAGCACCAAGCCGGTGGAGTATGGACAGCCGCTCTTCTTGATCGATCCCGCAGCCACGCCCTAGCGGAGTCAGACATGCCGGTGAACTTGTTCCTCCTCTAGCCAATCCGGCTCGGAGTATTCCGGTGTTCAAGAAAATCCTGGTCGCCAATCGAGGGGAAATCGCTCTTCGGGTCATCCGAGCCTGCAAGGAACTCGGCATCAAGACGGTCGCGATCCATTCGGAAGCCGACACCAACGCTCTCCATGCGCGCGCGGCAGACGAGCGCATTTGCGTCGGGCCGGCGGACAGCGCGCTCAGCTACCGCAACATCCCGAACGTCTTGAGCGCCGCCGAAATCACCGGGGCGGACGCCATCCACCCCGGATACGGGTTTCTGTCCGAGAATGCGCATTTTGCCGAAGTCTGCGAGTCGATCGGTATCAAGTTCGTCGGCCCCACTTCCGAGAACATTGCGCTTATGGGTGACAAATCCAAGGCCCGGGAGATTGTCGCCAAACGAGGCTTGCCGGTGACACCGGGAAGCCCGGGTGAGTTGCGCAGTGAACAGGATGCCTTGGCGGCGGCCAAGTCAATCGGGTTTCCGGTCATCATCAAGGCCTCGGCCGGCGGCGGGGGGCGGGGCATGCGGGTCGTGAACCGCGCAGAGGAATTGGCCCGAGCGTTTCAAGCGGCCCAGGCCGAAGCCAAATCGACCTTCGGCCACGACGGCGTCTATCTGGAACGGTATTTTCTGGAGCCGCGTCACATCGAAGTCCAGATTATTGCCGATCACCGCGGACACGTCGTCCATCTCGGCGAGCGGGATTGTTCCATTCAGCGACGTCACCAGAAGCTGGTGGAAGAAACTCCCTCACCCGCGGTGGACGACCGGCTGCGGCGGG
>DATFFC010000125.1:0-3671 GCA_035250505.1 Nitrospiraceae bacterium | reverse complement strand
GGACAGGAAGGGCATGTTGTCCCGAAACTTTACAGACTATCTGTCTTGCATCGACAGCTTGTCCCCCGCAAGACCGTTACTGCCGTCCAGCCGCCGCGAGGATTAATGGAATCATCAACACTGTAGCGGGCTTGGCGGTCCCTCCGGCAAGCCGACTCGGCATGGTGCTTGCCTCCCTTCAATGGTGTACTCCTTGATGAACTCACGAAACGCGGAGAGATTGTCTATGGCAACGAAAGCCAGCAGGTCACGAAAACCGCAGGGCCGAAAGGGACGCAGGTGGTCCGCCGATGTGATGAAGCGCAGCAACGCGCTGGATTTGGAGCCGGGCGTCTTCACCAAACAGAGCCCGCGTCAAATCGCATCCTCACTCAAACGCTCGGCCACCCGCAGTAAGCGGCGCAAGGGCACGCCCTATCAATCGGCCATGTCGATGCTCAACTTTCATATCAACCGAGGCGGCAAGGGTCTCAGCGCCACACAGAAAAGCAGATTGGAACGGGCGAAAGGAGAACTCCGCAAAATGTTCGGACGGGCCTAGAAGCGCACGAAGAGCAGATTCTCTCGAGGGAGGTTTCCCATGCCGGAACAAGAGACTATTCGGCGTGCCAAGAGAAAGAAGCAAGAAGGCAAGGCGCCGTCCACTCAGGCCGGCGAGTTTGTCAAAGAAGAAATGCACCACATCAGAGAAGGCAAGCACGGCGCTCGCTCCACCAAGCAGGCCATTGCGATCGGATTATCGAAAGCCCGAAGGGCCGGTGTCGACCTCAAGCCCCCGCGCAAAGGACAAACGTCCGAGCGCACCAGGCGGAGCGCGGAGCGGGCATATAAGAAGGGACAACGCGGGTCGTCACACAAACCCACTCCCCGCCGCTCACGGGCCACCTTGCGGGCATTGAAACGAGAAGGTCACGGCGCGGCATCCAGGCAAGCGCTCTCGAAACAAACGCGGCGGCGCCGGCATCGTTGATCATCCCAGAGCACGAAGTAGCCAAGAGGAACAAAGGAGGACCAACATGAATCCAGGCATTGCCATTGTCGGCGGAGCAGGAATGGGGGCGCTACTGATGTATTTCTTGGACCCGGACCGGGGACGCCGGCGACGGGCCATGATCCAGGATCAAGCCACGAAGGCGAGCCGCAAGATCGGCGACGCCGCGGACGCCACGGCGCGCGACGTACGGAATCGCAGCGCCGGTCTTCTCTGGGAAGCCAAATCCTGGTTCACTCATCGGCCGGTCGACGAGAATGATCAGGCCGTTTTGAATCGGGTTCGCTCCAATCTCGGCATGCTGGTGCGCCATCCGCGGTCCATCGATGTCTCGGTCACACAAGGCCGAGTCATATTGAAAGGCCCTATCCTCGAGGATGAGGTGGACCAGGTCCTACGAGCCGTCCCTCGCATACCGGGTGTCCAAGAGATTGAAAACCACCTGGAGATCCATAGCGACTCGTCGGGGATTCCAGGCTTACAAGGACTATCCGAATCGCCGCCACGGCGGCCACGATTCGAGTTGATGCAGGCCAATTGGTCGCCGGCCGCACGCCTCATGACCGGCGCGCTGGGAACTGCGTTGACTGTTCTCGGCCTACGCCGCCGAGGCGTGGCTGGATCCGGCATGGCGGCAGTGGGGGCAGGATTCTTGACGAGAGGACTCACCAATCGACAGTTGTGCCGCGTCTTCCAAGGGCAGAAAGAAGGACAAACATGATTCGATGGCCCAATCCAGGGCGCCGCGTCCTGGCGATCATGGCGGCGGGCGCTCTATGTATTACGTTGACCGGTTGTCCGCCCCGCAAGCCGACCCCGGTCGCCGCACCGGCCGGCAGCTGGATTGGTGACTCGACTCTCGTGGCGATTCGTGACTCGTCTCTCGTCGGTCGTATCTCGTATCTCGTGATACTGGGCGCTCACCGGGACACGGCCGCCTCACAGGACACTGCCCGCTCATATGTCGCGGGCGTGCACAGACGTGGAAACTGCCGGCTCACCGACTCGCCGGCGCGCACAAGCGTGGTGCTCTTTATTCATCGCACCGTGTGCCTTGTCCGTGACGCCGTGCACCTCGGCGGCGTCCACAAACGTGACGCGCTTTATTCAGCGCGTCGTGGACCTTCACGAACGACGCTTCACGACTACCGGTCAAGATCGAGGACGAGGAAGGAGCGCGCGATAAACTCAGTAGGAATGTTAGAGCCCCATGTTTCGTGATCGACGTGAAGCCGGCCGGGTACTGGCCGGGATGCTGACCGAATACCGGGATCTTCCCGACGTCATCGTTTTGGGCTTGCCTCGTGGCGGTGTGCCGGTCGCATTCGAAGTTGCCGTCGCACTTCAAGCCCCGTTGGACGTCATGATCGTCCGCAAGCTCGGCGTGCCCGGTCATGAGGAATTGGCCATGGGCGCTATCGCGAGCGGGGGCGTGCAAATCATCAACGACGAGATCGTCCGGTACGCAGGCATCACGGCGGCGGTTGTGGCAAGCGTCGCGGCGGACGAACGAATGGAATTGGTTCGCCGGGAACGAACCTATCGCGGCGAGCGTGCGCCGCTGGCTGTGGAGGGAAGGATCGCCATTCTCATCGACGATGGTTTGGCGACCGGGTCAACCATGCGCGCGGCCGTCACCGCGTTAAGGGCCATGCGACCGGCGCGGATTGTCGCGGCGGTTCCTGTCGCACCTCTTGACACGTGCACCGCCCTGCAGGCCGACGCCGATGAGGTGGTGTGCGCGATGACGCCGAGCCCCTTTTATGGTGTCGGCCAATGGTACGACGACTTTGCCCAGACCACGGACGGGCAAGTGCGCGATCTGCTCGAGAAGGCAGCCACCGCATCCATCGACCTAAAAAGCGGGACGGCATGACTGTATTGACCGACAAGCGACCGGCGGAACGGCTCACACGAATTCTGCATCGCCTCGAGGATGATCGGACCGGTTATGATCCGCTGATGGTTCTGGTGGGAAACGCGCGCCTGGTCTTGCTGGGAGAGGCGACTCACGGCACGCGCGAGTTTTATCGGACCCGGGCGGAGATCACCAAGCGGCTCATTCTTGAGAAGGGATTTACCGCCGTGGCGGTGGAAGCGGACTGGCCCGACGCCTATCGCGTGAATCGCTACGTTCAGGGCCGCAGTCGTGACGGAACCGCGCGCGAGGCGTTGAGTGACTTTCAGCGGTTCCCGCTCTGGATGTGGCGGAATCGCGAAGTCCTCGCCTTTATCGAATGGTTGAGAGAGGCCAACGACCGACAGAATAGCGGCAGAGCCAAGGTCGGCTTTTATGGATTGGATCTCTACAGCCTGCATGCATCGATCGGAGCCATCCTTGGCTATCTGGACAAGGTCGATCCCGACGCCGCTCGCCGGGCCCGTTCGCGCTACGGCTGCTTCGACCATTTCGGCGAAGACACACAATCCTACGGTTACGCCGCCGGGTTCGGCCTGACCAAGACGTGCGAGGATGCGGTCGTCTCCGAACTGCGCGATCTTCAACGCCGGGCCGAGGACTATCTGCGCCGAGATGGATTCGTGGCGGAGGATGAATTCTTCTTTGCCGAGCAGAACGCGCGCCTGGTGAAGAACGCAGAACAGTATTACCGTTCAATGTTTCAAGGCCGTATCTCCTCATGGAACCTGCGGGACCGGCATATGGGCGAAACTCTGGACG
>DATFFC010000124.1:0-37020 GCA_035250505.1 Nitrospiraceae bacterium | reverse complement strand
ATCAGCCTGGCCCTTGATCGCCAACTCCGCGATCCCGTCCGGAGTATCGCCCAGGAATCCCATCCCCGCCCCGCCCGACCACCGGCCGGCCACGAGGTCCGTCACTTCAGCACATACAGGCCTTTCGGCGGCCAGACCGAGGAGTACGATAAGAGCGACCAGACCAATCTGGATCAAACGGCTTTCGCGGAAATGACGACGTAGAGATCCAGATGCGCGCGGCCGGTACTCCTCCGTTCTCATTCAGGATCACCATGTCTGCGTTAGCACGTCATTCCCGCGTAGGCGGGAATCCAGATCATCCCCGACTCACATGATCTCGTTCCGTAGGTCCAGCCAATCCCTATTGTGCTGCTCGATCAATCGCAGCTTCCAAGCACGATTCCACTTCTTCAGTTGTTTTTCCCGCGTGATGGCCGACATCATGTCCTCATGCATTTCGTAATACACGAGATGATGAATCCTATACTTCTTAGTAAACCCTTCAACGATACCCTGCTCGTGCTCCCACATCCGCTTGCCTAGATCGCTCGTGACTCCGATATACAACGTACCGTTTCGTCGGCTGGTCAGAATATAAACGGCGGGCTGTTTAGGCATGAAGGACCTGGATTCCCGCTTTCGCAGGAATCACGCAAGAACTGCGGGAATGACGCAAAGGAACCTTCGGAATGCCGATGCTCACAATAACGATGGAACACGATAGCGGAGGACAACCGGCGAGAACCTAATTAGCGGGAATCCAGCCAATCTCTTTGAGTTTTAGGTGGGAGGAGGCACGCACCTACCGAGGAGATGTAGGTACGGCGGAGGTCTCGGTGGGACTTCAGGCTTCCCAGTCAAGCCGGGCTTGCTCACCATCCCAAGCGCTTGACCCCCTTTTTATCCAATATTCCCTCGGGGCGTTTCACTCCCCCCACCTCTTGTACCATAAACCTCCTGAGGGGATGAGTCAAGACGAGGAGCGCCGTGTCAGAGAGTAGCGATGCAACCATGCGAGTTCGACATGCACCTCAAGCCCGATCGCGCAATAGACCGAATCCGACCGGTTGTTGCTTTCGACACGCGCCGTAAGCCTGCCTCCCTCTATCGCGACGACCGCCAGATGTTCGGAGTTATCCACGATGCAGGCGGTCACGCGTGAGTCGCGATCCATCGGGATCGTTTTCGCCACCACCGGTTCGTGGAGCGTGATGAGGTCGTGCGGCCGGAATGTCGGCCGTTCCATCAACTCAAGTACGGTCCACACGACCGCCGCCGTACCGAGAACCGCCAGAGCCGCCAGAATCGTCCGAAACCTTCGAGGATAAGTCCGCTTCAGCCATTCGACAAAACTGCGCAAGCCCATTGCCACGAGCAGACCGACGAATCCGAGAAGGATGAAAACCAGCGCGGCGCGAAGAGTCATAGGTCGATGAAGAACGGGGGGATTTTTAAGGAATGTCGCTGACCGAGGTGATGA
The DNA here is from genome assembly GCA_035250505.1 of Nitrospiraceae bacterium. Taxonomy (GTDB): domain Bacteria; phylum Nitrospirota; class Nitrospiria; order Nitrospirales; family Nitrospiraceae; genus DASSBQ01. The sequence goes on along the minus strand of DATFFC010000124.1, from coordinate 35,558 downwards.
CGTAGGCGCCGTCTTTCGTCGTCTGGGATGTAAGCCTGATGGTGAGCGTGAACTCCGAACCATCCTTCTGTAAACCGACGACGGTATGGCTGGCGCCGGCCGGGTCTATGCCGGGGCGTGAGACCCATGGTGAGGAGGCATGCGGCGCTCGGGAACGAAATCGCTCGGGAGTCAGGCGGTCGATCGATTGTCCCAATAACTCGTATCGATCGTAGCCGAATTGCCTGGCGAACTCGCGATTGACGAGCAGAATCGCGCCGGCTCCGTCCACCATGACCATGCCGTGTAACGCGGATTCCACCATGACGCGCAACCGCTCCTCGGTTTCGCGCAGCGTTTCCTCGGCCTGTTTCCGTTCGGTAATGTCCTGAGCAAAGACCAGCACGCCGAGCACATTTCCCTGCGGATCGCAGTACGGCACCTTGTCCGTCTGGACCCAACGCTTCTCACCGGAGCCGATGCGATAGAGTTCAATGATGCCGAGTTTGGGTTGCCGGGATGCGATCACCTCCAGATCGTCCCGGTGGTACTTCTCCGCTTCCTCCGGATAAAACTCCGCGGTCGGTCGGCCCTCGAGTTCGGCGACGGTGCGATTGATCGATTCGGCGGCGCGGCGGTTGACCCGCAGGATACGATTGTGGGGATCTTTGTACCACACCATCGCAGGAATCAGATCGAGCAAGACCTGCTGCTCGATCTGCTGGTGGAGCAACCGGGCTTCCGCGTCCTTCCAAGCCGTCACGTCGCGCACGATGCCGCAATGAAACCGCCGGCCCTCGGACACCCAGCTGCTGAGGGACATCTCGATCGGAAATTCCCTCCCATCCTTATGCAACCCGTGCATCGTCACGATCTTGCCACGCAGTCGAAACTCGCCGGTCTCCCGCAGCCGTGCCAGGGCCTGTTGATGCGCGGCGTGATAGCGCTCGGGCATCAGTTTCATGAGATGGCGCCCCACCACTTCCTCCGTCGTGTATCCAAAGAGTCGCTCCGCCGCGTTGTTCCACGACAGGATTACTCCGTCCCCGTCGGATAGAATGATGGCGTCGGGCGCCGTTTCCACGACTTCACGAAACCGCTGTTCGCTGGCGGTCAATGCCTGCTTCACCGCGGCTGCCTCCGTCGAAAGGTGTTTCGTTCCCACTGCCCGTTTGACGAGAGCCTTCAGTTCCTCCGCTTCATAGGGTTTGGTCACGTACCCGAAGGCGCCTTCCGTCAATGATCCGAATTTCTTCGCGACTTCCACGAAGGCGGTGAGCATGATGATAGGAAGCGTTGGATCGATTTCTCTGAGCAAGGTCAGAACCGACATGCCGTCCATATCGGGCAACATCAAATCGAGCAGGACCGCCGCAAAGGATTCCGCTTTCGCTTTTCTCAAGGCCTCGGCGCCGGTGCCGGCGGTCTCCACCCGGTACCCTGCGTGCCGGAGAAGGTCATGGAGAGCGAGCGCAATATCAGCGTCGTCGTCTACGACGAGAATGGCCGGCTGCAACTCGCTGACGGGCTGGCTGGTCGAAGACATGGCCGGCACGATGGTGCCTCCCTTACACCCTCAGAATCAGGCCCGACGCTCATTTTCGTTGGAGCCTGCATTCTCCTACGTTTTCCGTCGGGAATCCAGTACGCCGGCGACGGCGGATCACTTTTTTCGATAGACGTTCAGTCCCACTTTTTCTGTACGAGCCGGAATGGTTACATTTCCTTCGGTGGACGCAATGATGATCGTTTTCCCCGAGGCGGAAGGGCCGAATTCCTTGGAGAGGTCCACCTTGATCGTCAGCATGGTTCCTTCGACCGTCATCTCAACATTTTTCATGATCCTAGTCCTTTCATGTCGATCACGCCGACCGGCTTGCGGATTCCAAGCGCTTACGGAGGTCTTCCAAGCCTTGAGCTGCGGACATCGAGCCGAGTTTCGCCGCCATGGCTCGGAGAAATGCCAGATGATCCAGTACGGAGGCGAAGGTGCGGCGATTGGCCAACTTGCGGGCCTCGGCATACTCATCAGCCAATGCGCCTAAAGCGTTCCTGTCCAACTTGTTTTGGACTAACGCCTCAAGAAGCCGAAGGTCCGCATGATAGACCTTGGTCCAGAATCGATTTGCAACCGCCGCCGCCTCGGAAACCGCCTCTCTCGCCTTGTTTAGAGTCTCTATCGGCGGTTCTGCTCCCGCACGTCGTCTCGAACGATCTCCGCCCCGCGTAGCAGCCCAGGCCAGAATCATGTCGGCGGCTGTCGCATTCAGCAGCGGGTACAGATCAGGCTTGGCACGGCGGATCGACAGCTCGTATGCTTCGTGATAAGACTTGCTCATCTGCTTCAGAGCCATCGTCGCACGAGGACTCACCCACGCCATCCGTTTGTAGGCGCTCCCGAGTAAACAGAGCCGTTCAACGGTTCTTCCCGATGTGTCGCGCTGCTGTCGGCCGGGCGGCTCATCCGCCTTCCCTCCTACGTGCCGCTCCCGCAGCCAATCGGGACGCTCCATCAGCCAGTTGATTAAGTCGATTGCTTTGTCGATATCCCGGAATGACGGGGCACCCACTGATCGTCCCCGGCGCCTCGCTTGTTCGTTCCGCGGCACGCCGGCTTTCCGCGGCATGCCGGCAATCGCGGCGGGGCTTTCATACCGCAGCACCGCGCGGCGGCTCAAGAGGTTCGCGATCTGCTCGATATCGACCATTCCCACGGCCGATGGATCCACCGCAAGCGCACGCCGATAATAGTGGAGCGCGTGATTGAATAGACCTGTGTCCCTGTAGGCTCGCGCCGCCGCGAGGCACAGTCTTCCATCCTTGAGCCACCGTTTCTCGGTGATGGCCTTCATCGTCGCAGTAAGCTGCGCTCGCTCCTTCTGCTGATCTTCACCCGCCTTGGCGCATAGCCGCGCGGCGATATTATCCAACTCGGCGACGGCTTCCACCGGTGAGGCAAAGGTAATCTTGCCCTCCGTACCGTCTTCCACTCCTTCGTTCGGCATGAGACGAAAGGCCGGGTCTCCATAGCATTGATACGCCCCCCATGTATTGGACTGAGGGTAGGCCTCGTACGTTGCTTGCCGAGCGGCTTTGACCGCATCACCAAAGACGGCGCCGCTCAGCAGGCGGTTGTAAAAGGTCGTCGAGAACGTGAGCGCCGCTGCATCATCCACCGCCCAGCCGGCCGCCACGACGACACGGACCCCCATGCGGATGAACTCGGTGGCTACATTGGCGGCAATCTTGTTGTAATCGTCACGGCTATTGAGCTTGGTATTGCCGCTCGGCTCGATTCTGCCCAGATGGCAACAATTGATAAAGACCAAGTCGGGAACGCGCGTCAATTGTTTCACCTCCGCCGGGGTGAGGAAAGCATCATCCCCGATGACCATCCCGGTGATCGGTTGCCACGTACGAAGCTCCTTCATCCGCTGCGCATCGGTCAATTCTTGCCCGCATTCCCCGCACTGGCCGGCTTGCTTGGGCAAATACCGGTAGACGCCGTGGCCGGCCAGGTGAAGAATCTGATACGGCCGCGCGTAGAGCGCTTGCATGACCTGATCCCCGGTCGCTCTCTTGCGCAGTTCCACTCGAAAGCGGCTGTCTTGCAGACTACGGGTCACCGCGTCCGCTTCGACTTGCGCGCCTTTCAACTCGACGAACGAGCTGATCGGGTCTCCGATCACCAGCGCGGCCTTGTCCGTCACGGGGCGGACCGTGTCCGTGAATTCCATTGTCTCCAACTGGCGCAGGACCCCATGTTCAATGGCGAATGGCCGGCGCTCCGGTCCGCCCGGATCGGCAAGGAGTTCCCAGGGATACTGTGCCGCCGCTTCATCGAGCAACAAAATGATGTCGTCCTGATCCGGCGCCTGCACCTTCAATGGATTCGGCAACAACAGTTCGAATAACGTCCGGGAGACGGACCGGTTGTCATGAGTGGAACGGATCGCTTCGGCCACGAACCGATCGACCAGGGTTCGCTGAGTCGGCAGGAGACTGACCTCGCTGCGCGCACGTCTGGTCGAGGCGGCAAAGCGCAGCGTCCGGCGCATCGGATCCCCCTCGTCACCCCCGAGGATCTGCACGCGGTGCCACCACCCCCCCGGTTCCTCAAACGTCACGCGACGCAGCCCGCCCTCCGCGACATCGGGGTCGGGATCGAATACGAACTTCCCACGAAGCGCGGGATCGGCTTCGCAATCCTCGAAGGCTTTGACCGCCAGGATGGCCCGGTCTTCCCAGAGCTCGATGAATTCGACATGCACAATTCGTTGCGGCTGTTTCGCTTCCGCCAACGTCTCATTGGCCCGCGCCACGGCCTTCGCCATTGCATACACCGAATCCGACACGCTCACACCGCCTGCGTTGGTCCCGATCAGTAAAGCCGAAATTCCCAGCTTGCCGTCGCACGCCCGCTGCGTCGCCGGATCGGATGTTTTCGGTGAAGCCGTCCATTCCAACGCATATTGCAGCATGGCCTTGAGAAACGTTCTGGTAATCTCCGCCGCAGTCAGAAAACCCGGAGTGCCGAGTCCGATCACGACGCCGCCTTGTGGCCTGATCGTTGGATTCGTGGCACAGCGTGGATGGACGACGACGGCACAAGTCTCCAAAGCGCCGGGATAGAGGCCGAGCGCGGCGCGACGGGAGAGCTCACCTTCCAACATCCGGTCCAAAGCCGCTTCCGCGCTGATGATGGTATCGCCGGCATAATGGCCCACTGCGACAGGATAGGTGGCGAATGCCAGATTCCCGTGGACCACTTTCATGCTGGTCGGCTCTTCCCGGCGTTTTGTTTTCTTCCGGCGCCCGGCAGCGGCTCCGAGGGCCGAGGCAGCGAGGTCGTCCGCGGCCGGGTAAAAGTCGTCGATGACCGGCGGCCGAGGGAAAAGATCATCCGCGGCACGTGCAACAGGCGGAACTTTCGACAACCGCGCGGTCGTCCCCGTTTCCAGCAGATCAAGGAACGCGGGAAAGCTTTCTTGATGCGCGGGCAGATCGCCGTGCTCCACGTCCATGTACCAGGTCGGCACCTCGGGAGGAATGCCGCTGTCCCAAGTCACCCGCCCGTCGCCGCGGGTCGTTGCCGTGAACTTGATGAATTCGTTCGCGCGCTCGGCATTGACGTCGTAATACATTCGGGTCACCGTGACGTCGGCCCGGCCCGCCACGTACACCATTTTCCGAGGATCGATCGGGGAACTGTCCAGCAGCCGCCGAAATTCTCGCGCTCTCGCCAGGTCAGCATCCGCCGGCGCAACCAACGCGGTTTCCCCGGCCACGTATCGGTTCCATGTCGCCGAGGAAAAGTAATCTTCGGCCGCGTCGATGGGCAGCATCGCGAGGATTCCTGGGAACCGCGACACGATCCCGAGCAATTCCGCCTGTGAGTTCTTCACATCGACGAATGCCAGCTTGCTGAACAGGGAGGATTGTCCGACGAGCAATTCGGTGATGGCATGGGATCCACCGTTTGGAGTTCCCAGCATGACGAACCGCGCGCCTTGGTGCGAGGAAATATCCCGCCACAACGCATGGTGCCGCGCAATCATGGTGCGGACCACCAGACCGCCCATCGAATGGGCGAGGAATCGCACCGGCTGATTCTGTCGGGCGGCTTCGGCCGCTTCCGTCCGCACGAGTTCCATCAGGCGGTCGGCTTCTTTCTCCACGGGCAAGCGCCAGTCAAAGGGAAAGGGAATCACTTTGTGCGTCCGAGCAAGGAACTGCAGGAGATCGCCGTAAAACTGGACCAACGGTTGGGTCGCTTGAATATTCTTCGCCTCGATGTTCAGCTTCCGCAGCCCGCCCAGCAGCAGGCCGGGGATATCAACCCACACGGGTTGACGCCCGACAGTCAATTCGCTTCCCATGATTCCGGGCAGCACGAACACGACCGGGCGGGGCTCGACGGACCGCGGCACAATGGCCCGCGCGATGGCCGCAGCCGGCTTCTTGAGCGGCTCGAACCCGGCCGCATCGGGCCCGGTAAGGGCCTGCACCAACCGTTCCACGCTCGCCTGATTGCTGAAATACGTGAAGTGGTTGACGCCGGGACCCTTATGGTAACTGACCAAGGATGTACCGGCTCTCTTTGCTCCTCCATACATCGACGGCGTGTTCACCACAAGGTCATGATCGCCGTCATAAAAACGGTCGGTGGCGAAGACCAATAACTTCGCCCACCAGGCATCCGGCTCAATGTCGCCTGCGATGACCACGAGGTCCCCCGCCACCGTCGTGGTCGGCCAGTTCACCAGCTTGATCATCGCGGACTCCGGCATCATCGCTTCAAGGCCGGGCAAGGTGGACGGGTTCGTCCGTTCCTTAATGACAGCGGCAGCGAAGTCGCCGATGTCGGTAAAGACATCGGCGAGCGGTGTGTCGGGCATAGCGCCTGCCACGCTGCCCATAATCGACAGCCATCGATCGAGCCGGCGGGACGCCAGGGTCGTCCCTAAGGCAGGACAGCCGACGCGGACAAACCGGTCCACCGTGAACTGCGGCTTCTTGAGCAGCCCGTTCAATTCCTTGAGCTGCTCACGCGAGTCCTTATATGCCTCTCCTTTGAAGAGCTCGATCTCGATGTCCGAGAAGGGCTGGGTTCCCGCCTTTGGACCCGCTGCCGAGCCGGCGCGGCACAAGAGTTCTCCGACAAGGCCGCCGCGGGAATGGCTGACAATGTGCAGCTTCGCCCCCGGCGGCAGCGCCTTGACGAGCGCAATGGCGTTTGCGATAGGGCTTACGCTGATCGACGCATGCTCGAACGCGAGCACCCGCTCGCCATAGATGTTGCGCAGACTGTTGAGCTCCCGCATGCGGGCGGATGCCCATAAGCTTCCAAAACTCCCCCACGTGCTGGACGCCGTGCCGTGAATGAACAACAGGTAGGGCTTGTCGGCCGGCATCGCCGCCCCGTCGGCCGGCGTGAGGCGAAACCTGTCCGTCTCCAATGAACACCGATACAGGCCGAGCCCGGGCCGATTGGTCGCTTTGCGGCCGTCTACGACCGCGCCGATCTCCTTGGCGGTCTTTTTCTCCAAGTCGATGCCCAGCACTTTGAGGGATTTGATCGCCCACTTCACCGGGCCGCGGCTCTGCATGCCGCGCGGAAGCATATCGAAGCTTTCGGGAACCACGAACATCTCGCGTCCCGTGGCGTCGCGGGCCGTTGATTCCTTGAACTGCCTACGATAGTCCCCGCCCTGGATCCACAGTCGCTGGCCCTCGTCGAACTGAATTTCGATGACATCGTCCGGCTGGACCACGACGGTCTCGGCCGGCCGAGCCGCGCCGCGGGCGCGGTCCGGCCGGAATTCCGTGCGGACCTTTATCGGTATGAGCTTCGATTTCAGGGCTGATTCCGCCGGGATCGGATCCGTCGGGCCAAAGAGCGTGATCGGCCTCGGATCGGGGGTCGGTTGTCTCTGTGCCACTCGCGCACCTCGCACGTCACGGATAGAGGAATAGAGGCCGGACGTTCGGACGGCCCGGCCCAGCGACATTATTCGTCAGACTTCGGCCGACAAGAACTGCCGATCGAATTTCTCGCGCCTGCCTTCGAGCTGGGGCACTTGGTCATACTCGCCCTTGAGCTTGGCGAGCGTCCGCTTGTGCAACTCGCGATAGCTTAACTTGCCGTTCGCTTTCCGGATGGCTTCAACCAAGTAGTAGGTGAGCGCCCCGTTGTACGAGCCTTTGATGTAGGCGTCGGCGGAGGTTTGCGTATCCCGGCATCCCGTGATCAACAGCTCACAGATGTCCGCATGCACGATGTCGCTCTTCTTGCGCTTGGCGCGTGATGATGCGCGCAGTTCCCTTGTCACGGTACCGCGCAGTTTCCGTCCGGATTCGGCCGCGACGAGGTCCCAAGGGCTCGGGAGATAGCGCTGTTTGACGGGCTCATCAGGCGGCAGGATCTCGCGCGTGTTGGTTCCCGAATGGCAGCAGTCCATAATCACCGTCAAGCTGACCCCGCTCTTCAGTTTATCGAAGGTCTTGCGAAGCCAGTCGTCACGAAACGGGTCTTTCCAATCGAGATCGGTCGGACAAAGAATTTCTTCCCGCTTTTCCGCTTCATCGCCGTCATCATCCGGGACATTCGACCCGTGTCCCGAATAATGGAGCAGGAGCACATCGCCCTTCTTGGCGCCGCTGATCAGCTTTTGAATGGCGGCTTGCATTGCCCTTTTCGTCGCTTTGAGGTCCATCAGTACCGTGATGCTCTTGGCGGCAAATCCATAGTATTGGGTGAGAACTTTCTGCAGATTCTTCACGTCATTGACGCACCCGCGGAGATCTGCGCCGGGAGTCTGGTATTTGTTGATCCCGATCAGCAACGCTCGTTTGGCCATCAGTCTTCTCCTCCTTTCATACGTGAACAATAGAAATTGTGATAAACCGTGTGAGCCGGTCAGTGGAACAGGTCGCTGGGGATCATGGAAGAACGGCGGGACGGCGATCGCTCCGTCATACCAGAACAGACGGTCAGGAACCCCCATGCGGACCGCATGGTAGTCCGTATCACCGGTCCTGTCCAGTCCGGAGCGAGGTACTAATACGGACGGGTCTCTGTCTGTCTTGCTTAATGAGCGGTCGGTCGGTACACAGTAATCATAAAGACGTGAGATGCTGCATAATCTGGACTCTGAAAGGCGAGGCGCTATGGCGATTCCTTGGACGACGGCACTCTATCTATTCAGGAAGGTATTGCCGGTGGTCATCGACAAGGCTCCGGAGCTGCTGAAGACATTGGAGCGCCGGCGGAGGGATGCCGCGCCGACCGGCTCACCTTCCGCAGATCTCCCTCTCACGATGCTGGAGCAACGCATCGAAAGCCTGGAACAGATCACCGCCGCCCAAACAGAACTTCTCTCCCAGCTCCAGGCGGGTTTCCGCCAAACCAGACGCTCACTCACTATCGTATTGACCCTTCTGTCGGCGACAGTGCTGCTCGGGATTACGATCGCGGTGGCTCTGTTCTTTCGATCGTAAGCGGGCAGCCCTATTCCTTCAGGACGAAGGTGACCTTGAGCTCCACGCGATATTCCTTGATTCGCCCATCCTCGATTTCAACCTTCTGATTCTCGATCCAGGCGCTCCTCACATTCTGCAGGGTCTTATTCGCCCGGGCGATCCCGACCTGGACGGCGTCCTCGAAACTCTTCGGTGATGCCGCGATGATTTCCGTCACACGTGCAACAGACATGGTGTCCTCCTCCGCCGTAAGGGTGTGTCGTACAGCCGTCGCCTTCAGGCTAGGCGGTCCAGAAAGATGAGTCAAGCACGAGAGCGAGGGCTCAATACCAAATTCTTCCTTCGAGGAGATCAACGCGGTCGGCGGCCTTCGCCAGGTTCGTCAGTTCGTCGATCCGTCGCTGCATGACCAGCGCGGACACGGCCGCATCGAAGGCATCTTCGCACGAGCCGGCCGCCGCAACATGCCGCCGCGACACATTCGGGAACGTCTTCGTCACGTATCGCAGCCGTGTGTCATGCGAGGATTTGTTCACGGGACCGGTCAAGGCACGTGGATAGATTTCCACGACCATCGGCCACCCCGGCGGATCAAAGGGCCAAATGGAGAATCCGGCCTCTCGCAGTGCCTCCAAGATCGGCATCCCGCGAAGCGAGCCGGTACCGACGGCGCCGGGTCCGCCGATCTGAAAAACGGATTTCGGTCTTGCTCCTGAAACCCGGCGAGCGATGTCCCTCTCGGTTTTGCGAAAACGCCGCTCTGCCGGCAGGCATGTCGTTCCGCGTCGTCCCCAGAACGGCGCTCCGCAGAGAGCAAGCCATTGTTCGCCGGTTTGACCGACATGCCTCCACAGGTCAACGACGGTCTTGGCGCCGACCTGCTCACAAAACCAGACGGGAAAAGAGAAGGCAAAGTCGAAGCCGACGATGAATCGTGGATCCCGTTTCGATTCCTCGATCAAGAACGTCATGACGGCTTCGCGGCTGCGTCCGTTTTCCAGCCGGATGAGTCGGCCGTCACATGACTCGGCCAGCCATATTTTCCAGGCGGCATGGACCCGGGCGCCCGACCAATCGACCGCCAAAGTGCGAGGGAGGGGATCCATGTCAAAGGCGGCAGGTCGCGTAGCCATGGCCCGGCAGTGCAACAGAAACAACGAGCGGCTCGATATCAGGAGAGCGACCGCGGTATCCCACGTCGGCGCGGTACTCCCCGGGGCGCAGCTGTAGCCCGCAGCCGCGTATGCGCAGTTGCAGTAGAATCCTTCATGAATAATGCGGGTTAGTATCCCCGTCCGCTGCCGCCGCGTCCCATCCGATCCAGCGGGAGCGCCTCATACCGCTGCTTCAAGTCCGGATGCTCCTCGAGATACCGCTTGACCGCTGCGTCGTCGGCAAAGATCTCCGGGCTGCGCTTTCGATATTCCTCCACCGTCAGATCATACTTCGCCAACACGGTGCTGAGTTTCGCATTGATGTCCTTGCCCATCTCACGCATCTGCTCGGGAGAAGGCCGCTGGCCCTCCCCAAACGACATGCCTCCCCCTTGAAAATACTTCGTCATCATCTCGCCGATATCAATGCGCGCCTTGACGAACTTTTCGATTTCAGCCGGCTCTGTGGCGAGCCCGGTTCCCGCAAACAGCACCATCGCCAGCGAGGTTCCGATGATCAAGCGAGTCACATTCATTGCCACGATCTCCTTTCGAGGTTGGATAGGATTGGATCAGAGAGGCGACCGGTCGAGTCGTCTGCATCATACCATTCCCGCCGGCCACGGTGCATCTAGCCCGCGTTATTCACGACGCTTCTGCTGCAATCGCAGATTCGCCGCTGCGACAAGCCTCCAATTCTGTTTGGCTGCATTGGAGGCAGGCAGGCTCGCCGCTCAGTCGGTCAACATACTGTTTCAAGTATGTCTCCCTCCCTCACGACTCCGCGTGCCTGTCTCGCTTGGCGACTTTGCGATTTCGCGACGAACCGTCGTGAATAACGCGGGCTATCGCCTTCGCGATGGGGCCATACGGATGTCTTTCTGGCGCTCAGGACTCTTGAGCCGCACACAATCCGCTGCTACAGTGTCGCCAAGCAACTTGTCATATCGATCGAAGAGGTGGCTATGGCAGTCGCATCCGTGATGCTTCCGCTCGGAACCCCCGCTCCACCATTTGCCTTGCGCGATGTGGTGAGCGGCCGGCCTCACTCCCTTGAGTCGTTTGCCGGCAAGCAGGCCTTGCTGGTGATGTTTCTCTGCCGGCACTGCCCTTATGTGCAACACATTCAGCAGGAGATTGCCCGGCTTGGACAAGACTATGCGGACACGAGGCTCGGCATGATCGCGATCAGTAGCAATGATCCGGGTCACTATCCGGACGATGCGCCGGAACGGCTGAAGGAGCTGGCCCTACGCCTCAACTGGCGGTTCCCCTTTTGCTTCGACGAAACGCAAGAAGTCGCCAAAGCGTACAAGGCGGCCTGCACGCCTGATTTTTATCTCTTCGACGCGGAGCGTCGGCTGATCTATCGCGGACAACTGGACGACAGCCGGCCGGGCAACAACACGCCGGTGACCGGTCGGGATTTACGCGCCGCGATCGACGCCGCGCTCGCCGGCAAGCCGATCAACGACGACCAAAAACCCAGCATCGGCTGCAGCATCAAGTGGAAACCCGACAACGCGCCGAGTTGAACGGTGTCCGGTGATGGGCGAGCTCCGGGTATGTCTCGATCCACAGAACGTGCGGGGCAAAGCCTATTCCGATTAGAGCATCTGAGAAACGGCGGTCCGCTGTGACCAACCGCATGCGAAGGCGTAGGACAAAAGTGAAATCATCTTCATTCGACTTGCAGCGAGCGGTCCTTTTGGGGCCGCCCGCAGCTGAAGACACCTTGCTTAGACGCGGCGGCTGCCGTGCGTCGCGAACCAGGCATAGGGCATCAGATAATAACCCAGGATGAAAACGGTCAGGCCTAACACCCCGCCGACTGCGCCGTGAAGAAGGACCCCCACGAGCGGAAGGCCGGGCAGGACCAGATGCATTGCCTGAGCAATCGCCTCATGTTGGCCGTAGAATTCTTGCCGTATGTCACTGTGGAGTGACTCGGTGAAGGAGAGGCGGGACGATACCATAGCCGGTCCCCTTTCGCCCATCGAATGCGACATCTTCTCAGACCGTATCCGAGAGAACCGGCTGGGCCATGCCTTCTTGATGGGCGTGAATCAGGAGCTTCTGTCTACTCGCGACGCCAAGCTTGTCAAAAATTCTGGTGAGATGATGGCGTACGGTGATGACAGCCATGCATGTCTGGTCGGCAATTTCCTTATTGGATAGTCCCTGACTTACAAGCCGCACAATGTCCCGTTCTCGTTGAGTCAGGGATGCCGGCCGGTCGGCGATATGACCACGGGGCGCGCCACATCCATTGGCAGTCCCGGGACCGGCGCTCGGCGACGAGTGAATGAGAGCAGTGACTGCAGCGAGGAGCACTTCTTGCGGTTGCATCTTGAGCACGACTCCATCAATGCCTGATGTGAGGGCCTGCCTGGTGGCTTCCATCTCATTCAATCCGAAGAGCACGAGAATCTTTGCATCAGGAATCGTTTCCTTAATCTTGTGAATCAACTGCGTCAGGTTACCGTGCAACTCCATATCCAGAATGATGAGCTGAGGCTGAGCCTGACCAACGGCCTTGTCAAAGTCGCCGTTGCCGTGGGCCATCGCCACGGCGGTGACGCCTGACAGAATGGCTTGCAAGCCCGAAAAAAGGAGCTGATTATTGCTGACCAACAAAGCCTTAATCGAAGACGGATCCGATACCTTCGTGCTCATATCATTTGATGTCGGTGAGGTTTGGGATTGAACGATGGCGGAGACCGCTCATGATTTCTCGTTCTCACGAAGCGCCTGGTCCACCGCGTCAAGCAGCGTCTTGCTCGCCAGCGGTTGTCTCAGTACATCATCCGCGCCCATCATACGGACCGCCAGAAAGTCCATCGTCTCATACTCACTTGCAATCGCGAGGATTCTTACTCGGGGAAACTCCGCGCGGAAATGAGCGAGGGACTTCAAGAATTCGGATTCCGGCATATGAAGATTCGTGACCACCACTTCACTTCCCGACTGACTGAGATTCTCGGAACCTTCCGCAAAGCTGGCTGCCATGTTCACCGTATGTCCCACACATTCAAGACTATTTTTGATAAGAAGTCGCGCGGCTTTATCAACGCCGATTACTAAGACCCCTGCCATTGCTTATGTCCGGCCGGAGGTGCGCTCACGTTAACCTCATGGCGACGTGCGGCCAACATCGCAGTTCCTGATTGGTCGTACTGAGCAATTTTGATCACGTATAATCTTCACTTGGGCGGAATCTGGGCCGTTCTTGCCTCAGGCTTACAGCGGAAATAACAGGGCTATCTTAGGGGGCTCAGTCCGCCTTCCGTCAGCACGTCTACCTTCCGCCGAAGGAGTTCCTGCAACTCATTCCCGAGACCGATGACATCAAGCAAGCTCCGGCCTGGTTGCATCGCGACTAGAATGTCGATATCGCTGTCTGCCGCAGCTTCGCCCCGCGCGGTGCACTGCCGTGTCCAAGACTCCAGGATCTCTTGGCAGATCTCCCTGGGCCAAGGTCGTCATCACACAGCGGGCGCAAGGACCTGTGATACGGCGGCGAACCTGATCGCCAATGACAAGCTCGTGATCGATACAAGTCTGCCTGGGAACCAACATTCCGTTTGCGGTTCTTGTGCTGAAAGAGTAGCCTTATCCGGCATTCGGCCCTGCCTCATCGCTTATCGGGGGACTCGATGTCCGACCCGCCTCTCTTCCTCGTACTCCTCGATATTCTGTCGCGCGCTTCCCCCGCCTGGGCGAGGTCGAACCATGCCTTCTGAGGATCTCAGTCCGTCATCCTACGATGGCTGGCGACAAGACTTCGCAAGAGAACGGCTACGCACGCTCTATTATCTCGGGTTCACAGCCAATCCTGTGTTTCTGCTATCTGACTTCTTGTTTTATCGTGATCAATGGCCGATCCTCCTTACGCTTCGAGTTCTTCTTCAAACCGGTCATCTGATCATGTTTCTGGCTTTCGTGCGGCGCCGGACCGCAGTCCACCCGCGAGTCCCATTGATTGCCTGGGTGATCATTGCGAACGTCTGTCTAGCGCATATGACGGTAACCTTAGGAGGGTTTTCCTCTCCCTATTACAGCGGTTTGAACCTTGTGTTGCTTGCCGCCGCCGTGATCGTCCCCGTTTCCTGGCCCAGTCATGTATCCGCCCAGATCGCGACGCTCGTGTATTATTACGGAATCAACGTTTTGTCTCATCAGTCCGCCGGGGCGGAATCGGCTGCTTTACAGAATTCTTTCTTCCTTATTTGGACTTGTATCGCCTGTCTCTTCTCGGTCTATCTTTACGAGTCATTACAGGCCGCCGAATTCCAGGCACGGCTTTCCGAGCGCCGGGCACGGGAAGAGCTCGAACAATCACATCGCAAATTGTTGGAGCTCGATCGCTTGAAGGATCAATTTTTCGCCAATATCAATCATGAACTTCGCACGCCACTTACGCTCAGCCTGGGAGCCTTTAAGGCCCTACTCAAGTTGCCGCTTGTAACAGAGGCCCATGTCGTCGTGCAATCGGGTCTACGAAACACCTCGCGTCTGTTGTTCTTGATCAATGAATTGCTCGAACTGGCTCGCTTCGAAAGCGGGCGCGCCGACTTGCGCCCGGTTTGTGTCGATCTTGCCGCCCTGATCAGGAACGTGGCGGCCAATTTTGAGTCGTCGGAATGGCGGCGGGTCTGTTTTGACGACCCGCCGGCACCGGTGCCGGCGCAGGTGGATGTCCGCAAGATGACCAAAGTCCTCTCAAACCTCCTCATGAACGCCTTTAAGTTCAGCGATCCGGAAAAGGGTAAGGTATGGATCTCGCTCGCATCCGACCCAACCCACGCATTGATCACCATTCGGGACAACGGCATCGGCATTGCCGAGGATCAGTTGAATCGAATTTTTGACCGATTTACCCAGGTGGAAGGACAGGCAACGCGGCGATTTGAAGGCAGCGGAATCGGACTGGCCCTGGCAAGGGAAATTGTGACACTGCATGGTGGGCAGATTGCCGTGCAAAGCATCGTCGGCGAAGGGTCAACCTTTACGATTACACTGCCGCGCGGTGAAGTGGATTCGCATCCCCTGACATCACTGGATGAAGAAGACACGGTGGTACCGCTCAAATCCGAGGGGACACGCCCCTCCCTCGAAGAAGTCGCGACGATACGAGACGCGGCAATCGCGGACCGGCCTCTCATTTTGATCGCGGACGACAATGCCGACATGCGCGCCTACCTGGTGCGATTGCTGGCGGATGAATATCGTGTCATCAGCGCGTATGACGGAGCCGACGCGTTGGAGAAGACCCGCCGGGCGGCGCCATCGCTCGTGGTGACCGATATCATGATGCCTGTTATGAGCGGGCACGATCTCTTAAAGGCGATCCGGTGCGACGACGCGCTTCGGACCATACCGGTCATTCTGCTCACGGCGCGAGCAGGCACGGAAGCGCGCGTGGAAAGTCTGGAGGCCGGGGCCGACGACTACGTGAGCAAACCCTTCAATGAGGAGGAACTGCACGCAAGAATCAAGAATCAGTTGCGGATTCATCGCCAGGAACAAGAACTTGAGGCCAAGGCGACTCAGCTGCAAGAACTCTATTCACAGCTCGAAGGCACAAACGCGGAGTTGCGCAAATTGAGCCTGCGCAAATCCGAACTTGTCTCTATTGTGTCTCATGACCTACGGACACCACTGGCCGCCATCGACGGATTTGTCGAGAATCTGATGGACGAAATTGCCGGACCACTCACCGACAAGCAGCGGAGATATCTCGATCGGATCAAGAATAACATCGGCCGGCTGGTCCGGATGATCAATGACCTGTTGGACCTGTCGAAAATCGAGGCCGGAACGCTGCGGCTGGAATTGAAGCCCTTTGCCATTGCGGAGCTGGTCGAGACCGTCGCGGAGAACCTTCGAGGATTGGCGAAGAAGAAAGGCATTTCCTTGCCCGGGATCAGTGTGGAGAAGAGCCTCCTGATACGGGGAGATCCGGATAGACTTACTCAGGTGCTGACGAACCTCATTCAGAACGCGTGTAAGTTCACACCGGCAGGCGGCGAGGTGCGTCTCGAGGTTATGACCGATGAGCCGGGATTCGCCAGCGTCTGTGTGGCCGACACAGGCTGCGGAATTCCTCTTGCAGAGGCCGCACGTGTGTTCGAGAAGTTCTATCGGGGCACGGCATCCCATGGAGAAGCGCGAGGGGCCGGGCTGGGATTGGCGATCGCCAAACATCTCGTGGAACTGCACCAAGGCCGGATTTGGGTGGACAGTACGCCGGGACAAGGCAGCCGGTTCTGCTTCACTATTCCGCTGGCGGCGCAGGAAGCCGACCGGAGATAACGGGTGAGGAATTTGAAGTGAGGAGTTGCAATCCAAAAGAGCTACTGAATAGCGTTGGCTTGGAGAAAGAGCGCCTGCTCCAACGTGCGGAAGAACCGTTGATAGGGTTCCGGATCCTCGACGGCGCCGAGGTAGTATTGGGCGCTGGCCCGAACAACGACTTGGGTTTCCCCGCGGGGACGAACGGTGGCGGTAAGTCGGACCAGATCGCTGCGATGATAAAACGGCCCCCAGGATCGATACTGCTTGGTCAGAATCAGCAGTCCGTCGTCGCGATACATATAATAGGAGGGATCGGACCACCATTGACCCCCTTCCAAGTCGACAAATTTCTTGCCTGAGACAATATTCAAAACCTCATCTGTTACTTCAACAGTGAATCCTAGATCCTGGAAAGTGCTCACCACCGCCTGCAGAATCTTGAGCCGATCCGCCGTCTCAAAAACGCGACTTTGCGCCGCACGCACCTTGACTTGACTGGCTTCCGACAGCCAGATCTGGTCGCGAGACTCCCATTGATTCTCATGCCGCCATTCATAAAGAGAACAAGCTTGGAGAAAGAGCAACAGCCCCGCCCAGACGGTCCCGCATCGTGCACGTGAGAGCTTTGCCATACGAACCGTTGCCCGCCCGGTTGCGGCTCCTATCCGATGACCATGCGCACAATGGTAGAACGGCCCATCACTGTTTGGTCACAAACAGCGACCGTTCCAATGCCGCGAAAAAGTTCTGGTAGACCTTCGGATCCTCGATCGGCCGGTTGTTATAGATCGCGTTGGCTCGGATCATCGTCTGGCTGTCGGTTTGTGGCCGCACCGTGACGGTGACCCCGACGACGTCGTAGTAGTTCGGTTCCGCAAAACGAGCCGCACTGACGAGGCCGAGCGGCTCGTTCGCCCGCTCAATGATGAAGCCGAGATCTTGCAGCGCCGCGATGACGCCGCGCATGGCCACCGCGCGATCCGTGACCTCGAATGTGCGCGTCTGTGCGCTTCGGATTTTCATTTGTGCATCCGTCAGCACAAACAGATCCTGCTTCGGTTGAGGCGCCGCGCAACCGTGAAGGAGAAAGAAGGCAGCCAAAACAATGGCGGACGGGATAAACGCGTTCTTCCCCATTTTGTCCTCTCAGATCGTATGCGCTTCCAGAAACACAGCCTTGGAGAGTCTCGCAAAGAATTGTTGGTAAATTTGAGGATCGCGGATCATCTCCATGCGCTGTTCGCCGGGCGGGATGTAATTCGAGTCGCCCTGTCCCTCGCCTTTCCACACCACGCGGTAAAACATGATCCGGACTTCCTGCCTAGTGCCCTCCTGGTTCAGCGGGCGGGTGATGAGCGTCGCCGCGATCTTTTGATGAAGATCCACCGGCATGAGTGCATGGCCCAGGGAGAGCACGAAAACAAAGAAGCGTCCGATATATTGACCGTACTCGCGCGCGCTCCGCTCCTTCGCCGACCGTAGAAATCCGACCTCCTTGACGCTTTCTTCGATTTGAAATCCGAGATCTTGCAACGTCGCGGCGGAGGCGGATAACAATTCCAAGGCATTGTCAGTTTCAAAAAGGCGGGTCTGCATGGCACGGTTCTGCGTGCTTTCGGGCGAGAGCTGAAACAGCTCATGCGGCGCCGTCGCTTCGACGCAGCCGGCCAAGAGACCCGGCGTGAGGCCGACGGCCAACGCCGCCGGCCTCATGTATGCCGCGGCCCATGTGGCGACGCGGCAAGTGACCTTGTGAGCTTTATCCGGTCCATCGGCGGGCCACTTTTCAGCGCGAGGGATCAATCGCCCGTTAGAACTGCGTGGCATTGTAGGCGAAATCACGCACCCGCTTCTCTTCGTCATACTTGATGATGATCGTCAAAGTCCGCTGGCGTTGGGAACTGGAGCTGTCCCGGCTGTTTGCGCCGAGGATGATCAATGTGCCGAACGCCGAACTGCTGGTGTCGACGCGGTCGGTGGAGACTTTGTCATAGATCCATACTTCCCGTCGCTTGTCATCCGTCGTCACGATATTCGGGGAGCCGAGCAGTTCGGCAACCTGGGCGGCGGACATCCCCATCTTCACTTCGCCCTGCACCCGGCCGACCGTGAGCCGGTCTTCTTTGATCTCTGCTTTTTTGCCGCCGCACCCTGCAGAAATCACCGCTAGGCACAGGCCCACCATGATCCACGTATATCTCATACCGGCTCCTTTCCGAGGAATCTTGGCTGTGGAATCTGTATGTGAATCGGACACCAACACTTCAAGTACTTACCGCGCAAGCATACCGATTTCGTGTCGGGGGAACAAGGATGGGATGGAGAGTTGGGGATGGTAAAGCAAACCGGCGGCTCACACCCGCAGGCGTGAGCTCCCGCCGGTTCTTCGCCTTCAGCGGGCCGCTGTCTCGCTCGGGATGAGCCGGCCGGTCCCGAGCAGCAGAAGGCCCGACTTACCGAGGCGTGCGCTGGATGGTTGAAGCGTATCCGTCGTCCGTCACGAAGGCTTTGACATGATCGCCTTCGGTCACCGGGTCCATTTTCGTATTGTCGTTCACGCGCACCTTGAGAGTTTCACCGTTGTCTTGACGGATTGAGACATAATTCTTTCCGACATCTTTCACATCCCCGGTCACGGCGTCGCGCGAAATGCGTTCGCTGAAGTTCGGTTTTGCAGCACGTCTCTCTGTCGCGTTCTGAGAGCAAGCCAGGACGGTCACATTGCATCCTATGACCACGATCAGAGCCAGCCGAATCGTCCACTTATCCATGACTCACCTCCTGCTATGTACCGGTGGATTCTAGCGTAGAGATTTCTTGCCGAATCCTAGGAAAGACCCTTGATTTCCCCCTCTCAAGTTCTACGAGGGAGTACTCCGGTCTAGTGGCGGGCACCCGATATGCTCGGTATCTTGCCGACCATCGTTGTAGGACTCATGTCGCTTTCGTTCGCCACCCTCATTGCTTATGTCGGTATCTTGGGCATCCTGGCCGTCGCTTCGCCGGGGCACGGCTTGCTGGGCGCGATGTTGCTCGTTCTGCCGACCCTCGTTCTGGACTGGTTGCATGCACCGGCGTATGGCCTGCTCGCATGGCTGGGGATCACGAGGTTCCAACGACGGGGCTGGCCTCAACCTTTGGCCGTCGCCGCCGGCGCCTCTTTCGCGTTGATTTTCGGCATATGGACGGAGACCCTGCAGTTTTCGGTGCCGGGCCGCGGACTCGAAATCCAAGACGTGCTCACAGACGTAGTTGGAATCGCCATGGCAAGCCTGATGGTGTTCTGGCAGTCGGTGGCGATACGAACGGCTCCGGCGGCCGACCCAGTGAATTCACATTCCATCACCACCTTGGAGGGCCCCGCATGACAACCAGGATGAGACCGAACTTCCATGGACGCACGGCATCCCGGCAATCCATCGAATGTCCCGTGGTCTATACCGACGGCCTTTTTTGCGCCGCCGGCGTCATACAGGATTTCACCATCCTTGGAATCCGCGTGCGCGGCACCCAGCCGGTGAAGGCAGATATGAAACTCATTGTCTTTTTTCTCCCGCCGGGCGATACGGCGTCCCTGCTGATTCGAAAAGGCACCGTCCGTTGGATCAACGGCGCAAGTTTCGGCATCGATCTTGTCCAGATATCTCCCGCATCCCAAGCGGAACTGAGGCGCCTGGCCTCCGTCCATTTGCGATGCTTGTGGGCCGGCCAGAATTGATTGGCCCCCTTCCCCGGTACAGATCAATCGAAATCGACCCGGGACGATTCCAGCCTATATTCCGAACCAGTCGCGGCATTGATTGACAGGCGCGCCGTTGTCCTGTATGGTGTAGTTCGTCACTGTCGAGACGGCCCGGCGACTGTGCCATAGAGACAACTACCGGGCCTCGTCATCGCAGCGTGATCAGATTCTTCTAGGAGCGGATTCCTTCCTGGTTCTCCCTTCCTCGGTCTTCTGACCTCGTCTTCATGCGATGCCAACAGGATTCTGAGCAGCAATATACCGCCTGTGCTCGCCGATTCGGCTGTACGGCACCATAACCCGGTGTCTGCGGTGTCGCTGTGTGTATGGTCTCAGGCGAGGCCAAGAGGATCCTGCCTACAACCTACAAAGGAGTGTGCCTGTGTTGCAGTCTAATTCTGTGCCTGTTTCCCCGTCCGTTCAGCCCGCAGTTGTGCCGAGCGTGACTTTTCAATCCCTCGGCTTATCCGAGGCCTTGCTGCGTGATCTGGCAAGCGCCGGATACAAAGACCCGACGCCGATTCAAGCGCGGGCGATTCCCCCTTGTCTGGAGGGCCATGATGTCCTTGGATGCGCGCAGACCGGGACCGGGAAGACCGCTGCGTTTGTCGTTCCCATGGTGGAGCGGCTCGCCCAGCTTTCACCCGGGGCGCCGCGCGGGTTGATTCTCGCGCCGACGCGGGAATTGGCATTTCAAATTCAACGCACCGTCCAGAAGCTCGGTCGCGGCCGGCGCGTATCAGCCACCACCGTCGTGGGCGGAGAAGATATGAGCGCCCAAGTGCGCGGCTTGCGCCAGCACCCGACGATTGTCGTCGCGACGCCGGGTCGCTTGCTCGATCATATGTGGAACGGCACCATCAACCTGGCCGCCTTCACGATCGTCGTTCTGGACGAAGCGGATCGCATGCTGGATATGGGATTCGCACCTCAACTGAACCAGATTCTCGAAGCCTTGAACGAGGAGCGACAGACGCTGCTCTTCTCCGCGACGCTGCCGGCGGATCTCGCTGCGCTTGCTCGTGCGGGGCTCAGGAATCCGGTGCAGGTCATGGTGGATCGGCCGGCTACGGCGGCGCCTCGCGTCACCCAAACCGTCCACCACACGAGTCACGGGGAAAAAACCTCTCTCCTGCTCAGCCTTTTGGCCGACCACTCCGAGAGCGCGTTGGTCTTTACCCGCACGAAACACGGAGCGGATCGGTTAGGCCGGGCACTCGAAAAGGTCGGCCACCGCGTCGCGGTGCTTCACGGGGATCGGAGGCTCTCTCAGCGCCGTACGGCACTCGAAGGCTTCCGCCGAGGCACCTACCGCGTGTTGGTGGCGACGGACATTGCGGCTCGCGGGATCGATGTCGCCAATATCGGTCACGTCATCAATTATGATCTTCCCAACACGCCGGAAGATTACGTGCACCGGATCGGTCGCACCGGACGGATGAAGGCCAGCGGCCATGCGACCAGTTTTGTGACGGCGGAGGATCACTATCAATTCCGCGCGATCGAGAAACTGCTTGGAGCGCCGATTCCTCGTGCGGCAAGAAGCCCGGCTCCTGCGCATAAACCGGCCGGACAGCCCATCGGTCACCAGGGGCGCCCCGCGCATCAGAGGCACAACGATCATCCTCGGCACGGCAGCCATCGCCGAACGACCGTTTCACATCGCCCGGCGAGCCACTGAGTCCGGCAGAGAAGTCTCCCTGCGGTGGACCGGCCGATGCCGGCCACCGCACGCGCTGCTCCTAACGAGCATCTGCTCTCAATTCCTGAGCGATCTCCGTCAGGTCTTTCGGATACAAGATGATCTCGATACGCCGATTGGAGGACCTGCCGTCTTCCGAATCGTTTGCTGCGACCGGTCTCGTATCGGCGTAACCCGCCGCCGAGATCAGACCAGGCTGCACTCCGCCATCCTCGATCAAGTACCGCACCACGTTGGTCGCCCTCGCCGTGGATAATTCCCAGTTCGTTTCAAATCTGTCCCGCAATCTCGTTCCGATCGGCACGTTGTCGGTGTGGCCTTCGATCCGAATCTGCTTGTCGGACACGCCCTTGAGGACATCCCCGACCTGCTTGAGCACTTTCAACCCGTTCGGTTTGATCTGTGCCCGTCCTGAATCGAAGAGTACCTTCTCCACCATATTGATGGTCAGACGATCGCGCACTTGCTGGATGGTCACCGTGCCCTTGTTGATTTCATCCTTCAGCGAAGCCGTTAGTTGAGCTTGCGCCGCGGTCAATTTTTTGATCTCCTCCTCCTTGGCGAGCCGTTCCTTTTCAAGGCGTTCCTTCTCCGCTTCCTCCGCCTTGAGACGGTCTGCGTCCTGCTGAAGCTTCGCAAGCAACTCTTCCTGTTTCTGCGCAAGTTGATTGTGCCGCTCCTTCCACTCATCCCGCTCTCCACTCACGCCGGCCAACTCTCCGTTCAAGGCGCTGAGTTGCTGCGCGAGGGTCTGTCGCTCCGCCTCTCCCGCCTTCAGCCGATCCGCCTCCTGCTCGAGTTTTGCCTGAAGTTGTCGGTGCTCGTCCGCCAGGCGTGTCCGATCCTGCTTGAGGTGTTCGCCCTCTTGTCCGAGCCTCGCCAGTTCCTCCGAGGATGCGGCCAGCTGTTGGGTCAATCGTTCTTTTTCCGCTGCGACTGCGCGCAATGCCGCCAGTTCCTGCTCGTGCTCGCGGGCAATCCGTTGCTGTTTCTCGATATCCTGCTCTCGTGCGCTGAGTTGGTTGGCAAGCTCATCCGCACGCGCCGATGCCGCTTCCAACTCACCCACGCGCCGACGCAACTGAGCGATCACATCCTGCGCCGTGGTCGTGCCGCTGAGGAGATTGCGGTTCTCATCCTGAAGCGCCGCCGCTTGCGAAGTCAGCGCGGCGACTTGGCTCTGCAGCTCTTTCTCCCGCTCGTTGGCCGCAGCCACCCGGCTCTCGAGTTGATCGCGTTCTTCCACCAAAGCTTCTAAGCGCATTCGCATGCCGTCCGCTTCTTTCTCGAGCGTCTTGATACGGCCTTGGGCCACCTGCTGCTCAATCTCAAGGGAGCCGATTCGGCTGTCCGCCCTGTTCTTGGCTTCACTCAGACGGCTGTTCTCTTCACGAAGCGCCGCCATTCGGTTCTCTGATTCACGTCGGAAGTCCTCCAGTTGTGATTGGAGTGATCCTAGGCCGGTGCGCGCATCACCGAGTTCCTGGGCGAGCTTGGTGCGCTCCGCTTCGCTCGCCGCGGCCGCCGAGGCGGCGTTCTTCTTGTATGTATCCAGTTCGTGACGACTTTGAGCATTCGCTTGGCGCGCTTCATTCAATTCTCCCAATGCCCGCGAGTGCGTCTCATGCGAGACGCAGGCAGTCATCATCAGCGCAACAACCGTCAATCCGATGGCGAGGACACGCGTCATGGTATGCCTCCTCTCCTAGTAGTATTATTGCCAGAATTACGGTGAGACGAAGAACATGGCCGGAGCGATGCGCGGGGGGCGACCGCCTCCCGCGACGGAGACCACTATACAATGAATGATGCCGGTTGTGGAACGAGATCGAACCTGGTCAGGTCGGAATATTCTTGCCGATCAAATCGCTCGCCTTGCTCAAGGCGAGCGATTCGGCCTCTTCGCTGGTCAGGCAGGGATCCGTGTGGAAGACCGTACGTTGCCGATTCTCTCCGACTCCGCATTCCACGGCCCCCGACACCGTCCATTGGCGCGTCGGGGACTGCCGAAAATCCAGCCGGACGTGGCAGCCGGAAATGACCACCTCTTTGCTGAAGGCCTCGTGAGCCGTCATAGCTTCCCCACAAGGTCCAGACCGGGCTTGAGCGCCTTGTCGCCGGGCGTCCAACTCACCGGACAGACTTCCTCGCCCTTGTGTTCACGGACATAGGCGGCGGCCTGTAGCCTGCGGAGAAGCTCTCGCATGTTGCGCCCGATACTATTCATATGCACTTCAAACGCGCAGAGCAACCCGTCCGGATCAAAGATAAAACTGCCGCGCAATGCCACGCCTTCCTGCTCAAGATATACTCCGAGATCACGAGCCAGCCGGCCGGTCGGGTCGCTCACCATCGGATATTGAATCTTCCGAATGGTCGGAGATGTATCGTGCCAGGCCTTATGGACATAGACGGAATCGGTACTGACCCCCATGACCTCGGCGCCGGCCTTCTTGAACTCACCGTAAAGTTCGGCCAGTTCCGCCAACTCGGTCGGACAGACGAATGTGAAGTCGCCGGGATAGAAGACCAGTACCAGCCATTGCCCGCGATATTGTGTCAGATTGACGGGCCGAATGTTGTTCTGGTGAAACGTTTGGAAAGTCCCCTCCGGTATCGAACGACCGATCAGTAACATGCCTCCTCCTTGTATGGTGAAAGACCACTATAGAGAGATGTTTGGTCTGAGCAGCCGGCTTGTTCAAGAAAAATCTCGGACACACCGGCGCCGCCCCGCCGTAGCTAGGGGGTTGCCCAGTACATTCACGGGCATCCCAAGCGTACCGTGAAAAGAGAATCGCTACAACCTAATCGACCAATCGACAGGAGGATAAACCATGACACTGCTTTATCGCTCTCTTCAACGGCTGCTCCTCTTGAGCATTCCCATTGTGTTGACGGCCGGCGGCTGCGCGGAAAACAAGATCCCTCGATCCCATACGAAACCGGCTCCGCCGCCCTTGGCCAGCGCCATTCCGACGTTCGACCCACTTAAACAGCCGGTGTCGGAGCCGGTCGAATCGAAGATGCCGTTCATCATCACCACGGACCTGACTCCTCTTCAGTCCGCAATCAAAGCGGCGGTGCCGGAGGTCATTACCAACGCGAAGCACCGGAGAGCCGGTGACGGTCGCTTTGATTTCGTCCGGGACGGCGAGCCGCAGGTCTCGATCCAAGACGGCTTGGTTGCAATCCGCGCCAATTACAGAGGCGACAATCAAGGATCGGCGTTGGCACAGGCGTGCCGTCCCGAGCAGTACCGGGGGGTGCTCAACGGCAGTGGGCAACTGAAAACGAAGCAACAGGATGATCTGCTCGTCTTCCAATTCGACCCTTCTCAGGTGAATTTTGATGTGACCAGTCCGATCGACTCGACCTGTACACCGTCATTCCTGCCTGCGAAAGAGCAACTGCCGGAGACGTTTGAGATCATCGCCGTTCAACAGGACTTTGCCGATGCTGTTTCTCCCGAGACCTTTTCGATCCCGCTCAGCCGGGTCTGGCAGGATTTGAGCAAGCCGATCTCCGTACCGGTTTCGGCATTGAACAGTCACCTCTGTCTCTACGGACAACCATCTGAGCTCAGCATGGGGCCGCCGCGAGGGACCATGCAGCAGACGACGATCCACGGTGTGGCTCGGCAGCTTCCCACCGCCGCGTATGAAACGCAGTGCCGGACGGCTTCTGCCAAACCGATCAAGATCGCGACGACGACCACGGAACAGGCGGCCGGCACATCATCTGAGCAGAGACCGTTTAAAGTCCTGGCCGCTGTGCCGGTTCCTTATGCGATCCTGAACCAGGAACTCCAGAATCGACTCTTCCACAAACCGATCAATCTTGATATGAACCGCGACTCCGCGATGATCGAACGCGTGACGGCCTCGGATGCCAATGGACGCGTGCTGGTTGCGGTGGAAACAACGGGCGGGCTGGACGGGACAGTCTATTATTGGGGAACGCCGCAGTTTGATAACGGAGGAAAGATCATCCGCATTCCGGACCTCCAGATGGCCAATGAATCGAAACGAGCGTTGGATTCGATGCAAATGGGGTCATGGCAGCAGGTGGATCGCCAATTACGCGACCGATTGCGGGATGCGGCGACGATCGATATTTCCGGCCGCGTGGATCGCATGAAGACGGCGCTGTCCGGTCAGCACCAGGCAGGCGATCTCAATATGGACATGCTGATGGCGCGCCAGCAGCCTGATCAGATCCGAACGACGAAGGATGGGCTCGTGGCCTCCTACTTCCTGGAAGGCACGGCAACCGCGACCGGGCGTGTGCCCGTGACAAAAGCGGCGGGCGGGGCTCCTGTTACCCGCAGCGATAGGAGAAGCGAGCGGTTGCAGGAAACAGGAGGAGTCCTTGCTCCGGCCGATAGGGGGATGCCCTCATCATCCGAGCAACGCGTCATCGTTCCCTCGGATCGGGGGAATGTGTCGCCGTTCGATCGATAAGACGAGCGCTTCGGCGGCATGCAGGCCTGCCCCGCACGCACGGGCCGCATGCCGCCTCACCCACGGAAGGCAGCCTCTACGCGACATGCGGCTGAAATTTCGGGACGCGGCTCTCCAGATAAGTCTTGAACCCGGCAAACTTAGGCTGGCTCGGTGAAAGGGAGAACACGCCGGCCTTGTATCCAAGGAGCAGCAGCCATTCGGCTGCATGCCTGGCAAGTGCCTCTTGACTCAGGCCCAGCCATTGATAGGCATAGACCGATTCAGCGGGGAGCGACACAATCAGGCAGGCCGGCGCGGACCCGATGGTGAAACAGAATTCCTGGCCGGCGCGGAACACCAAGTGGAGATTGTCACCCACAAGAAACCCGGCATGCCCGCAATAGGAACATCGGATCGGATGCAGGGCATCGGTATCTGTCGTGGCCGGCTTTTGTGCATCAACCTCGACCAGAATATTTCCAGCGCAATTGGGATTCGGACAGGCGAACATCGTTTTCTTCCTCACTCACATGTAAGCCATTGCTGACAGCGTTATACTGTAGGTAAACTCCTGCAGCACCTCGGAAGAACCCTGGCCATACTCCCCACCGGCCACGGAGAAGCTAGGTTGAATGCCGCCCCGCTGTTGATCCTGCCGGTGGTCCCATGCACGATCCGGGTGTTCGGTCGGGTAAGTTGAATCCTGCACGTCATTTCGTTAAGTTTAGGGTCCAATGTCCCCCTCCCGCTCGCGTCTCATCGCCTTGGCTTGCGCGAGTGGTTTTCTCTATCCCCTCTGCTTCCCGGCCTTTAACCTCGGCTTTGTCGCCTGGATCGCCTTAGTACCGCTACACTTCGTAATCGACTACGCAACCTCACCGAAGCAAGCCTTCAGGCTCGGATGGCTATCCGGCACCATCGCCTTCACCGGCACGATGTTCTGGGTGATCACCGCCATGAACCTGTATGGAAAAGTGCCGTTCTTTATCGCCATCTTAATCATGCTTCTCTTAACGGTCTATTTAGGTCTTTATTTTGCTGTGTACGCGGCCGGGCTTTCGTGGATCAGGAATACGTTTCCTGCCTTCGGTTTTCTGCCCGCTCCTTTTCTGTGGGTGGCGCTGGAATTGATACGAACCTATTTTCTTTCCGGCCTTCCTTGGGTCCTGTTTGGCTATTCCCAACACGAATCACTACCTGTCATCCAGCTCGCGGACCATTTCGGAGTCTACGGCGTCTCATTTCTGTTGGTGCTGGTGAATGCCGCCTTGGCTGAGTTAATCGTGTGGGGCTATAAGGTCTATCGCGGCTTCGCCCTCCGGTCCTTTCCATGGCCGTCGTCCGGTGCCGCCGCTGCCGGTGTCGGCGTCGCCTTTCTGTACGGAACGGCCGTCCTCGCAGCAGCGGATCAGATCCCCACCCGCACTCTTTCGGTCGGAGTCGTGCAGCCGAATGTCGATCAAGCCCAAAAGTGGGATGTCGCCTTCCGCCATGAAACGCTGGATCGCTATGCGCGCCTGACGAACGGGCTTGGCAAGAACCTTGACCTGGTCGTCTGGCCGGAAGCGGCCACCCCTTTTCTCTTTGAGGTGGAGCCGCAGTACCGCAGCCTGGTGGCGAAGATGGCCGCCGATGCCGGGGCGCCCTTGCTGTTCGGAAGTCCCGCGCTTCGCCGCTACGCCGACGGCCGTCCCTATCTACTCAACAGCGCCTATCTGCTCGCGCAAGACGGCCACATTCTCGGACGCTACGATAAACAGCATCTCGTACCATTCGGGGAATACATTCCGTTTCATCATTCTCTTCTCTTCTTCCTCGATAAGTTGGTCGAAGGCATCGGAGATTTCGAGGCCGGGCCGGGTGCCACCCTGCTGCTGTTTAAGCCGAGAGAAAAGACGCCGCCGATGGCCGCCGCCGCGACCGCGCCGGACTTCCACGTCAAATTCGGTGTGGTCATTTGTTATGAGGTCATTTTTCCCAACCTCGTGCGCCAATTCGCTTCGAACGGCGCGGAATTCATGGTGACGATCACCAACGACGCCTGGTTTGGACCATCGTCCGCGCCCTATCAGCATTTCAGCATGGTCGTGTTTCGATCAGTGGAGAACCGCTTGGCCTTTGCTCGGGCGGCCAATACCGGCATCTCCGGCTTCATCGATCCCTATGGCCGGGTCCGGGAAGCGACGCCGATTTTTTCGCAGCAGGCCGTCATCGGCACCGTGGAGATCGGGTCGCAGAAGACCTTTTACGCAAAGTACGGTGATCTCTTCGCCTACGGCTGTGTTATAATCAGCGCACTTTTGTGCCTGACAGGCTACTTCTCTCAGGATACAGAGCCCGCCGGCGGCACACCAGTTGGTGGCCCAGCCTAGTTAAAAGGGGACAGAATCATGCTTGAGGATACGCGCGCGCGAGCACGGGCGATCGGAGAACAGGTTTCTGAGTTACGGGGGCATCTTTGACTTGGCTCGCGTAGCCGCGGAACTCAAGGAGATCGACGAACACACGAGCCGGCCCGATTTCTGGAAAGATCCGAAGGCTGCTGCGAAAATTACGCGCCGCAAGGCCACGCTCGATCGTGAACTGGCGCGCTGGCAGGACATCGAGCGGCGCCGGAACGATCTGGAGGCACTGATCGAGCTGGCCGAAGAATCGGGCGACGCCGAAATCGAAACGGAGCTCGCCGGTGAATTGACCCGGTTCGAGCAGGCGGTGGATCAGCTCCGGATCGAGCTCTGGCTGTCCGGCGAGCGCGATCAAAGCAACGCCATCTTTGCCATCCACCCGGGAGCGGGAGGCACGGAGTCGCAAGACTGGGCCCAGATGCTTCTCCGCATGTATGTGCGCTGGGCGGAACAGAAGGGTTTCAAGGTCGAGACGCTCGACCTGTTGCCGGGCGACGAAGCCGGCATCAAAAGCGCGACGCTTTCGGTGACGGGCCCCTATGCATATGGTTACTTGAAAGCCGAAGCCGGCGTGCACCGACTCGTGCGGATCTCGCCGTTCGACGCCAACAAGCGGCGCCATACCTCCTTCGCTTCCGTCTTCGTTTATCCCGAACTGGACGATGACGTGGACGTCGTGATCGACGATAAAGACCTGAAGATCGATACATTTCGGTCGGGAGGCGCCGGCGGACAAAACGTGAACAAGGTGGAGACAGCCATTCGCATCACCCATATCCCGACCGGCATCGTCGTCCAATGCCAGAACGAGCGCTCCCAACTTCAGAATCGCAACGGCGCAATGAAGATTTTGAAAGCTCGGCTGTTCGAGGTGGAGCAACAGAAGAAGGAAGCCGAGTTCAACGCCATCGTCGGTGAGAAGAAAGACATTGCCTGGGGCAGCCAGATCCGCTCCTACGTCTTTCAGCCCTACCAAATGGTGAAAGACCATCGCACCGGACACGAGGTCGGCAATGTCTCGTCCGTCATGGACGGCGACCTCGACGGATTCATCGAAGCCTATTTGAAGCAGAAGCTGACTGGCGGCAAAATGGCCGCGCCGGCAGCGAGAGGGGACGAAGTTTAGACAAGAGCGAATGGCTTATAGCGTATGGCTGATGGCACGAACAAAGAGCAGAGGGCCACGCTTATGGCCGGTGATAGCAAAGAATAACCTTATGCGTAGGGTTTATAGCGCTAGTTAATTCATTGGCCTTTGTTTGCGCTATGAGCTGTACGCCAGATACTCTGATTGCCATACCTTGAATATAGGCTGCACGCCATTTGCCATGTACTCAGGTTTCTCTCGGTTTGTGCCATACGCTATACGCCATTAGCCATAGGCTCTTCGATCCCCATGGATGAATTAAACGATCAGCGGCAACAGCGCATCAAGAAGCTGGATACCCTTCGGCAACTTGGAATTGCTCCGTATGGGACCAAGTTTGAGGTCAAGGATCGTGCCGGCGCCTTGTTGCGGACCCACGGCGATAAGACAAAAGAGATTCTGGAGCAGGACAAGATCGGCTGCACCCTTGCCGGCCGGATTGTCGGCTTGCGGCGTTTCGGGAAAGCGGGTTTTGCGGTGTTGCAGGACGGCGCCGACCGAATCCAAATCTATCTCAAGAAGGACATTCTCGGCGAGCAGGACTATCGCCTCTGCGAGGAACTGGATCTCGGCGACTGGATCGGTGTCACCGGCCGATTGTTCAGAACCAAGACGAATGAATTGACGGTCGAGGTGCACCGGCTCACCTTTCTCAGTAAGGCATTGCGCCCGCTGCCGGAAAAATGGCACGGGCTGACCGATGTAGAGACCCGCTATCGCCAACGATATGTGGATCTTATCGCGAATCCCCAAGTGCATGAGATTTTTGCGGTGCGGAGCCGGATCATCGCCGGCATCCGTGCGTTTCTCATTCAGCGGGGATTCCTGGAAGTCGAGACCCCGATGATGCATCCCATTCCGGGGGGTGCAACGGCGAAGCCGTTCGTCACTCATCACAACGCCCTGGATGCCGATCTTTATCTCCGCATCGCGCCGGAACTCTACTTGAAGCGTTTGATCGTCGGCGGCTTCCCACGAGTATTCGAAATCAACCGGAACTTTCGGAACGAGGGTATCTCCACGATCCACAATCCCGAATTCACGATGCTCGAATTCTATGTCTCCTATGCCGACTACCATGATCTGATCGCTTTAACTGAAGAACTCTGCGTCGGGCTCGCAAAAGACATCCTTGGCACGACGACGATCACCTACCAGGGAACCGAGATCAATCTTGCGCCGCCTTGGCGGCGCTGGTCCTATCACCAGGCGATCCTCGAAGTGAACAAGCTGGATGCGGCCGTCTTGAAGGACTCGGTGGCGGCATGGGAGGCCGCCTCCAAGCTGGGCCTTGATATCGGCAAGACACCCGCCCCTCCTCCGCTGCATGAAACGTTGAACGAAATCTTTGAAGAGACCGTCGAACCGCATCTGCAGCAACCGACGTTCATTACCGACTATCCGATCGAAATCTCTCCGCTGGCCCGCCGGAACGATCGCGACCCGTCGCTCACCGATCGTTTTGAGCTGTATATCGCCGGCCGTGAGATCGCGAATGCCTTTTCCGAGTTGAATGATCCGCTCGATCAACGGGAGCGGTTCGAGATGCAGACGGCGCAGCGGGCCGCGGGCGATGAGGAAGCTCATCTCGTCGATGAGGATTTTTTACGGGCATTGGAATACGGCATGCCTCCGACCGCAGGCGAAGGAATCGGCATCGATCGTCTGGTCATGCTGTTCACGGATCAGGCCTCGATCCGCGATGTGGTTCTCTTCCCTCAATTGAGACCAGAGAAATGAGATAGGCGTTGGCCCTTCCCTACGAAATCTTCATCGGTCTTCGGTATCTTCGCGCCAAGCGCCGCAACCGTACGATCTCTCTCAACACCGTCGTCTCGATCACCGGCATTACGCTCGGCGTCGCCGCATTGATCGGCACGGTCGGGATCATGACCGGTTTCAAGGAAGACATCCAGGCAAAGATTCTCGGGACGACCGCCCACATTCTCGTGCACGATCGGATGAAGGAGGCCATCGCCGACTACGATGCCCAGGTGAAGCGGGTCGAGGAGGTCTCCGACGTCGTGGCGGCTACGCCCTTTGTGCTGCGACAGGTCTTGCTGACTTCCCAATCCGGCGTCCAAGGCGTCATCCTGCGCGGCATCGATCCGGCGCGCGAGGGGAAAGTGACGGAGCTCGAAAAGAATCTCATGACCGGCGGCCTCCAGGATTTGAGCAACCCGGTGAAGGTCGCCGTTCCTGAAAAGGACCGCGAGCCGGGCGGGCCGGCGGAAACCCTTCGGCCCGGTATCATTCTCGGCAAAGAGTTGGCGATGCGCTTGGGGGTCTATCTGGGCGATACACTGAACGTGGTGTCCCCGGTCGGGCCCGTCACCGGGGCCACCATGACCCCGAAGATCCGGCCGTTTGCGGTCGTCGCGATCTTCCAATCGGGCATGTACGAGTATGATTCGTCGCTCGCCTACATCGAATTGGGGGAAGCCCAGAAATTTTTCAACATGCCGACGACCGTGAGCGGCATCGAAGTCAAGGTGACGGATGTATTCCGTGCCGCGGACATCGCCCGCTCGATCGAACAACAACTGGGCTTCTCGTTCTGGGCGCGCGACTGGATGCAGATGAACCGCAACTTGTTTTCCGCCCTCAAGCTGGAGAAGACCATGATGTTTCTCCTGCTCGTGCTGATCACGATTGTGGCCTCCTTCAACATCGTGAGCACCTTGACGATGATCGTCACGGAGAAACAGCGAGAAATCGCAATCTTGAAGGCCATGGGCGCGACGCGCAAAGGCATCATGCGGATCTTCATGCTGAACGGGCTGATCATCGGCTGTTCGGGCGCCGCCATCGGCGTGCCGTTAGGGTACACGTTTCTCTGGTTGATCCAGACGTTCTGGACGTTCGACCAAACCGTGTACTACATTTCCAAGATTCCGGTCCATGTGCTCGCGTCCGACGTGCTGCTGGTCGCGGGATCCGCGATTCTCATCAGTTTTGCGGCCACACTCTATCCGTCGCTGCAGGCCGCAAAGCTTGACCCGGCCGCGGCGCTACGATACGAATGACGGGGACAGAAAGTATGATTTGTCAATTTATCGATCTGTCGATCTGTCGACTGGGCGGTTTTCCTCATTCAACAGATCATCAAATCATCAGATCACCGGATTCATGATTAAGGTCGTCGATCTCTCCAAATCGTTTCCCATGGCGGGGAAAGAGCTGATAGTGCTCAATGCGATCAATCTGGAAATCCGGCGCGGCGAGTTCATTGCGATCGTAGGCGCCTCCGGCGCCGGCAAGAGCACGTTGCTGCACATTCTCGGCACCTTGGATCGACCGACGAGGGGCACGGTATCGTTTGAAGGTGAGGATCTCTTTCAATTGAGCGAGGCGCAGCAGGCGGAATTCCGCAACAAGCGCGTCGGCTTTGTCTTTCAGTTCCATCATCTCTTGCCGGAATTCACCGCCCTTGAAAATGCCTGCCTGCCCGCGATGATCCAGAAACGGACGCAGGCCGAGGTCGAAGCCGAGGCGGCCGGCCTGCTCAAAGAGGTCGGCCTGAGCGACCGGCTGCACCATAAGCCCGGCGAACTGTCCGGAGGCGAACAGCAGCGGGTATCCGTCGCCCGTGCCTTGATGCAGCGCCCTGACTTAGTGCTCGCCGATGAGCCGACCGGCAATCTTGATACTCATACAGGCGAAGCGCTGTTTACCCTCCTTCGCCAATTGAATCGTTCCCGCGGCACCACCTTCATTATCGTGACTCACAACGACAAGCTGTCGGCACAAGCCGACCGTATCGTCCACATGCAGGACGGCATGATTGTGTAGCACCCAGGCTTGACTCTTCCCCACCCGACGGCCTAGCCTTTCGGCATGGATCTGGCGGATCTCCTTACCCGACTCGGATGGTTCTTCATCGGAGCCGCGGCGATCACCTGTCTGCTGGCGTACCTGGCCCGAATCGCCCTTCGTCATGTCCTGGCGGTCGAACAGGAAGCTTTCAAACAACATCTGCAGATGGAAGGCGTGATGGCGATGGAACGCTTGAGAGCGGAGTTGCGCCGGACCGCCGCGGAATCGGACGGGCGGTCGTCCTACCTTCAGGACAAGCAGGCAGAGGTCATCGGGGAACTCTACAAGAGAATGGTCTCGTTACGGAACGCCATCACGAAGGAGGCAGGCCCTGGACCTTCCGACCAAACCGGTCAGGAGGAGAAGACCGGCGGAATCATCACGGCCGGGGAACGACTCCGCGACTACTTCGATGAACACCGGATTTATCTTGATGAAAGTTTATGCCGAAAACTCCACTGTCTCCAGGCGACGTTCTTCGATGCCTGGGTCAAACACTCCTTCGCGGTCGCCAAGGATCAGTATGCCCGGCACGGAAAAGGTGTCGCGGTCGAGACATGGAAGAAACTCAATGAAGAGGTTCCCCCCCTGCTACAGGAAATCGAGGACGATTTCCGAGCCATGCTGCGTCCTCGAAGCGCCGCTCGATAAGAGTTGAACAACTCCTTCGGCCGTTCACCAGCTTACCACTCGGGTCGTATCGCATTGTAATCCTTGACGAACCTGTGTTCTTTTCGTAGACTCACGCTGCGTTCTTGCTCTTCACCGTAAACTGAGATTATGCAGACACCTCGTTGGGTCCGATTCGTCGCCTTCGGACTCATCCTTCTCATTCCTTGCCACACCGCCGCCAACGAATTTGTTTTTGTCGGAACCCGTCAGGTCGGGATGGGTGGAGCCGGCGTCGCATCTACGTTTGATGCAACCGCGACGTATTGGAACCCGGCCGCCCTGGCGATGAGCAAGAAAGTCGATATACGCCTGCAAGGGACCGGCGGGGCGGTGGATCGAGGGGATTTCTTTGATCGGATCAAGGAGATTAATCAATTCAATTTCAGCGACGCGAGCGCAGCCAATCAGGCGCGTCTGCAATACCTCGTGAACGAGATCAATAAACCCACCACCAATCTTTCGGGAGCCGCATCCGGCGGATTCTATTTGAAAGCCAATTTCGGCGAGCATGCCATCGGTTTTAATGTTTCGGACGTCGCCACCGGGGGGGCATTCACCCGCACTCCCGCCACCGTCACCGGAACGCCGGGAAATCTGAATGTGGCCGGCCAATTGGGGTTGAACGGCTTGGAGGCCCGCCAAGCGGCCATTTCCTATGCATACGCCTTCGCCGACCGTATGTTTTCCATCGGCATCACCGGAAAATATATTCAAGGCGCAGCCTACACCAGCGCCACAAACATCAGCGGCGCCAGTGACGATATCAAGATTTTTGAAGATCTTGGCCGTGCCAAAATTACGAGCGCCCTCAGCATCGACCTCGGCGCGATGTACCGGCCCGCATCCTGGCTGCGCTTCGGCGTCGTGGCGAAAGACGTCACTGCACCGACGTTCGATGCGCCGAACGGCGACCGGTTCAAACTGGATCCTCAGGTGCGGGCCGGGATGGCCTTCAATCCTTACAGCTCATTGACTCTGTCGGCCGACGTCGACATTACATCAAACAAGACCTTGACGCCCGGTGTGAAAAGCCAAATCCTCAGCCTCGGGGCGGAGCAAACCATCCTGTCCGAACTGCTGTCGTTTCGCGTCGGAGCCTTCAAGAACATGCAGGATGCGCAGACTCCGTTCATCCCGACGGCAGGATTCGGGTTGCGGCTCCTGGCGCTCCGGATCGATATCGGTGGGGGATATGATTTTCGAGACCAGGCGGCCCT
>DATFFC010000123.1:0-15851 GCA_035250505.1 Nitrospiraceae bacterium | reverse complement strand
CTTCCGCCGTTCAAATTTCGCCTTCGCCATACGTCACTCCCTCCGTGTTCAGTAGACCGCGGTAGGTCACTCTCCTCGATATTTCGCGACAATCGCCTCGGCAATCTGCTTCGGAACCTGGTCGTACCGGTCGAACTCCATACTGTACGTCGCGCGGCCTTGGGTCCGCGAGCGAAGATCGGTCGCGTATCCGAACATCTCCATCAGGGGCACGGCCGCCTCGATCGCTTGCGACCCCGCGCGCACTTTCATCCCTTGGATCTTCCCGCGCCGACCGTTCAAGTTACCAATGACATCACCCATGAATTCCTGCGGCACGAGCACTTCGACCTTCATGATCGGCTCCAAAAGCACCGGGTCGGCCTTCTTACAGGCGTCCGCAAATCCCATGGAGCCGGCGATCTTGAAGGCCATTTCATTGGAGTCCACGTCATGATAGGACCCATCAATCACCGTCACGCGCACGTCACGAAGAGGATAGCCCGCCACGACCCCGCTCTCCATCCGTTCCTTGACACCTTTTTCCACGGCGGGAATGTATTCTTTCGGGATGGCGCCTCCGACGATCTTATTGACGAACTCCAATCCCTTCCCGGATTCGGCCGGTTCGACGGTCAAGACGACATGGCCATATTGACCCCGACCGCCGGTTTGCTTGATGTACTTCGACTCCGCCTCCGCTTTGCGCCTGATCGTTTCGCGAAACGCCACTTCCGGCTTTCCGACATTGGCCTCGACTTTGAATTCGCGAAGGAGACGATCCACGATGATTTCCAGATGCAGCTCCCCCATGCCGGCAATAATGGTTTGCAGTGTTTCCTCGTCGGTCCGCACGCGGAAAGATGGATCCTCTTGCGCGAGCTTCTGTAAGGCGAACCCCATTTTTTCTTGGTCCTGTTTCGTCTTGGGCTCGATCGCCATCGCAATGACCGGCTCGGGAAACTTCATCACTTCGAGCAACACCGGCTGCTTCTCTTCCGCAAGCGTGTCGCCTGTCGTCGCGCCCTTCAGGCCCACGGCCGCGACGATATCACCCGCGTACGCGGCGTCGATTTCTTCGCGCTTGTTGGCATGCATCTTCAACAGGCGACCGATCCGGTCCTTTGTGCCCTTCGTGACATTCAGCACCGACGTGCCGGTCTTGAGCACGCCCGAATACACACGGAAATAGGTGAGCTGGCCCGCGAACGGATCGGACATGATCTTAAAAGCCAGCGCGGAAAACGGCTCGCTGTCCGACGGGCGCCGCAGGACCTCCTTATTGGTATTGGGATCGATGCCTTGCACCGGCGGAACGTCGACCGGCGACGGCAGATAGTCCACCACCGCATCCAGCAGCTGCTGCACGCCCTTATTCTTAAACGCGGACCCGCACAACACCGGCGTTACCTTCATCGCGATAGCGGCCGCCCGCACCACCCGGCGCACCTCCTCTTCAGTCAACTCCTGACCGTTGAGGTACTTCTCCATGACCTGATCATCGAACTCGGCGACCGCCTCCAACATCTTTTCTCGATACTCTTTCGCCTGATCCAGCAGGTTGGCCGGAATCTCGTCGACCTTGTACTTCGCGCCGAGCGTCTCGTCGTCGTAAAAGAACCCTTTCATCTTGATCAGGTCGATGGACCCTCGGAACTCGGCTTCGCGCCCGATGGGAATCTGAATCGGAACCGGATGCGCCCCCAGCCGGTCGATAAGCGATTGGATGCTGGCAAAGAAATCCGCTCCGACGCGATCCATCTTATTCATGAACGCGATGCGTGGAACCCGGTATTTGTCCGCCTGCCTCCAGACCGTCTCGGACTGGGGCTCGACGCCCTGCACGGAATCGAACACCGCCACTGCGCCGTCGAGCACGCGAAGCGAGCGCTCCACTTCGATGGTAAAGTCCACGTGGCCGGGAGTGTCGATGATATTGATCCGGTGGTCGCGCCAGAAACAGGTGGTCGCCGCCGCGGTGATCGTGATACCGCGTTCGCGCTCCTGCTCCATCCAGTCCATCGTCGCGGCGCCTTCATGCACCTCGCCCATCTTGTGCGTGAGGCCGGTGTAGTACAAAATGCGCTCCGTAGTCGTAGTCTTTCCGGCATCGATATGCGCCATGATACCGATGTTTCGGGTACGCTCCAATGGTGCTTGCCTTGCCACTATGACCTCTCAAAAACAAATCGTGCTGCAGTCCAAGCGCCGTCTACCGCTGCGACACAGGGGCTGACGCGACATCATCGCAGCACGGCCCGACTGCAGCACGAAACTACACTACCAACGATAATGGGCAAAGGCCTTGTTGGCCTCGGCCATCCGATGCACGTCTTCCCGCTTCTTAACGGAAGCCCCCGTGTTGTTCGATGCATCCAACAGTTCGGCGGCCAACTTGTCCTGCATGCTCTTGCCGCCGCGCGCGCGCGAATATTCGGAAATCCATCTGAGTGCGAGCGACACTCGGCGTGTCGGACGAATTTCCACCGGCACCTGATACGACGCTCCGCCCACCCGACGGGATTTCACTTCCACCACGGGCTTCACATTATCGATGGCCGCGCGGAAGATCTTCATCGGATCCCCGCCGCCCGTTTTCTGCTGTATCAAGTCGAACGCGCCGTAACAAATCCGCTCCGCCGTGCTGCGCTTGCCGTCCTCCATCAGGATATTCAGAAACTTCCCGATCAGCTTGTCACGGTACTTCGTATCCGGAAGCGCTTCTCGATGTCCAAAAAATGCGCCGCGAGGCATGATGCTCCACTCTTGTGGTGACTATTGAAAATTTCTTGCCGCTTGACGATACGACGAACTGCTCGAACCGGATTTACTTGGGTCGCTTGGCGCCATATTTGGATCGGCCCTGCTTTCGATCGGCGACGCCGACCGCATCAAGAGAGCCACGCACGATGTGGTACCGGACACCGGGCAGGTCCTTCACTCTTCCCCCGCGCACCAGGACGATGGAATGCTCCTGCAGATTGTGCCCCACACCCGGGATATACGTAGTGACCTCGATCCCGTTCGTGAGGCGCACCCGCGCCACTTTCCGCAGCGCCGAGTTGGGCTTCTTGGGGGTGGTCGTATAGACACGAAGGCAGACGCCGCGCTTTTGCGGGCATCGCTTCAGCGCGGGACTCTTGGTCTTCGATTTGACGAGCCTCCGTCCCTTACGCACAAGTTGATTGATCGTCGGCATGAATACGTCTCTTTCTGAAAATCAACGGCTATTTTTGTGAATTCCTGGGCGAAGCCGTCGGATTATAGAGATGTCATATGGTTCTGTCAAGCCGCCATCCCCGCGACGGCTAATTCCCCGCCTGCTCTCCCGAACCGGACGGTTCATTGCTTTGTCCGACTGCAACCGGTTGCTGAGCGGCGGTGTCCAATGCACCCTCGGGTTTGGCACTGACGACGAACGTATCCCGATACTCCTCGAATCCCGTTCCGGCGGGAATCAACCGTCCCACAATCACGTTCTCTTTAAGGCCGAGCAAATCATCCTCACGACCGTTGATTGCAGCCTCGGTCAAGACCCGAGTCGTTTCCTGGAACGACGCCGCTGAAATGAAGCTATCGGTCGTCAACGCCGCCTTGGTAATACCCAAGAGCACAGGCTTCCCAAGCGCGGGCTTGCCGTCCTTCTGGAGCACGCGGGCATTCTCCTCCTCGAACGCCCATTTACTCACCTGACTGCCCGGCAAGAATTCGGTATCCCCAGGATCTTCGATACGGACTTTCCGCAGCATCTGCCTGACAATGATCTCGATATGTTTGTCATTGATCGACACGCCCTGGAGGCGGTACACGTCCTGCACCTCGTCCACCAGGTACTTCTGCAATTCCTTCGGACCCAGCACATCAAGGATGTCGTGCGGATTGGCGGAGCCGTCCATCAACGGCTCCCCGGCGCGTACCCAGTCCCCTTCGTGAACATTGACGTGTTTTCCCTTGGGGATGAAATATTCCTTGACGTCGCCCATCTTATTGTCGACCATCACTTTCCGCATGCCTTTGACGAATCCGCCGTAGGAGACCTCGCCGTCGATTTCGCTGATCACCGCCTGTTCTTTCGGCTTTCGGGCCTCGAACAGCTCGGCCACTCTCGGCAAGCCTCCGGTGATGTCCTTGGTCTTGGTCGTCTCGCGTGGAATCTTGGCGAGCACATCGCCGGGATGCACCATGGCACCTTTTTCCACCAAAATGTGGGCGCCCACCGGCAAGAGATACCGCGCCACCGTCGCGGCGTTTCCGCCGATCTTCGCCGTTTTGCCCGTTTCGTCCTTGATCGAAACACGCGGCCTCAACGCGGCCCCGCTTTGCTCGATGACGACTTTCCGCGACAGTCCCGTCACCTCATCGAATTCCTCTTTCATGGTGACGCCTTCGAGAATATCGCCGTAGGCCACCTTCCCGCCCACCTCGGTCAAAATCGTGAGCGAATAGGGATCCCACTCGACCAGTTTCTGCCCGACTTCGACGCGGTCTCCGTCCTTGATCTTGATCTTGGCGCCATAGACGACGGGATATTTCTCGCGCTCGCGCCCCGTGTCGTCGACGATCGCAATCTTGGCGTTGCGGTTCATGACGACCCATTCGCCGTCCTTATTCCGCACCGCGATGTTGCTGTTATGAAGGTCGGCATTTTTCTTGGCGTCGAAACTCATGAACTTGATATGGCCGGCATGCTTCGACTCCAACACCGTCTGCTCGACGACCTTGCTCGCCGTTCCACCGATGTGGAACGTCCGCATCGTGAGCTGCGTGCCGGGCTCGCCGATCGATTGGGCCGCAATGACTCCGACCGGCTCCCCCCTTTCGACCAGCCTCCCGCGGGCAAGATCCCGCCCATAGCACAGCCGGCACACACCGCGCCGTGATTGGCACGTCAACACTGAGCGGATCTTTACTCGATCCACCCCGGCCTCCACCACGGCCCGCGCCTGCTCTTCATCGATTTCTTCATTGAGCGAGACGATGACTTCGCCGGTGACGGGATCGCGAATATCCTCCGCCGCCAAGCGTCCCAAGACGCGCTCTTCCAGCGGCTGAATGATCTCTCCACCTTCAACGAGCGCGCTGACCACGATTCCGTCGGTCGTGCCGCAGTCCTCTTCACTCACGATCACATCTTGCGCGATATCGACGAGCCTGCGGGTCAGGTAGCCGGAGTTCGCGGTTTTCAAGGC
The DNA here is from genome assembly GCA_035250505.1 of Nitrospiraceae bacterium. Classification (GTDB taxonomy): domain Bacteria; phylum Nitrospirota; class Nitrospiria; order Nitrospirales; family Nitrospiraceae; genus DASSBQ01. The sequence continues at coordinate 10,683 of DATFFC010000123.1, read as the reverse complement.
CGTATCCGCGAGACCTTTCCGCGCGCCGTGTGTCGAGATGAAGTACTGCAACACGGTCAGTCCTTCACGGAAATTGGCGGTGATGGGAGTCTCGATAATTTCGCCTGAGGGTTTGGCCATCAGGCCGCGCATCCCACCCAATTGCCGGATCTGTTGCGAGCTGCCGCGCGCCCCGCTGTCCGCCATCATGAAAATGGGATTGAACGACTCGTTCTTCGCCGGATCTCCGCCGGCTCCGAGCTCTTTCATCATTTCATTCGCCACCTGCTCCGTCACGTGAGCCCAGATGTCGATGACCTTGTTGTAGCGCTCACCATTCGTAATGAGACCTTCGGCGTACTGCTTTTCGATCTCATTGACTTCGCGCTGCGCTTTCCCGATCAGATCTTCCTTCCTGGTCGGGATATGCATATTGTCGATGCAAATGGACATGCCGGCACGGGTCGCATACTGGAAACCCAGGTGCTTGATCTTGTCCAGGAACATCACCGTTTCACGATGGCCGGCCTGCCGGTACACGGCATCGATCAGTTTCGTCATTTCCTTCTTGGTCATCAGCTTGTTCGCGTCTGAGAACGGAATGGTGGCCGGCAGAATCTCCGCCAGCAACACCCGTCCCGTCGTCGTCTGCAAGAGCGCACCGTTGACCCGAACCTTGATCCGCGCATGTTCCGCGATCTCACCGGCATCATAGGCGATGCGCACTTCCTCCGGCGAGCCGAACACCTTGCCTTCACCCTTGACGCCGATGCGTTCTTTGGTGAGCCAATAGCATCCCAGCACCATGTCCTGCGAGGGCACGGAGATCGGCTTTCCGTTGGCCGGCGACAGGATGTTGTTGATGGACATCATCAGGACCCGGGCCTCGATCTGCGCTTCCACGGACAAGGGCACGTGCACCGCCATTTGGTCGCCGTCGAAATCTGCGTTGAAGGCCGCGCAGACCAAGGGATGCAGCCGGATCGCCTTGCCTTCGACGAGTACCGGATCGAAGGCTTGGATCCCCAAGCGGTGCAGCGTCGGCGCGCGGTTCAGTAGAACCGGATGCTCGCGAATGACTTCGTCGAGCACGTCCCACACTTCAGGACGCTCCTTCTCCACGAGGCGCTTCGCGCTCTTGATCGTCGTAGCCGCCCCCCGCTCTTCCAATTTGTGGAAAATAAACGGCTTGAACAGCTCCAGCGCCATCTTCTTCGGGAGCCCGCATTGATGCAGCCGCAATTCGGGTCCCACCACGATGACGGTTCGCCCCGAATAATCGACGCGCTTGCCGAGCAGGTTTTGGCGGAACCGGCCCTGCTTGCCTTTCAACATGTCGCTCAGCGACTTGAGCGGACGCTTGTTGGGCCCTCGAATCGCGCGCCCGCGCCGGCCGTTATCGAACAGCGCATCGACCGCCTCCTGGAGCATCCGCATCTCGTTCCGGATGATGACGCCCGGCGCCTTGAGTTCGATCAAGCGCTTCAGACGGTTGTTCCGGTTGATGACGCGCCGGTAGAGATCATTCAAGTCCGATGTGGCGAACCGCCCGCCGTCCAACGGTACCAGCGGCCGAAGCTCGGGCGGCAGCACCGGGATGACATCCATGATCATCCATTCCGGCTTATTGCCCGACTTGCGAAACGCTTCGATCACCTTGAGTCGTTTTGCGAATTTCTTCTTTTGGGCGGCCGACGCGGAGGCCTTCGCCTTGACGTGTAACTCTTCCCACAGAACGTTGATGTCTTTCTTTCTAAGCAACTCTCGAATCGCCTCGGCTCCGATCCCGACCTTGAACGAGCCGGCTCCGTATTGCGATTGCAGCTCCCGGAGCTTCTCTTCCGACACCAATTCCTGCTCGCTCATATCGGTCGATCCGGGATCGACCATGACGTAACTTTCGAAATAGAGAATCTTCTCCAACTGCTTCAGGCTCATGTCGAGCAGCGTCCCGATCCGGCTCGGCACGCCTTTCAGGAACCAGATGTGGGCGACCGGTGCGGCCAGTTCAATGTGGCCCATCCGCTCTCGCCGGACCTTGGACTGGATGACTTCCACACCGCACTTGTCGCAGACGATGCCGCGATGCTTCATCCGCTTGTACTTCCCGCAATTGCACTCCCAGTCCTTGATGGGACCGAAAATCTTGGCGCAGAAGAGCCCGTCCTTTTCCGGTTTGAACGAGCGGTAGTTGATCGTTTCCGGCTTTTTCACCTCGCCGTACGACCATGACCGGATTTTTTCCGGCGAGGCGATCCTGATCCGCATCGAGTCAAACGACACCGAATCACGCGGCTTCTCAAACAATGTGTATACGCCTTCCAAGGTGTACTCCTCCCGTGATGCCGGCCGGGCTCAGCCCGACCCGGCCTGCGGTTAGTCCTTCGACTTGACCAATTCGACGTCGAGTCCCAGGCTCTGCAATTCCTTTACGAGCACATTGAACGATTCCGGCAATCCCGGCTCCAGATACGGCTCCCCTTTCACGATCGCTTCGTACATGCGGGAACGACCCGGCACATCGTCGGACTTCACCGTGAGAAACTCCTGCAGGGTGGACGCGGCTCCATAGGCCTGCAGCGCCCACACCTCCATTTCTCCGAGACGTTGGCCGCCGAATTGCGCCTTGCCGCCGAGCGGCTGCTGCGTCACGAGCGAATAGGGCCCGATGGACCGCGCGTGGATCTTGTCGTCCACCAGGTGGTGGAGCTTCAGCACGTACATGTAGCCCACCGTGACGGGACTGCCGAACGGTTCACCCGTTTTCCCGTCAATAAGGTCGGTCTGCCCGCTCGGAGAGATCTTCGCCTTCTTCAACAGCTCTTTGATTTCCTTTTCGGATGCGCCGTCGAACACCGGGCTCGCCACTTTGATTCCAAGGGCGCGGGCGGCCCACCCAAGATGCGTCTCCAGGATTTGACCCACGTTCATACGGGACGGCACACCGAGCGGATTGAGCACGATTTCGACCGGCGTCCCGTCCGGCAAATACGGCATATCCTCCTCGGGCAGCACGCGGGAGACGACGCCCTTGTTCCCATGCCGTCCCGCCATCTTATCGCCCACCTGAATCTTGCGCTTCATCGCAATGTAGACCTTGACGAGCTTGATGACCCCGGGCGGCAGCTCATCGCCCCGCTTGAGCCGGCCCACCTTTTCGTCATACAGGGTCTGGAGAATCTCGATCTGCTCCTTGGCCCGCCGCTCTACGTCCTCGAGCTCTTTCTGCTCGTCGGGATCGCTGAGAATAATGTGGCGAACCATATCGTCCGGCAGCCGTTTCAGGATGTCGGCGGTGAGCTTCCCCTTCTTCTTCAAGATCACATCGCCCGTTTCCGGGTCCATCAGGTCTCGGCCCACGACCTTGCCTAACAGCAGTTTGCGCACCTTCTTGGTTTTCTCGTCTTCGATGATGCGCAGCTCTTCCTGGTGGTCCCGCTGCAGCTTCATGTGATCTTCGCTCTCGATGCTCTTCGACCGCTCGTCCTTGTCCATGCCTTTGCGGGAGAAGATCTTCACATCGACGACGATGCCTTCCACGCCGGGCGGCACGGTCAGCGAGGTATCCTTCACGTCGCCCGCCTTCTCACCGAAGATGGCGCGCAGGAGCTTCTCTTCCGGCGTCAATTGGGTCTCACCCTTCGGCGTGACTTTTCCGACCACGATGTCACCCGGCTTCACCTCGGCGCCGATGCGGATGATGCCGCTCTCATCGAGATCGCGCAGGGCTTCCTCTCCGACATTCGGAATATCCCGGGTGATCTCCTCCTTGCCCAGTTTGGTATCCCGCGCCTCGACCTCGAACTCCTCGATATGAATGGACGTGAACGCGTCCTCGCGAACCAGTTTTTCGCTCAGCAGGATCGCGTCCTCGAAGTTGTACCCGCCCCACGGCATGAACGCGACGAGGACATTCTTCCCCAGCGCCAATTCGCCATGATCGATCGCAGGACCGTCCGCGAGCACCTGGCCTTTTTTCACCGGCTCTCCGATCCGCACGACCGGCGTCTGCGTGATGCAGGTATTCTGATTGGAGCGCTGGAACTTGATGAGATCGTAGACGTCCAGTCCGGAATCATTGCGCTTGCGGCCTTCCTTGCCGGCATCGGCCCGCACGACGATGCGCGTCGCATCGACGCTTTCGACCACCCCGGCGCGCTTCGATTGCACCACATAGCCGGAATCCCGAGCCACCACGGCTTCCATCCCGGTGCCCACCAACGGGGCTTCGGATGTGACCAAGGGCACGGCCTGCCGCTGCATGTTCGAACCCATCAGTGCGCGGTTGGCGTCGTCATGCTCCAAGAACGGCACCAGGGCGGTTGCGACGCTCACCACTTGCTTCGGCGATACGTCCATGTATTCGACCTTGTCCGGCGCCGCCGTGACGAAATCGCCCCCGTAGCGGGCCGACACCGTCTCCGACACGAGTTTGCCCGAGGCGTCGACTTTCGAGTTCGCCTGCGCGATGAGGTATTTGTCCCCTTCGATGGCAGACAAGTACTCGATCTCATCGGTCACACGCCCTTTCACCACTTTCCGATACGGCGCCTCGATAAAGCCGAACTCATTGATGCGGGCGTACGTCGCGAGCGACGTGATCAGGCCGATGTTCGGGCCTTCCGGCGTTTCGATGGGACAGATACGGCTGTAATGCGACGGATGGACGTCCCGGACCTCGAACCCCGCCCGCTCGCGCGTCAGCCCGCCCGGGCCGAGCGCCGACAGCCGGCGCTTGTGGGTGATCTCCGCCAAAGGGTTCGTCTGATCCATGAATTGCGACAATTGGCTGCTGCTGAAAAATTCTTTCACCGCCGCCACCACCGGCTTCGCATTGATCAAGTCGTGGGGCAGCACCGTCTCCATGTCGAGGAGATTCATGCGTTCTTTGATGCTGCGCTCCATGCGCACCAGCCCCAAGCGGAACTGATTCTCCAGCAGCTCGCCCACCGAGCGGACCCGGCGGTTCCCCAGGTGGTCGATGTCGTCGATTTCGCCTTTGCCGATCTTAAGATTGACCAGATAGCGCACGACCTCGACGATATCTTGAGCCGTGAGCGTGCGCTGCTCCAACGGGTGATCGAGCCCCAGCTTTTTATTGAGCTTGAGCCGTCCGACCGGCGAAAGATCGTACCGTTTGGCGCTCAAAAAGAGATTGTCGAACAGCGCCTTGGCCGTCTCAACCGACGGGGTCTCGCCCGGCCGCAACCGGCGATAGATTTCAACCATCGCCTCTTCCTTCGATCCGGTCCGCTCCATGTCCAGCGTGTCGAGAATGACGGGAGTTGCCGTTCCCGCATCGAGATAGATGACCTTGAACTCTTCGATATCGCTCTCCACGATTTTTTCGAGAATATCCGCGGTCAGCCGTTGATTGCGCTCGGCGAGTTTTTCCTTCTTGCCCGAATCCACGAGCTCGGTCAGCACGGCACGGCCCACCAACTCTTGCGGCGAGACCGGAATTTCTTTGATCCCGGCGGCCTTGAGACGCGCGATCAGCGTCTTGGTCAGCTTGGCGCCTTCCTTGACAAGAGCTTCTTTTCCGCCCTTCTCGACGACCTCGGCCGAGCTCCGCAGGCCATGGTGGATCTCCGGATCGAGCTTCCGATACAACTTGCCCTTGGAAACGCGGATTTCCTCCACCGGATAGTACATCCGCAAGAGATCGTCGCTGGAATAGCCGAACGCCTTGAGCAAAATCGTCGCCGGCATTTTTCTCCGCCGGTCGATCCGGACATAGAGAATATCCCGTGCATCGAACTCGAAATCGAGCCAGGAGCCGCGGTACGGGATGATGCGCGCGGAGTAGAGCACCTTGCCGCTCGCATGCGTCCGCCCCTTGTCGTGCGTAAAGGACGCTCCGGGAGAGCGGTGCAACTGGCTCACGACGACCCGTTCGGTCCCATTGATGATGAAGGTGCCCCGCTCGGTCATAAGCGGCAATTCCCCCACATAGACCTCTTGTTCGCGGACATCGAGCACCTTCTTTTTCGGACCTTTGTCCTCCTTGTCGAAGACGATGAGTCTGACCCGAAGTTTGAGCGGGACAGCGAACGTCATGCCTTGTTCCAGACATTCTCGTTCGTCGTACTTGGGGGTACCCAACGAATAGTTCGAAAATTCGAGCGCCGCCGTGTTGTTGTAATCCGCGATCGGGAACACACTGGCCAAGGCGGCCTGAAGCCCCTGATCCTTCCGACGCTCCGGGTCCCCTTCCATTTGGAGGAATTCTTCGTAGGAACGCTTCTGAATTTCGATGAGATCCGGGATGTCGATACTCGTCCGGATACGAGAAAAATCTTTCCGCTCGACGAACTCACCGATAGATGATTCAGACATCCGCTCGCCCTCCACGCTCATGGTTAACGTAGGACACGACCCGGCCGGCCGACCAACATCGGCCTCTCCCGGCGCGAACTACTTGATCTCGACCTTGGCGCCGCCGTCCTCGAGCTTTTTCTTCATGGCGTCCGCCTCTTCTTTGGTCACGCCGGTCTTCACCGGCTTCGGGGCGCCTTCGACCAAATCCTTCGCCTCTTTCAGTCCGAGACTGGTCAATTCCCGCACCACCTTGATGACCTGAATTTTCTTGTCGGCCGGTGCGCTGGCCAGCACGACGTCGAAGGCCGTCTTCTCTTCCGCCGGGGCCGCCGGTCCACCGGCCGCAGGCGCCGCCGCCACGGCTACCGGAGCCGCTGCAGTCACGCCGAATCGCGTTTCAAGCCCCTTGACCAACTCCGAGAGCTCCAACACGCTCATCCCTTCGATCGCCTTGATCAATTCATCCTGTGAAAGCTTTCCCTCTGTTGCCGGCATGTCCCCCTCTCCTTTCCTTTTGTCTTGAATAGCCGCAATGACTCTCACGAACTTGCTGAGCACCCCGTTTAATACGTACACGAGCCCGCGAGCCGGCCCCTGCATGGCCGACAACAGCATGGCGATGAGCACTTCTTTCTTCGGCAATTTTGCGACGGCGTCGATCTCGGCCGCCTGAACGATCTTGCCCTCCAATATTCCAACCGTGATCTTGATTTTTTCTTCGCGTTTCTCTCCCGCAATAAAGTCACGGAGGATTTTGGTCGGCAACACCGGATCGTCGTAGCCGATCACCACACCGAGCGGCCCCTTGAAGTGCGCCTTGAGACCGGCCAATGCCGTGCCGTCCGTGGCACGCGCGGCGAGCGTATTCTTCATGACCGTGTACTCAGCCTTTGCCGCACGCAATTGTTTGCGCAGCTCGGTCATCTGATTGACAGGCAACCCCGCGGATTCGGTGAGAATCGCCAGTCTGGCTCGCCCGAACTTCTCGGAAAACTCTTCAATCGCCGTCGCCTTCTCTTCTCTTTTCATACCCCTTCCCTTTTTGACAGGACCGTCAGCTCAACGTTTTCGACAAGGCCGCCGTGTCCAGCCTCACGCCGGGGCCCATCGTGCTGGATAGGGTGGCGCTCTTCAAGTACCGCCCCTTGCACGACGCCGGCTTGGCCTTGACGACCGATTCCAGCACCGCTTGTGCGTTGTCATACAATTTCTGCGCGTCAAAGGAGACCTTGCCGACCGGCACCTGCACGATGCCGGCTTTCTCGACTTTGAACTCCACCCGGCCCTTGCGGATCTCAGCGACCGCCTTCCCGACCTCGAACGTGACCGTGCCGGTCTTGGGATTCGGCATGAGGCCCCGCGGCCCCAGCACTTTTCCCAACTTTCCGACCGAACCCATTAGATCGGGTGTCGCAATCGCGCAATCAAAATCCATCCATCCGCCCTTGATTTTCTCCATCAAGTCGTCGGCCCCGACGAAATCGGCGCCGGCCTGCCGGGCCTCCTGCTCTTTTTCTCCCTTCGCAAACACGAGCACCCGGAGTTTCTTGCCGGTGCCGTGCGGTAACGCCGTCGTGCCGCGAACCATCTGATCCGACCGCTTGGGATCAATCCCGAGCCGGATCGCCAAGTCGACGGATTCGTCGAACTTGGCAAAGGCCGCTTTCTTCACCAGATCCACGGCCTCCTGCAATTGGTACAGTCGCGATTCGAGTTTCTCCGTCGCCGCTTTCATTTTCTTTCCCATCCCGCGCTCCTCAACTTACCGTCCATACGACGCACAGCGATGCGGCCGTCGACAATGTTATTGAATCGTGATCCCCATACTGCGGGCGGTCCCTGCAATAATTTTGATGGCGCCTTCCAGATCCGCCGCGTTCAGATCCGACATCTTTTTCTGAGCAATCTCCCGAATTTGAGCCTCCGACACCCGTCCGACCTTATCTTTATGGGGAATGCCCGACCCCTTGATGATCCCGGCGGCCTTCTTCAGAAGATCCGAAGCCGGCGGCGTCTTCAGAATGAAGGTAAAGCTTCGGTCCTTGTAGACCGTGATGACGACGGGGATGATGCTGTCCCCTTCCTTCTGGGTCTTCGCGTTGAACTGTTTGCAGAACTCCATAATATTGACGCCATGCTGGCCCAACGAAGGACCGACCGGTGGCGCCGGATTGGCTTTCCCGGCCGGTATCTGAAGCTTGATCTGCGCCGACACTTCCTTTGCCATACCTGCTCCTGACGTAAAGTGCTGTGTTATGAGTGCTGAGTAACGGGCCCCAACCTAAATGCGTTCCACCTGCAAAAAACCCAATTCGACCGGCGTCGATCGCCCGAAAATACTGACGAAGACCTTGACCCGGCTGTGATCGCTGTCTACTTCATCGACGACGCCGTTAAAGCCCAGGAACGGACCATCGACAATCCGCACGTTATCTCCCTTAATGAAGCGGATCTGCTCTCGGGGACCGGCCGCGCCTGCGTCCACCTGCTTGAGCAGAGAATCCACTTCGTCGGACGACAGAGGGGTCGGCTGTGCGCCGCCTCCGACGAACCCCGTCACCTTGGGCGTCTCTTTGATCATTTGCAACGTCTCATCGGCCAAGGGAGTTTCCAATTCAACCAAAACATACCCTGGGAAAAACTTTCTCCTCGAGGTCCGGCGCTTCCCGTCCTTGATCTCAATCACGTCCTCAGTGGGTACCAGAACTTGACCTAGCTTTTCGACGAGTCCCATCTGATTGGCTCGTTCGAGCAGGCTTGTCTTCACCCGTCCCTCAAAGCCGGCGTAGGTATGGATCACATACCAGTTCTTATTCCCCATCGTCTCCCCTTCGCTCAAGGCCTTGCCCGTTCGTCAGCTCAGATTACCTTTCGCATCAACCAACCAAGGAACGAGTCCACGACCGATAGATACAGGGACATAAGAACACAGAAGACGATTACCACGGTCGTCGCCCCGATCGTCTCGCTCTTCGACGGGAAGGAGACTTTTCTGAGCTCGCCTCGGACCCCGTCAACGAATTCCCGAACTGATGCAACAAACCGCTGAAACATGGTCTCTTCCTCTACAAGACAATCAGTCGCTTCAACACGGCTTGGCTTTTATGAATAGCACTCTCGGCATCGGCCATCACAAGAAGCGCTCCGGGTCTCGCATACATCCATTACCTAGAAGCAACCTCGCCAGGGTGTCTCATCCGGTCGCTGCTTAAGTCCGTGCGAACCATTGTCGTGAGGACCACCACATGGCTTCGCGGTCGAGCTAGCTCTCATTTCAGAACAACTCACCAAGGTGTTTCATCCGGTCGCTGCTCAAACTCCATGCGAACGATTGCGGTGTCTATCCGCTCAGCAAGAACCATCACATGGCTTCGCGGTCGAGCTAGCTCTGTATGGCAGGGGCACCAGGAATCGAACCCGGACCTTCGGTTTTGGAGACCGACATGCTAGCCGTTGAACACCATGCCCCTGTTTGCCGTAAGACGTAAGATGTGAAACGTGAGGTGACAAGGCGAACCTCCTCGTGCCTCATCTCACCCCTTACGTTTCACCTTTCACGTTACTTCACTTCCTTGTGTGGCGTATGCTTTCGGCAGAAACGGCAGAATTTGTTCCGTTCCAGCCGATCTGGGTCATTCTTCTTATTCTTCTTCGTCGAATAATTCCGCTGCTTGCATGCTGTGCAAGCTAAATCAATGATGTCGCGCATTTTCTATTCGTCAGGCGTGAAGCGTAAGCCGTGAAGTGATGGCCTGATTCCCGGCCCTCATCCCCTCACCCGTCACGCCTCGCCCCTCACGCTCCCATACCTACGCCAGGATTTCTGTTACCACGCCGGACCCAACCGTCTTGCCGCCCTCGCGCACCGCAAACCGCAGCCCCTGATCCATCGCGATCGGACTGATCAACTCCGCCGTCACCGTCACGTTGTCCCCCGGCATCACCATCTCCACCCCGGGATTCAACTGCACCACCCCCGTCACATCCGTCGTCCGGAAATAGAACTGCGGCCGGTAGCCATTGAAGAACGGCGTGTGCCGCCCCCCTTCTTCCTTCGTCAACACATAAATCTCCGCCTTGAACTTCGTGTGCGGCGTGATGCTCTTGGGCTTCGCCAACACCATCCCCCGTTCCACTTCCTCTTTCTTCGTTCCCCGCAACAGCACCCCGATGTTGTCCCCCGCCTGCCCCTCATCGAGCACCTTGCGGAACATCTCCACCCCCGTCACCACCGTGCTCTGTGTCGGCTTCAACCCCACGATCTCGATCTCATCGCCCACCTTCACGATCCCCCGCTCGCACCGCCCCGTCACCACCGTCCCCCGGCCGCTGATCGTGAACACATCCTCGATCGGCATCAAAAACGGCTTGTCGATCGCCCGC
>DATFFC010000122.1:0-11423 GCA_035250505.1 Nitrospiraceae bacterium | reverse complement strand
CATATTCAAATCGGATTGGTAGTTGAACTGTCACAATTGACAGGGATCCTACTGGCTAAGTGTTAAGGAATACGGAGTATGAGGCGCTCCACTGTAGTCCGTAGCGTATCCGCGCCCGGATTCGTCACCGAGCCGTTCGAGAGAATCTCTTCTGGCTTCACAGGAGCGCCGTAGTACGCTTCATTGTCGCTGCCCGCAGTCGTGATCGCGAGTCCTTCCACCGACATTCCTCCGAACAGGCCCTTGGACCATGAGAAGGATACGATGTCGAAACCGGTCGTTCCTCCTTCTCCAATGGTCCCGAACGTAAGCCCGGCATCCAGGCCGAGTTTCGCTGTGCCCGATCCATAGAACCGTTCCAGCGCCGAGAAACTCTGAATGATCAGCACGACTTGCGAGGCGTCTGCCCCGGCCTGAAAGCCGAAACTGCCGGCACTCATCCGGTAAAAGGCTGGGGGAGACCAGCCGCCTTTGACGAAGTCCCGGGCAAGAAGTACTCCGCTTCCACTAGCTGCTCCTACGATGAATGCCCCGCGGAGGAATTGAGGAACGATGAAGACGCCTTTGACGTTCTTGGCCTCGGAACGATACCAGGCTGCGATGCCGGGTGTCTCGAGAAACCGCTCGAACGTCACGGTCGCTTCATCGACCAATCGCTGTGGTTCTGATGAACCGCCGGCGATCGCGGCGGGAGGAATTAGCAAGAAGAGGGCAACAACGGCAAACCTGGTGGAGAGATGTGTCGGTCGCTGCAACATGAGGTCACGACCTGTTCGGGAAAACCGAATTAGGGGGCCGAGATTACCAAAAAACACATAGGCAGGCAAGGCACTAATGCACCTCGGCGCAGACCTTTCTCTACCTGTTAATTTTGACAGTTCATGCCGGTTCGCCGGCGTGATAGGTACGAACCAAGCACGAGCGACTTACCGCGATTCGTGAGCCGCTGGTGGCGCCAGTGCCAGCCCGTCCTCTGTTCAGGACTGTTGAGGAAGGAGATCTAATGATACCGACACGCTGGCTCATTATGGTTCTCGTCAGCCTCCTTTTCGCACCCTATGCGATGGCGGGCGACCAGCCCCCGCAGGTCAACGTGGTTCGCGTCCTCCCCGCTTTGGATATTCAACGGCTTCAATACGTGCTGACGCATGATCGCAAGCAAGTGTTCGAGGAGGGGATGCTACTCGATGCGCGACAGAAGGAGCTGTTCTGGGGAGTCTATCAGCGGTTCGAAAGAGAAAAGGAACAGCTCGATGGAAAGCGGCTACGCCTCCTCGGCACGTACATAGAGAAATTCCCCACGTTGACCAATGATGAAGCACTCAAAATCATGAAACAGTCGGGCCAGAATCAACAGGCTGAACTGGAGCTCCGGCAAAAATACTTCAAGATCCTGAGCAAGAAGCTTACCCCCGTGGTAGCCGCTCGGTTCGCTCAACTCGATGACATAGTGGGCATGACAGTCAGATTGGCCATTCTGGGCAATGTGCCGCTCATCGGAGGTCCGGCCATGGGAACCGGCCCCTCTGCTGCAAGTGAACAGCCCGTCGCAGATGAAACCGCTCCCAACGAAGGGATTCCGAAATAGGACATTCCCTGCCTCGTACACCGGAGGACACCATGCAATTGAGACACCTAATGTTCTTGGCGGTTGGCGTGGCATTCGTGGCGTCTGAAGCCGTGGCCGCAGTCGATATCTTCATCTATCCGGCCAAAGGCCAGACCAAGGACCAACAAGAACAGGACGAGTTTGCCTGTTACAAATGGGCCAAGGAACAAACGGGATTTGACCCGACCCAGCCGGCCCAACAGGCAGCCGCACCTCCGCCGCCTGGCCGGGAGGTCGGAAGAGGAGCTGCGAGAGGCGCCGCAATCGGCGCAATCGGCGGAGCAATTGGAGGCGATGCGGGAAAGGGAGCTGCAATCGGCGCCGGAGTCGGCGCGGCGGGGGGCGTCGCAAGACGGCGGCATGCGGAACGGGAGCAACAAGCCGCTCAACAGCAAGCCACCCAGAAGCATGAGGCGAGCATAAACGGTTACAAGCGCGCATTTTCAGCCTGCATGACCGCGCGCGGCTATACGGTCAGCTGAAGTCTAGCGTGTCACTGAGCAGTCGTGTCATTCTCGCCCGTTCTTTCCTCTCGTTCGCCGGACATGGACATATCGACGCGGCTGATCCGGTTCATCATCAGAGTTTGCTCCGGCACTTCACGGAGTGAAGCTCACAACTTGATCAAGGAGGAAGCAATGAAACCTATCCATATCTTCTCGATAATAGCCATAGTCTGCTTGGCGGTTGGATGTGCGTCCCATTATTACCGGGTTACCGACCCTGCATCGGGAAAGAGCTATTTGACCAAGAAGGTTGATCAAACTGGAAGGGCCGGAACTATCCAGTTCAAGGACGAGCGAAGCGGCAACCGCGTCACACTTCAATCATCCGAAGTCAAGGAAATCTCCGAAGGAGAATATGATTCCGGTCTAGTGGCCAAGCCTGCGCCAACAAGCCAGGCGCCACCGGCGCCCGCGTCATCAGCACCCGCTGCATCGTCGCCGGCTTCTCAAAAGTAGTGTAGCGATCGAGAATATGGAGCAGCCATTAGGAATCTCGCATCAAATCATTAAGGGTTGCCCGGCATAGTCTTCTCGTGTAGCATCCGCGCCATTGCGAGCCGTAATACCGGGCTCTTGCTGCTGTGGTGTTCACAGAAGTAAGGAGGAGATTATGGTGCAAGAATGTTCGCGGCAACTTTCTTATGAAGCACATCGGCATTGTCTGTGGAAATACCGGCGTGCTGTCTGGCTCGTAATAGGCGCGGCTCTGCTCCTGACGACGCCGTCAATCACGATCGCCCAGGAGGCGGAGACGAAGACAGCTCCTGCGGAAACGGGCACACAATCGGTTCCAACGGAAGCGCAAACTGGTCCCGCTGAGGCTGGCACGCAAGCGGGTCCTGCGAAGGCGGGCACGCAGGCGGCTCCCTCGGAGGCGGACACAAAAGCAGCGGACACTAACGCGGCGCCCGCGGAGTCGAAGCCTGCGCCCAAGAAGGAGTATCCCGACCGGTTCATGATCCGCGGCGGCTGGAACTATGTCTTCAATGCGGATACCACGTTTTCCCTCAACGGCCCCGGGGGAACGATCGGCACGACAATCGACTTTGCCAGAAACCTGAGCGGCCAACGTGAGGACAATTTGTGGCGGATCGATTCGCTGTACCGGTTCAATCCGCGGCACAGCATCGGATTCAGCTATTACGATGTGACCCGGAAGGGCGAGAGAACGCTGGATCGAGATCTTACCGTCAGGGACACGACATTTGCGGTGGGCGGGAACGTGTCGAGCGAGCTTAGATTCAAGATGTATCGCTTCATCTACAATTATTCCTTCCATCATGATGAAAAAGTGGAATTAGCCGGGTCCTTCGGCCTGTATTTCGCGAACATCGGCGCCTCGCTCAGCGCAGATTTGACCTGCGCCGGCGGTAACACCCTATGCACAGGACAGACGCTTACGCCTGGAAGAACGTCGAACACTCTGACGGTCCCGTTGCCCTCGATTGGATTCTTGGTCAACTATCACTTCACCCCTCGGCTGATGGGTACAGCGCGTTTCGATTGGTTCTACATCGAAACGGCCCAGTTCAAAGGGGCTATGAACGAACTGTATTTCGGATTGGAATATCGCCTGTTCAAACATTTCGCCCTCGGTGGCGCATACGATCGGCTCGACATCAACGCGGATATCGATCCAAAGAAGGGAGGAGGGTTTAGCTTCAAGACCGATTGGAACACGCTGTTCCTCTATGGATCGCTCTATTTCTAAATGGCCGTCATGGTCACGGAAAATATCGAATTGCTGTGTAGACTGAAAAGGTCCACCGAGCCAAACTCATCATGCTGAGGTCGCTCTCTCATCCTTTCTCTGCGCTGGTCCTCCTGCTTGTCTTTCTTTCCGGTTGCGAATATGTCCGTCCGACCTTGAACGCGCCGCTGCAACAGTGGGACCCTCATTATGGGTATCGCTTTCATAATCTCGCGCCTCCCGAGGAGGGAAATTCAGACAGCCTGCTCTTCGTGGCGACCTTCTCCGGAGGCGGCACGAGAGCCTCCACATTGGCGTTCGGCGCATTACGCGAGCTGGCTCATCAGACTATCACGTGGGAAGGCAAGCAGAAGCGTTTGCTCGATGAGCTGGACGTCATTTATGCCTTGTCCGGGGGCACATTTACCGGCGCGTACTACGCGCTGTTTGGAGATAGAATTTTCCACGACTTCGAGGCTCGGTTCCTGAGGAAGGATTGGGAAAGCGAGTTGAGAAAGCGAATCTTCCGCTCCCCCAGCAACTGGTTTCGGCTCTGGTCACCCTATTTCGGCCGATCCCATATCATGGCCGAGCTCCTGGATGAGGCCATCTTCGAGGGCAAAACCTTTGGCGATCTCGTGAGGCAGAAGACCCGCCCGGGGCTTCTCATTCATGCGTCGGACATGGCCACGCTGTCCAGATTTGAATTTCTCCAGAGTCAATTTGATTTCATCTGTTCCGATCTCAATCAATTGCCCATCGCCCGGGCATCCGCTGCATCCGCGGCCCTGCCGCTTATCCTCAGTCCGATTACCCTCAAGAGCTATGCGGGACAATGTGGGTATCAGGTGAACCAGGGGTTAGAGGACGCCAGTAAGTCGCCACGGCCGATGCAGCGTCAACGGGCAAAGGAGTTGCTCTCCTATCTAGACATAGACAAGCGCCCTTCCATCCATCTTCTTGACGGCGGGCTGTCGGACAACATGGCCTTGCGAGGCGTCTTGGAGCACGTTGCAGTGGGAGGCGACATCGAATCGGTGTTCAAAAATGCAGGCATCAAGGGCGTCAAGAAGCTCGTCTTTCTCTCAGTCAATGCCGAGACGAGTCCAGACATCAAGGAGTACAGGAGCGATGAAATTCCTGTCTTCTCTCGCTCTTTCAGTTCTCTCGTGGACATCCCAATCAATCGGTATTCCACGGACACTCTGCTGCTCATGCGCTTCGCCGTTGACATGTGGCGCAATGAGGTTCGGGTTCGAGCGGCCAGCGGGGACAGCATCTTTGCGGAGGGCGCGGACGTCTATTTCATCGATGCCAGCCTTGGGGCGATCCAAGACGTCAATGAGCAAGAATATCTGATGAGAATCCCCACCACGCTGTACCTTACCGATCAGCAGATCGAGCGCCTCCAGATTGCCGCGTCACGGCTGATCCGCGATTCACCCGAATTTCAGCGATTGATGAGGGATTTGCAATAGCAGAGCCGAAACGCCCTACGCCGCCCGTTGGGAAGCACGGATCATCATCGATGGGTCCATCAGCTTGCCGTTTGCGACGGCCGTTATGCTGCTGATGGGGCCAATGCCAGCCAAGTACCGAAGAACTGACAGCGGAATTGGAAACATCGTCGCATCTTCTCACGATGCGCGGAGGAGAATGACCATGAGAAAGCACACCACCACCATCCACTTGCTTGTGCCCATCCTCGTCGCCTGGTTCAGTGTCGCATCACCGATATGGGGGTGGGGACCGGCACTGGCCGAAACGGGCGAGCCGACGCTGAGAGAGTTGATTCAGAAGCGCGGAAAGAAAAGCCAGCCGGCTGAGCAAGCTGCCCCGCGCAGCGTTCAGGTTGAAGTCCCGGAAGATTCCTTGGGTCGTGGCACTCCACGATCGAGCATCCAAGGGTTCCTCACGGCGACAAAAAGGCGACAGTACCAGCAAGCAGCCGAGTACCTCGACCTGCGCAATATGCCTGGTGAAATGACCGGAGAAAGCGGCCCCGACCTCGCTCGTCAGCTCAAGATTGTGTTCGATCGCGTCCTGATAATCGATCTCGATCTACTCAGCGCCGAGCCGCAGGGCGACCAAGAGGACAACCTTCCCCCCGGTAGGGATAGGATCGGCCGCATCCCCACCGAAGGGAAGGCGTATGACATTCTGTTACAGCGGGTAGATCGAGGCGACGGCACGCTCATTTGGAAATTCGCCGGCCCGACGGTCGCCGACATTCCCGAGCTCTACGAACAGTTCGGCTATGGGCGTCTGGAACAGGTCTTTCCCGCCTGGTTCTTTGATGTCTCCGTGCTCGGCATCCATGTGTGGCTCTGGGTCGCCGTCATCGGCATCAGCATTCTCATGTACCCAGTAGCCAGTTTGATCATGTGGCTGGCGGTCCAAGGGATGCGTCCCTTCCATCCGGATCTTGCCGAGCAGATCAAACGGTTTTTCACAGGCCCGTTGACCGTTCTCATCTGGACCGTGCTGGTGAGGAACATAGGGGAGTTGCTGGGCCCATCCGTTATCCTTCATGCCCTGCGGCAGGCGCGGACCGTGCAGCTCATCGCTCTGGCATGGTTGCTCATGCGGTTCGTGGATTTCGCGGTCCATCGGGCCGCTTCGAATCTCGGCCAGAAGGGACTCACCGGCGCAGCGATTCTTCTGAAACCCGCCGCCCGGCTGATCAAGCTTGTCGCCCTGGCAGGGGCGGTCCTCGTATGGCTCGACAACATCGGTTATGAAGTGACGACCCTGCTCGCCGGATTGAGCATCAGCGGCATCGCCGTGGCACTCGCCTCTCAGAAAAGTCTGGAGAATATCTTCGGCGCCATCACGCTCTTCACCTCGCAACCGGTTCGGGTCGGCGACTTCTGCCGATTCGGCGATCAGGTCGGAACCGTGGAAGAGATCGGTCTGCGCGCCACCAAGATCCGGACATTGGACCGGACCGTCATCACCGTGCCGAATGCCGAGTTCGCCAACATGCACCTCGACAATTTCTCGGAACGTGATAGGTTCTGGTATCATCCCCTGCTCGGTCTCCGCCAGGAGACGACCCCCGATCAGATTCGCTACCTCCTGGTCGAGATCAGAAAGATGTTGTACGCCCATCCGAAAGTGCTCTCCGAACCTCTGCATGTGCGCTTCCGCGGCTTTGGGGAATATTCGCTCGATCTCGAGGTCTTTGCATACATCGGCGTGACGGATTACACGGAATCGCTGGAAATCGCGGAGGATCTAAACTTACGGGTCATGGACATCGTGTCGGCCGCTGGAACCGAATTCGCGGTCCCTGCGCAGGTCCAATACTCTCTGGAGGGAAAACCGTTCGATGAAAAGCGCGCTCAAGGGGTGGGAGGAGAGGTCAAGGAATGGAAGACCAAGCAGGCGCTGTACCTGCCGAACTTTCCCAAGGAGAAAATCGCCGAAGTCAAAGGCTCGCTGGACTATCCGCCGACCGGGTCACCGCAGGCGGCCGTCCCGGTGTAGATGCTTTTTGCCGTCCACCGTCGGAACTGTGCAGGCAGAAGCAGAGCAATGATGTGAATCCGACTCCGTCCATTTTCTCTTGGGGCGCCGCTGCCGTAGTGGATGTCTCACTAACTTCAGAAGTCCCAACCCGGTGTGCGGCTGCTGCTTCGTTGATACACTTATTGGTTCTCTTACCTGTCACTTTTGACAGTGTTGTGATCTTGAGGCGGATCTTATAGTTCCATCCGCCGTCATACGCTGAAGCGCGCCACCTTACGCAGACACCACCACAGGAGATATCGCGATGCCGTCTGAGAAGAAATACCCCGCCAAGCAAGAAGGCAACCTCATGCCTGACGGCTCGCGTCGCCGTTTCTTTCAGTGGGTCACAAGGGCAGTGATGGGAGTTATCGGCCTCAGTTTAGCCATTCCATTTGTAAGCTATGTCATTTCCCCGGCGTTGAAACGCCGTGAGCAAATTTGGGTTGATGTCGGGGGTGCGGACGAGGGGCCGTTCGGCGAACCCACACAACGTGAGTATATCGCAACGATTCGGGACGGATATGTAGAGACTAAGACTCATAAGGCGGTCTGGGCAGTCAAACATGCTGATGGCCAAACGGTCGTATTCTCGCCGATGTGTACGCACTTGGGCTGCGGCTACACATGGGACCCAGGAGAGAAGAAATTCAAATGCCCCTGCCATGGCAGTGTATTCGATGTCTCGGGTCGTGTGTTAGGCGGCCCCGCACCTCGCCCGCTCGATCGGCTCCCGTCAAAGGTGGAGAACGGGCGCTTACTGGTGACTTACAAGGAGTTTAAGGCCGGCGCCCGGGAGCAAGTCGAGTTGTAGTGTACGAGTTTTCCGCGTGGGAATAGGAAAGAACCGAGCTGGAGGGAGATATGCCCTTGAAATGTGAGAGACCAAGCGCGTCGGTGTCGGATTGTGAATCGGGAGCGTTGTCTCAAAGGCACTGGAACCTTCTTGGAATATGCGTCATGGCAGTTGCCGTTACCTTTGGCAACTCATTTGCCATGATGGACACGGCGGCCGCATCCGCTAAAGCCGGCCAAAAGAGCGGCGCCACGACAGGCAAATCGGACAGCGCGCCGGCGTCATCAATGAAGGCAATGCTGACCGATGCCCCGCTCGTTCCTCCGCCCATCAAACGCAAACAGGCCGCCAAGCTGATTGTCGAATTGGAAGTCACAGAGCTCAATCTCCCCATCTCCGACGGAGCCGAGTACACTTTTTGGACATTTGGGGGTAAGGTACCGGGAAAGTTTATCCGAGTACGGCAGGGGGATACGGTCGAGTTCCATCTCCTCAACCATCCCGACAGCAGATTTCCTCATAACATCGACCTTCACGCCGTGACGGGGCCCGGAGGCGGAGCGGCCGGCAGCAATACGCCGCCTGGTCACAGGACGCAATTCACCTTCATGGCGCTCAATCCCGGCCTCTATGTCTACCACTGCGCCACGGCACCGGTGGGTGAGCATGTTGCGAATGGAATGTACGGCTTGATTCTTGTTGAACCAGCCGCCGGCTTGCCTCCGGTGGACAAGGAATATTATGTCGTGCAAAGCGATTTCTACACGGCCGGGAAGTACCGAGAACAGGGACATCAGGCTTTTGATCTGATCAAGGCGATTGAAGAGCATCCTACCTATGTCGTGTTCAACGGCGCCGAGGGTGCATTAATGGGCGACCATGCGCTCACCGCGAAGGTTGGGGAACGTATCCGCCTGTTCGTCGGGAATGGAGGCCCGAATCTCGTCTCAAGCTTCCATGTGATCGGGGAAATTTTCGATCGCGTGTACACCGAAGGGGGGAACCATTACCAGGAAAATGTCCAGACGACTCTTGTCCCCGCAGGCGGCGCGGCGATCGTGGAATTCAAGGTTGACGTCCCCGGTTCCTATAAACTCGTGGATCACTCCATCTTGCGTGCATTCAATAAAGGTGCGCTCGGAGAATTAAGGGTGGACGGCAAGGAGAACAAGGCCATTTACTCCGGCAAGCAGGCGGAATCGGAATACCAGGCGACGAAAGCATCCGCGATGGGCTCCGCGGCTCCGACGAAAGCCCCATCCTCCGACGACCCGTCGGCGCGCATAGCCGCAGGGGGAAGGCTGTACAAGACGTACTGTGTTGGCTGTCATCAACCTGAAGGACAAGGGATTCAGGGGACATTTCCCCCGCTTGCGAAATCGGATTACTTGGCGGACAAGTCACGCACGATTGCGACGGTCCTGAATGGCCTTACCGGATCCATTGAGGTGAATGGACAGCGCTATAACGGCGTGATGCCCCCCATGGGGCACCTCAAGGATGACGAAATCGCCGATATCCTGAGCTACGTTCGCCACTCATGGGGCAACGAAGGAGATGCCGTCTCGGCGGCCGATGTGGCTGCGCAGCGGGGAAAAGCCTTGAAATGAAGTAACGGTTCTCCAATGGTGACGCCTATTCGAAACGTTAGGAAAGCAACGCGCTCAGGAGGGCGGTAATGGCATCTCGACTATACGGCTGGATCGACAGCCGCTTGAATCTGAAGCCGATCGAGAAAACATTGCTGGATGAGCCAATTCCCGGCGGAGCCAGTTGGATCTACGTATTTGGCTCGGCCACGCTCTTTCTCTTCGGATTGCAGGCCGTCACCGGGATGTTTCTGGCCATCTATTATGCGCCGACTCCCGACCACGCGTATGACAGTGTGCAGTTCATCGAGAGCCAGGTGAGCTTCGGCTGGTTCGTGAGAGGCCTGCACCACTGGGGCGCGTCAGGAATGGTGATCGCGGTCGGCCTACACATGCTGCAAGTCTTTCTGTACGGCGCCTACAAGCCGCCGCGCGAGTTGATGTGGATGGTCGGAGTCGTCTTACTCTTGATCGTCTTGGCCTTTGCGTTTACCGGCTATCTCTTACCCTGGGATCAGACAGCCTACTGGGCGACCCAAGTCGGTATCAATATGGTCGGCACAGTTCCGCTCGTCGGCGATTTCTTGGTCCGAGTCATGCGAGGCGGCGAAACGCTGGGTGTGATGACCCTCTCCCGGTTCTTCGCCGTCCATGTCTTGTTTCTTCCAGCGGTGATTCTCACCGGCGTGGCCCTGCATCTTTTCATACTCAGGCGAGTCGGGCCGGCCGGGCCGTGGGATGAACGCAAGGCAGCGGCAGGCCGAGAACCTTTCTATCCCCGGCAGGTTTACATGGATGCCGTAGTGATGCTGTTGATCTTTCTCGCGCTCGCAGCACTCGCCATATTGGTCCCCTTTCCGCTTGCCGATAAAGCGAATCCCGCCGATACCAGTTTTGTCCCGGTGCCGGAATGGTATTTCCTCTTCTATTACGAATTGCTCAAGCACGTTCATGGACCGCTGGAGCCGCTGGTCACATGGGTATTACCGGTCCTCTTCGTACTGGTTGTGTTCTTTTGGCCGTTTCTCGATTGGAAAAAGACGGTTCGCGCCCCCGCCTCACGCCCGATCGGGATGACGCTCGGCGCCCTTTTCCTGGCGATCGTATTCACTCTGCTGGGGGTCTCGCTGAAAAATTTGTACGCGGTTAAACGCCCGGATCCTGGGCTTGCCCACGGCAAGGCCCTTTTCGCCCAATTCGGGTGCGCAGGCTGTCATCGCATTCATGGAGAGGGAGGAGCATTGGCACCGGACCTATCCTACGTCGGCGATGCGCGTCCCGACCGAGAATGGCACTTGAAACACTTCCGCGATCCGCAATCCGTCTCACCCGGCACTATCATGCCGAAGTTTCCTCTCACCGATGCGGAATTGAATGATCTGACCAGCTATATGTTAAGCCTGAAGCGCTCACCCTGACGATCCCACCCTCTTTCGCACAAACGAGCCATCCGCCTGCGCTACTCATGGTCGCACGATGCCCGGACGCTGCCCCCGATGTGGCACATGCGCATCGACTGCGACCGCTCTACGATTGCCGCATAGCCCCATAGCACTTTCACTAGTTTCCTGTCCGGTACCCATCAGCATCTACTCTTGCCGGCGGCACCGGCCGGCTTCTACCTGGTGGCCCGGTCGCAGCCGTCCAGGAATGATGCCGGCTCCTGCAAGGCCTGGTGCCGGTTCAATAAACCAGTGGAATCCGCTGGGCCAGTTCGCTTCTA
>DATFFC010000121.1:0-3893 GCA_035250505.1 Nitrospiraceae bacterium | reverse complement strand
CGCCGACAGGTGGTTGCCTTACACGGAGCAGGCTGCGTCCCGCCCGGCCGATCGGTAGATGAGTTCATAATCGAACCCCCGGCGCAGCAGAATGATCTCGCCGCGCCGGCTCAGCACATCGACACAATGGAAGACCTGGTTCCAACTCAGCTGTGGAAGCAGGGCGACAACGACTTCCAGGCGCATCGACCGCTCACGTCTGAGAAGGTCCAACACCACAGCTTCATTGGCTTGACTCTGCGTCGGCACGAGACGCCTCCTTGCTGAGTAGGTGGGTGAGGCATGCTTTCTCTTACGCCGCACGACACTGTACGGAGGTCGAATGGCCGGAGCATCACCTTTTTGTTAATGAATCGTAAACTTTTGTGGAAAGGGGAGTTCCGTGCGCGACATTCATGTCGTCAGGACGGACGGCCCGCTCACGACCCAAGCCCCGATTAGCCGCAGCACCCGGCCGTTTGTTGAGACGGTTCACAGCAACCTCGTTTGCCCATCGTTTCCGGTGTGCAACAGGCCGCTTGAGCCGTATCGGGTACGCCGGAAAATAGGTGAACCTCTTCCATCGTCCGGTAGGCCTCCCATGGAATGCCGGCAGGATCTTCGATCCACGATTTTTCCGACCGGGCGTAACAGCACACGGTCTCGCCTTCGTCCACCAGATCTATTTTTCCATCCTTAAGCCGCCCGCGAAGTTCCACCAGTTCGGCTTCTTCCTCGACCTGGATACCAAGATGATCGATGCCCTTTTGTGCGCGTGTCGATATCACAAAATTCACCCGTGGGTCATCCAGCAGCCACTTCGCATAATCCGGCTT
The DNA here is from genome assembly GCA_035250505.1 of Nitrospiraceae bacterium. Taxonomy (GTDB): domain Bacteria; phylum Nitrospirota; class Nitrospiria; order Nitrospirales; family Nitrospiraceae; genus DASSBQ01. The sequence goes on along the minus strand of DATFFC010000121.1, from coordinate 3,078 downwards.
CGTTTTGATCGGTTTCGTCCCAAACAGCGTGCTATAGAAACGGACGGCTTCATCGAGATTGTCTACTCCGACATGGACATGAAGGCGCTTCATGATGTCCTCCTTAGGTGATTGGGTTCACGTTCGGCGGGTCAGTTATGCTTATCAAGAAAAGTTGATGATTCAGTCCAAAAAAAGTCACTCGCAGCAATCCCTCTTAGTGGAGCGAGGCGCGGGTCTACTGATCCAATCCATAAGATCCTGTAGTTGGTCGAGCGTCTCCTCGTTCAATGCATAGTAGATCCACCGTCCCTCGGGGCGATCTGTGACCAGACCGGCTTCCTTGAGCACTTTCAGATGAAACGACAGACGGGACTGACCGGTCTGAAAGGCATCAGTCAGATCGCAGACGCATTGTTCTCCGTCCTTGAGGCAAGCAATGATGCGAAGTCTGGTCTCATCGGAGAGCGCATGAAAAATCGTGACGAGTCTGCCCACGTCCCTCGCTGTAGACTTGCTGACCAGGTGAGTCATGCGCGTCTTATACATCAACAATTATTGATGAGTCAAGAGTGAGGTGACAGTCTTTTTCAGATTCCTCACTTGAAGAGCGATTTCGAACCAGGCATCCTGACGCGCATTGATGAGTCGATTCGATCAACCAAGATCCCGATGGCACGCGCTGAACCTGGTCTTCTATTGCGGCTTAGCCATGATGCAGGCCTGTGCCGCGATTCCAACCTTCTCTCCCTTGGTGATGGAAGGCGTAGATGAGACCTTCGACGTGGCGGTGTGGTGGAAGACTCCGAACGCCCTCGTAGGGCGCAAAGTGGAACTCGGCGGCCGTCTGGTGCGGGCAGAGATCAGAAATGGGGAAACGTTTCTGGTCGCGTCACATCTGCCGATTGTGGATCAATTGGTCTACGAATCGTTCGAAACCCATCGAGTCACCAAAGAGTACGGGATCTATTACCGGGCAACGATCGATCCCAAATGGCTCGCGGCAGGGAACCATCTGATGGTGGTGGGAGTCACTTCACAAGCCAAGCCGTTCTCTGCGACCGGCAGACACCCGGCCATTCCGTTTGTGACCGCGGAGTGTTTGCATCTGTGGAAATCGGCGGGGACGCCTCCGCCGGCGCTTCCGCTCGCCACGGCAGAAAAGTTTTCCTCCTTGGAACAGGCCACATACTGCATGTCCGGCTATTAGCAGTGCCGGTTGGCTCGCCGGATGTACATCGCTAGCTCGAGCGGTGGTATTAGAATTCGTCTACTGATACCGGCTGCAGCAGATCTCGGACCGACAATACCCCTACGATTGCTCCGCTCTTCATCACGGCCAGATGGCGGGTTCCGTGCTGCTGCATGAGATCCGCCGCTTCGGTAATGGGTCGCCGCTCGTCGATGCCGATGACCGGTGTGCTCATGATGGACTCGACCGGCACGAAGACCGGCTGCCGGCTCTTGCCGACCACTTTCCGGACGATGTCCGGCTCCGTGACGATGCCGACGATCCGCTCATTTTCATGTACGAAGACACTGCCGATCTTGTTGTGGTTCATGACCTTGGCGGCCTCCACGACCGAGGTGCCGGCGGGTAATGTCACCAACTGCCGCGTCATGAGCTGATTGATCGTCACCATTGATTTCCCTCCTTGTTGAGGCACGGCGTTCTCCGATCGGCGCCGGCATGATCCGGATCGACATGCCGGCGAACAGGCCGGCTTCCACGGACGCCGCCAGCCTAGAGCGCTCGTGTCACAGCCGCTTCACAAGGGGGTAAAGAGTGTGTTACAGGCGGGCGGATTCAATCCCTGACGACGAAATGTACGCTACGGTTCTTCTGCCAGCAGGAGGCATTGTGTTGCAGACACAAGGGGCGGTCCTTTCCGAAACTCGTCACTTCTATTTGCAATGTCTCCAATCCTAAATTCTCGAGGTAGCGCTGCACGCCTTTGGCTCTCCGCTCGCCGAGCACGAGGTTATATTCCTCGGTTCCGATTTCGTCGGTGCGGCCTTCCAATAAAATTCGCTTGATGCCGTTGGCCTTGAGCCGCTTCGCATTTTCCTCGACGGTCGAGAGGGCATCGTCGCGCAAGACATACTGGTCGAAATCGAACAGCACATCGGGAAAGGGGATGTTCAGCGCGCCGGTCGAATTGCGTGCCGCCATCTCCACGGACCGGAGCGGGACGGGTTCCTCCTTCTCAGGCGGTACTGGAGGGACTTCCGCCACCGGAGTCGGAGCCACATCTTCTACGGCCATCGGCTTTGGTTCTGCGGTCGCCCCGCCGCTTGTGCCCTTCCTCCCCGCACAGCCGGCGGCAAGGAAGCAAAGAGCGGTGAGGACAAGGCTGAGATTCCACCATTGAATCCGGGACGTCGCGGCGCTCACAGAGACCTCCATTTAGAAGATTGCGGGAGAGGATAATCAATTACGCCCGATGAGGCAAGTCCAATTACGAGGCGAAGGCACGGAAGACGGCCAGCGGATCACCGAGTGCCGGCCACTGCATCACTTTCAGCGAATCCTCCACGTAAGGCACGGATCGCATACCGTTCAACACACAGGTCACTCCCGGCGTGCTTGCAAGGACCCACAGCGCCTTCCGCGAGAGCGACTCGGTCCGACGTTCGGCCGGCAGCAGAGGATCGAGCCGTTGCACAACTGAGGCACTCCGTTTTCGGCTGCGCTCGGCCGCCTCCCGCCGGACCTCTTTCAAGAGGGCCAGCAACTCAGGAACATAGGCGTCGCGCCAGTCTTCCCATCGCTCGGCCGCTTGTCCGGTCAGCATGTGACTCAATGCCCGTAGGACCTGATTGACGTGCGGCGCGATCATCTGGTGCTCGATCTGTTCCCAATGCTCAAGCCCCTGGACTTGGTCGCGGATCTTCCCCAACTCCTCAGCCCAATTGAAAAAATCCGACGGAAGCATGCCCTGGCCGCTGTGTTGGACACCAGGGGCAATCTCACGGCGGTATTGCTCTTCGAGTTTTGACACGCGCTCACGCTGATCCTGGAACGACACCGCAGGCGCTTCAACCGGCACATCGGCGAGGCGCATCATGCCGCCGCCGCGGCCGGGCATGGCATTGAGC
>DATFFC010000120.1:0-8431 GCA_035250505.1 Nitrospiraceae bacterium | reverse complement strand
CATTCGTTGACATTGCGCAGGTCGAGTGTTACCGTCCGCTGCGTGTTTTACAGCCTTCATTATTGTTGCGTTGCCATCGCTGTCGCCCTCGTTCCTATTCTTGGTCTAGTTCTTGGTCCAGCCGCCGTGTCCGCCATCGAGACTTCCCCGCTTCACGTAGTGGTCACGCTCCCTGTCCTCAAGGATTGGGCGCAAGAGGTCGGCGGACCGCACGTCGCCGTGACATCCCTGATGACCGGGTATGAAAACGAGCACACGTACTCCCCAAAGCCGAGCGACCTGATGGCGGTTCGCAAGGCACAGGTCCTCATCCAGATTGGAGCAGGATTGGAAGTCTGGGTCTCTCCCTTGTTGAAGAACGCGGGCAATGCTCACCTGCTGACCGTCACGGCATCGGAAGGCATCGATCTGATCGAGGATCAGGATGCCGGCGCGGGCAAGCCGGCGAGCGGTCCCGGCACTCACTCTCACGCTCACGGCAATCCTCACGTATGGCTCGATCCGGACGGAGCTTCCACCATGGTGCGCCGAATCACCGAGGCCTTCGCTACAGCCGATCCGGCGCATCGATCGGATTATGAAGCCAAGTCGGCGGCCTATCTCTCCCGCCTTGAGCAGACGAGCGCGGCGCTTCGGCTTCGATTGCAATCCGCGTCGGACCGTCGCATGGTCGTCCACCATCCGGCCTGGCCGTATTTTGCCCGCTACTTCGGCTTGATCATTGCCGGAACACTCGTGATGCAGCCGGGTGCGGAGCCTTCCGCACGCCGCATTCAGGCCATCGTCGACACCATCAGGCAGAGCGGCATCAAGGTGATCGTGTCGGAAGCCCAGCTCAATCAAAAATTGCCCCAGATGCTCGCGCGTGAAACGGGCGCGCGGGTCGTACGGCTGACCACCTTGCCGGGTGCTGTCCCGGGCACCGAGACCTACATCGACATGCTTCGCTATAATGTGCTCCAATTAGCCGAGGCGTTGGGGCAGCCCACGGAAAAGGCGCTCCATCCGTAAATTCGTAGTCACGGGATCGAACCAGTGCGCATAGATCTCATGACGACCATGCCGATCATCCGCTTCGACCATGCCACGCTGGGATTTCCCGGCGTCGTGGCGCTCCAGGATATTTCGTTGGAGATCATGCAAGGCGAGTTCGTGGGAGTGATCGGCCCCAATGGGTCCGGGAAGACGACGCTGTGCCGCGCCGTCCTGGGTCTGATGGCCCCGCTCCGTGGTACGTTGCGGGTATTCGACTGTGCCTGCGAGGAACTGCGTTGTCATCACCGAGCCCGCATCGGCTACCTGCCCCAGAAGGGCTTAATCGACCGGTTTTTCCCCGTCACGGTTTTCGAAGCGGTCATGATGGGTCGCTACGGGGCGCTGGGTCTCTTCACCCGTCCGTCCGCCAAGGACAAAGACATCGCGCGGGAGGCGCTCAGCCATGTCGGGATGGACGACCATCGGCACACGGCGCTCGGAGAACTCTCCGGCGGGCAACAGCAACGCGTCTTTATCGCCCGGGCGTTGGCGCAGCAGCCTCAGATTCTTCTCCTCGACGAACCGACGACCGGCCTGGATATCACCACACAGCACAGCGTTGTTGAATTGATTCAGCAGCTACACAAGGACTTGGGCTTGACCATTCTGTTGATCACGCACGACATCAACATGATCCGTTCCCGCGTGAATCGACTGGTCCTGCTCAAGACCAAGCTCTATGCCTCCGGTCGTCCGGAAGAGGTACTGAAGCCGGATATCCTCAGCCAGGTGTACGGCAAGGAGTTCGTCATCACCGACAAAGATTTTCTCCTCGTAGAGGACTACCATCGACATCATTGAGACATTGACTCTCAACCGAAACTATTGGTCCGGCGGATCCCGCGCTTCCGCGCCTCCGGAGCAGCCCTTCCGGGGCTTGCGGGACGGAGTTCCCGCCGCCTCACTATCTCGGCGGCGCGCACAGGCATGGTCCTCCTTATTCGTCGGACCGTGCGCCCTTCCGGAATTCCCGTGCCTGTGGTCATGGACCACAGTGGCGTGGTCAGTTCCGGTCTTCTGCCCCGCAAACCCTCGGTGGGCCCCCGCTCCTCTCGGCAATGGTCGCGCTTGGCCCACCGGACCTCTCTTAATATTTTCGCTTCAGGGTTGATTCACTGCATCATGTCGTCATTGCATCATTGAGGACCATTGCAGAATGTTCGAGATGTTGACCTATGATTTTATGCAGCGCTCGTTGTTCGCTGCCGCGCTGGTGGGGTTACTCTGCTCGGTGATGGGCGTCTTCGTCGTGTTGCGCGGCCTGGCCTTTGCCGGCGCCGGAACGGCCCATGCGGCATTCGCCGGAGTCACGCTGGCATACCTCTTGGGACTTCCCCCCATGGGACTGGCGGTTGTGTTCGGGTTGGCGACGGTGTGGATCACCGGCTGGGTCGAAGAAAAGGGGCGGATGAAGCTCGATGTGTCGATCGGGATTCTCTACACGACGACTATGGCGCTCGCGATTCTCTTCCTTGGGCTGATGAGAAGCTACAATCCCGAGGTCTATGGATATCTGTTCGGAAGCGTGTTGTCCGTGACCACGGAGGAGTTGTGGGAGATCGGAGGCCTGAGTATTCTCGTTCTGGGGACGACCGCTCTTCTGTCGAAAGAGCTGTACTTCATTGCCTTCGATCAGGAGATGGCCGAGGCCTCCGGCGTGCCGGCGCGGCAGATCTTCTACCTGCTCTTGTCGCTGGTTGCACTCACCGTCGTCATCGCCCTCAAAACAGTCGGGGCCATTCTCGTGTTTGCCATGGTGCTCATCCCCGCATCCACTGCTTATCAATTGACGCACAGCCTGGCCCAGATGACACTCTACTCGGCAATGATCGGAACCCTCTCGTCGATCGGCGGCGTGCTGCTGTCCTATGCGTTTGATTTGCCATCCGGACCGGCCATCGTGTTGCTGGCGACCGCGGTGTTCTTCCTGGCCGTCTCTTTCTCTCCGAAGAGAGCATTGAGACATCAACATGCCTAACGAGCCGACAGACCTGCTGAGCTGAACGGTCCGTATCGGCTATGGCCGCCGAGTCTGTTTCGTTCGCGACCGGACCATGCCCGTCTGCTCCTTCGAGCTGAATCCAAGCCGCTCATAGAAGCCGGGCGTCCGCGTACACAGCCAAAAGAGTTCCACCTGTTTGAGCGCGGGATGGTGCAGGATCTGGTTGACGAGCTCGGTGCCGATACCCCGGCTCTGATAATGCTGGTCGACGATCACGTCCCAGATCGAGGCTCGGAACACATAGTCGGTCAGAACACGACCAAAGCCGATGAGTCGATCGCCGTCCCAGGCGGAGATGGCCAGGTCCGTATGTCCCAGCATCCGGTGTGCCTGATCGGCTGTGCGGTGCTTAGCCCAAGGAGCTTGCTGGTAGAGGCGAAGGAGCTGGGAAGGGTCGATATCTTTTCGGTCCGAGTAGGAAATGGCGCTCTTCGCGCTCTTGAGAGAGGACCGCATCTTGTACTAAATTACTCTCCCTTCGTCAGACCGAATCTTGGAGGGAGTGTAAGGGGAACGGTATGGGAACGCAAGTCCGAAGCTGTCCGAAATGTTTTCAACTCATGTGGCTCAAGGAAGATCAGTTCGAATTCCTTGATGAGAATACGGTGCGCGCTCGTTGTCCGCACTGTAATTCGTTGGTGAGGGTGTGCCTTGTGACGGAAGGCGCGAATTCGAGCGGGCCGAAGATGGGACACTGACTACATCCCCCGGCCCGCTCCTTCTAATTCCGGCTGACTTCCCGGCAGAATCTTTGTCAGCGCGGTGCGATATTCCGTGAGACGCTTTTCATCCGCAGCCGTCACCGTGATTTCATTGTCCCGCCGCATGCGATCGAGGTGATCCAAGACCGCCAATAACGGCTGAACCGCTCCGAGCAGTTTTCCCGCCTCGAAAGCTTCCAGGGATTCCACCAGATACTCATTCATCGCCCGCTGCGATGACCCGCTGCTCTGCGCGCGAAACCGCACGAGCGCCTGTTCGAACACCTCCACCGACTCCGGTTTGGGCTTGATTCCGGCCGGAGCCACCGACAAATGGACCACCGGCGGCAATTTGGCCGCGTAGGCCTTCAATTGCGAAATGAGACTGCCCATGACGTCGAGGACTTCAGTCGTTTCCATGGTCGGTACCATGCCGTACAGGACTGATACGCTGCGCATGCGATTCTGTCAAGGCGGCACCATTGAGGGTGATGGCACGGGCTTCAAGCCCTGCTTCAGCCGACTCGAAATCCGGCGGTGCAGGAACGTCGAATTCCCGATAAAGCCCGGTAGCGGGATGATTGAACCCGAGAACGCGGGCGTGCAACATGACACGCGAGAACCCGAGGCCGTCAAATTCCAGCACCTTCTTGCCTCCATACGTCTCGTCGCCCAGGATCGGATGTCCGACTGAACTCAAATGGACCCGTAGCTGGTGAGTGCGGCCCGTCTTCGGAAACAGCAGGACATGAGCGGCGCGCTTGCCGTAGCGGCGATCGACCTGAAAGGCGGTGACTGAGGCCTTCGGCCTTGTCGTCCGGGCGGAAAACTTTTTCCGCTCCCTCGTGTCTCGGCCGATCGCCAGTTCGATCACACCGCGGCCTTTCCGTGGGACGCCCCATACCAGCGCTTCATACACTCTCGTGATGGTGTGTTGTTTGAATTGCGCGGCGAGCCAGCGATGAGCCTGATTCGTCTTGGCGATCACCATGACGCCGGACGTCTCCTTGTCCAGTCGATGGACCAATCCCGGACGTTCCTTTCCACCGATCTCGGGAAGCGACAAACCCGACGCGTGGAAGTGGTGCAACAAGGCGTTGACCAACGTCCCGGACCAATTGCCGGGAGCCGGATGAACCACGAGTCCCGCCGCTTTGTTGAGGACGAGCAGATCATCATCTTCATAGAGAATGTTGAGACCAATTGCTTCCGGCTGTAACTCCAACGGTTCCGGTCTGGGAACATCCACCGTGATACGGTCACCCGGCTTGATCTTCCGAGATGCCCGTACGGTTTCCCCATTGAGCCGGATCCGGCCTTCCTTGATGAGACGTTGGATGGCGGCGCGGGAAAAGAACGGATCTCGGTTGGTCAAAAACACATCCAACCGCTTGGCCCCCTCGCCCGCTGTGACGAGAAGCTCGGTTGATCCACTCATTGAAGCAGGCGCGTGTTCCGCACAAGTATGGTCATGAGACTGAGGACAGCCACTGTTCTCACGTCCGGGTCGGCACATTGTCACTTCCATCCGATCCGAAAATCAAACTCCCCGTCCGTGAAGGAACCCACCGGCCGATTGCGCGGGTTTTTCCCAGTTGTCCGGGAGCGGCGTCAATGAAACGATATCTGTAGGACCCCAGCTGATGGAGGGATTTCCCTGCCGCTATGGAACCCTTTCTCTCATTACGGACCCTTGCCGGTGTCGTACTGACTGTCTCAGTCTGCATGGCATCGAGTTGCTCGACGAAGTATGACCCTCAAGTCATGCTGCCTCCGTCCGCCTTCGACCGGGCCATCGATGCCGTCGTCGAACTGCATCCCCTCCAACCAAGCGAGAGCTTGCGTTCCGGCCGCTCAGCGTATGGAGTGGTGGCGGAGGACTATGTCAATAGGCCACCCACGAAGATGAGCCATGCGATCACGAACGAGATTTTGAGCGAGCTGTCATCCAGTGGCCTGTTTCGCCGGATCACGTTTTACGACCCGAATCCGGATTTTGTCCTCACGGGGCGTATCGAGCAATTTTACGAGCACGATCGCCGGAAGTTATGGACCTATGTTCCCTACTATTCCGACAAACTAGCGGGGCTGTTTCGATTGAATACCTACGTGAGCACCGGGGAAGTCAAATTAACCATGATGCTGTTGAAACCCACGGGCGAACTGGTCGCCACCTACGTGGGACGGTCTAAGTTTGATGAAGATTTTACGCCGAACGCCGAGGTCAAGCCCGGCGGACGACTCAATCGCGCCTTCAGCGACGCCTTAGCCCAGATTCGCGACGAGATGCTGGCGGACGCCCATCTACCCAAGATTCACAAGACCGAACCTACCGTCCATGCGGACGGCCAAAGGCAATAAATCTAGGCGGCCCGCGAACGGCATATACCCCAGCTTGCCTTTGACCTCATTGTTCCGAACGCTCATAATCACCCTGAACGGATACGCCATTGAGGAGGCGTTTTATGATGAAGACAGTCCGTGCCGTGGTATCACTGGTCGGCTTCTGCTGCGTCTTGTTGACCGGTGATCGAGCGGCGGGGGGCGATTCGGCGGGGATTCCTCCGGAGACGGTCGCGGATTTTCTTCACTCGGTCATCGAATCCGATCGCACCTTCTATACGATTCACGTGGTGGAACGAATGCAGAAACAGGGCGCCGCCGTCGCCGCCGAGACGTGGCGGGCGGATAAGACATCCTTACCGTTGCCCGCACAGTTTCTTCACGAAGCCAACGACCTGGCAGCCATGACGGGATCACGGGTGCGCTATCGGTTGATCAGTCTGTGGCCCATTAATCCCGCGAATGCCCCGACGAGCGATGCGGAACGGGCCGGGCTGGAGGCCATCATGCAGCAGCCGGAACGAGCCTCCACCGGCACCGTGCTGCTCGACGGACAGCAGTATTTCCAAGCCATTTATGCCGATCGTGCCGTCACTCAGGCCTGCGTCGGCTGTCACAATGCTCATCCACGCAGCCCAAAGAAAGATTTCAAGGTGCCGGACGTCATGGGCGGGCTGGTAATCGAGATCCCATTGAAGTAAGGGTCGAGCGGTCCACAACATTCGTCAGGACATCCGTCCAGCATGAAATTCTCGTCTTACGACCCCGGGGAGTTTTACGACGAGTTATTCGAGGGTGTCGGCCGGCCGCGCCAGGGCAGCGCGCTCTTGTTGCGCAAGTTCGCCTCCCTCGCCGAGGGAGAGCTCAAATCTCGCCAACAGGCGGCGGAGCGGGTCATCCTGAACATGGGGATGACGTTCGGCGTGTACGGCAGCGACACCGGGCAAGAACAGATCTTCCCGTTCGACATCGTGCCCCGGATCGTGACGGCGTCGGAATGGAGCCATATCGAGTCGGGCCTTCATCAACGCATTCGCGCGATGAACTGCTTTCTTGACGATATTTACCATGGTCAAAAGATTCTGAAAGACGGGGTCATCCCAAGCGAATTGATCTATTCGGGCAGAGGGTTTTTACCGGCTTGCGTCGGACTGAATCCGCCCAAAGGCATTTGGTGCCACATCGCCGGCATCGATCTGGTGCGCATAAGCGACGGACAATTCTACGTCCTCGAAGACAACAACCGCTGCCCGTCTGGCGTCGCCTATGTGTTGGAAGCGCGGCAGGTGATGAAGCGGACCTTTCCGGAATTGTTCGACGCCTATCGTGTCAGGCCCGTGGACGAGTACCCAAGCCGCCTGCTGAGCACCCTCCAATTCCTGTCCGATCTTCCCGATCCGACAATCGTGATTCTTACCCCCGGCAGTTACAATTCGGCCTATTACGAGCATTCGCTGCTCGCCCTTAAGATGGGCGTCGAACTCGTTGAAGCCAGCGACCTGGCCGTGATCGATGGGTCCGTCCATATGCGGACCACGAAGGGCTCCCAACGAGTGGACGTCATTTATCGCCGGATCAACGACGACTTCTTGGACCCGTTGGTCTTCCGCCCGGATTCTCAGCTCGGCATCCCCGGTATGATGGACGCATATAAGAAAGGCCGCGTGGCGCTGGTCAACGCACCCGGTACGGGGGTGTCGGACGATAAGGCCATCTACGCCTATGTCCCGAAGATGATCAATTATTATCTGGCGGAAGAGCCGATCCTTCCCAATGTGCCCACCTATGTCTGCTGGGAACGACGGGAACGGGCCTATGTGTTGGAACATTTGGATCAACTGGTCGTCAAAGCGACCAATGAGGCCGGCGGATACGGGATAATGATCGGGCCATATGCCTCCAAGCAGGAGCGGGAAGACTGTGCCCGCCGCATTCAAGCCGACCCCCGCAACTACATCGCCCAACCTACGTTGGCTTTGTCCCGCGTCCCCACCCTGGTCGATGACCGATTGGAAGGGCGCCACGTCGACCTCCGGCCATATATTTTGTATGGGCAGGACGTGTATGTGTTGCCCGGCGGCATGACGCGTGTCGCGCTCAGAAAAGGATCGCTGGTCGTGAATTCATCTCAAGGCGGCGGGAACAAGGATACGTGGGTCCTGTCGTAAAGTCATGCTTGGTGCAGACCAGCTACGATTGACAATGCCGTGCACCGCTCACCCACGAAGCCATCCATGCTGAGCCGGGTAGCCAGCTCGATCTATTGGTTGAACCGTTATGTCGAACGGGCGGAAAACTACGCCCGGTTCATTGAAGTCATTTTGAATCTCTCGCTCGATCTGCCCCGCGA
>DATFFC010000119.1:0-28424 GCA_035250505.1 Nitrospiraceae bacterium | reverse complement strand
TGGGGCATCGATGGTTGGAAAACGGTGCCGGAGGCGCGACGGCCCACCGGCACCACCATACGGAAGGGCGTGATGCATACCCCGATGATCAAACGAGATGGTTATTTTACCGCTACATTGATCGTCCCTCCGGATACGCTGCTGGACTTCGGCTTTTTGATCACACGCACCAACAGTGGCGTCGATGTGCAGGTATGGGAAGCAGACGGAAAAGATACATTTCAACGGAAAAGTAATCCTCAGGACGTGATTACCGTACATTCGAAATCGAGTCTCTTACAGAGCGGAAAGGTTCCTCCGGACAGCTGGACTTGGTGGCCGTACGTGACGATCACGATCTTGTGCGTCGTGCTCCCGCTGAGAGTGGCTGTCCTGATTGTCAGGCGCAGACATCGAAAGTGGCATCGCCGAATTCTGCTGCCGACATTCGAGAAGCCGCCGCGGCCGACCAGGACAGGTGATGGAGCGCTCATAGGCCTCAGCTTGATGGTGGGATTGGCCTTGGCGGAACTGATCCTCCACACCATCGATCCCGACGGGGGTTTCGGAGCCGCACGGCCGCTCGACTGGGTTCGAACAGGCGGCCAAGACGTGGACCGGTCGGCCGTGGTCGACCCTGTGCTGGGTCTTCGACCTCGACTGAACTACGGGCCGTATAACGACTATGGGACGGTGATCAATACGTATTCCACGGAGAAATCTCCCGACAGGATTCGTATTCTTGTGCTGGGCAGTCAGGCTGTATTTGAAGGCCGGCTCGTTGAGGCGATTCGTCAGAATTACCCCGGAGACGGTAATAGGGTAGAGGTTTGGAACGGAGGAGTCGCATCCTTTGGAGCAATGCAGACCATTGATTTCTACAAAGCGTATCAATCAAGACTGGATCCCGACAAAGTCATCTTGGTAATGGGATCTGCGGATCTTACTCCCGCACCGATTACCTATCGAGACGGCCGGCAGAATATCGTGGCTCTGGTCCCGTATTCGTCGCGCACCTCGTTGAACTCGTTCTTATTCACCTATAGCCACCTCTACAGACTTCTTGTCGGGATGCGTACCTTGATGGGTGACCCGGAGGAGACGATCCTCCGAGAAATTCAGACCGGTCTGACGGAATTAGCGGCCTCACTGAAGCGCGATCGCAAAGAGCTCTTGGTCGTCTCCTTGCCATTGCTGTTTCCAGAGGAGATGTGGAGCGCTGCGGAAAAGAAGCGACATGCTGCGATGCTCGAGATGCTGGGACGCACGGACATTCCGCATGTCGACCTACTGCCTGCGTTTCGGGCAGCACTGGATGAGAAGCTCGACGTCAGGCAGCACGCCGGCAATCCATTTGAGCCGACTTCGAGTTTGGCGAAGCGTTTTGCCTCTTACCTCCAGGAGCATAGTTTGGGACAAACAATCGATGCCAAGATCAGGCATTAGACCCAACTCCGGCGGCAATCGAGTTGGAACCCGTTCACGGGTTGACAGATTCCATGTGGACACGACCTTGCAGCCCGGACGATATCCAGAGCTTCCCGTCGCGATCGACGATGACGGCTTCCACATCAGGTAATCGTTCGACCAATTCCATTCCGCGTTCCGGCCCTAACACAAAAATACCGGTGTCCAGGCCGTCGGCCACGACACCCTCCCGCGCAACGACGGTCACACTTTGGCATGCCCGTGCGGGCCACAGTGTATGCGGATCCAAAATATGGTGGTAATTGACTCCATCTCTCTCGAAAAACCGTTCATAATCCCCTGCCGTTGAAATGGCTTCGTCCCGGAGGTCCAACCGGGCCAGCAATGCGCCGTCAAGACGGGGATGCCGGATCCCGAAGACAAACGGGCGTCCATCCGGCATCCGGCCGAACGTCTTGATGTCGCCGGACAACGCGACGACTCCCGCCGTCGCTCCCGCCGCCTCCATAACCGCGACGGCGCGGTCCGCAGCATATCCTTTTCCGATCCCTCCGACGTCAATCCGCATTCCCGGCTCCGTGAGGAATACCGTGCGCGCCTCCTCGTTCAGAACGATATGACGGAGGTCAAGCAGCGGCTTCAGATGGTCTAATTCCGACTCATTGGGGATCCGGGGGTCATCGGTCACGCTCCAGGCATCCACCGCCGGCCCTATGGCGATATTGAACGCCCCATCGGTTAGTCGTGCAATCTCCAGCGACCAACGGAGAACGGTCAGGGTCTCCGGGCTCACCATCACCGACTTAAGACCGGCGGCGTCATTGACTTGCGAGAGCTCACTCGTAGGAATCCAAGTGCTCAACAGCCCTTCTAGACGGCGAATCTCGGCGAAGCCGACGGACGCCGCCCGGCCTGCTATTTCATCGCTTGGACCAACGGCGGTAATCTGAACCAATGTTCCCATGAGCAGCTGACTTCGCTTCACAATGGCGGGAGAAGCTGGAGAGTCAGCAGCCCAGGCACAGCCGGCCATCAGAATGACCGCTGCCACGAGAGGGCGCCACACGGTCTGGAAAACGTCATGGACCATGGTGATTCGACGTCGCATGCGGAAGGTGATACGGGTTAGCACAGAGCGAGGATTCACTCGGCTTGACCAGACGCCATGAGCGGGATCTTATGAATCCACATTTCATACATGGGAATGACCATCATCACCAAGAAACTTGCGACCATCAGCAAGTCTCCTGCCAGCATGGTCAGGACGAACACCGGAGAGACGTAGCTGATCAACCATGGTGAAACTAGGTCCAACATCACACCGCCGAACCCCGCCCATGTCATCGAAACCTTTATTCGATTGCTCGCCATGGTCAGATACAAGACGTGGACGAGAATGATGTAGACAACCGGCATAGTGAACAGATGAAAATGGGTGACCTCGGCCAGCTCTCGGAAGGACATGGGCTCACCGAACGTGGCGTCCGAGCCCAGATAATGGTCGGCGATCCCCTGCGGCGACAAGCCCGTCATGCTGTGCGCCCAAAAAAAACTGAAGCCGAATCCAGCAAGCATCAACAAAAGGAACAGCGTATATACGAGCCGAATGTGCCGGTCGGTGTCGCGCAGTCGAAACCGAGCATTGAAATTACGCATCAGCTTTGGGATCGCTAGAGTCGCTAAAACCCGAACAGGTTTCCGAGAAATCCTTTTTCTCGACGTCGTGCTTGCACGCTGTCGCTGCCGCGCCCGATAGGTTTCAAATACAGTTCGTCGACCATGACCAGCGCTCGTTTTACGCCGGCGCTCAGCGAGCGCACTGACATCGTGGCTCCGCTGATATTGATGATGTCTTTATTCATGCGGATGGGATCAAAGACCGTTTTCCCTTCGTACTGCGCGTTGAACCGCTTGGTCCGCACTTCGCTCCCGCGGGATTCTCGATAGATCAACACTTCGATATTGAGGACCTCGCCGCTAGGGTCCACCCCCACCATATAAGTGATGGGTTTGTGTTTGCCGATCGTGTTCTGCACGATGGCATATCCATCGATCTGTGAGCCCGTCTTCCCCGTGTAGACGGCAAACTCGCTTTCCGGAAAATTCCAGCCGATGCGTTCTTGGATGACCTTCTTTTGGTCGGCGCTGAGTGTGATGACCTCCATGCCGATGCGTTCCGATTTGGGAAACATCAAGCGCGCGGCTTCATCCTCAGTGAGGTAGACATCTTCCTGCATCATCTCTTGAGGTGTGAGGAACCGCTTCAGTTCGGGGTCCCAGATTCGCTCCGCCCAACCGGGACTGGCGCTGAGGACGATGGCGGTGATAACCCCTCCAAGCATCCATGTCATGACGGTGAACATCCTTGATCCTTTATCTTCGTATTGATCCGCGCCATGATCGCCGCCATCGCCTCCTCGGAGGGTTCGATCGGCCACCATTTCGTAGCCTGGCTCGTCACGCCACCTTTGAGATGCCAGCGTTCCCGGCTTTCGGTCACAACGACTTCGGTGACTTCATTGACCCGTTTGACGGTGAGGACCATGCGGGCGCGTTCCCTGTTTCCAAAGCCGCTGCTGGTACGTTGAAACAATCCGAAGCCTCGTTCATCTCCCTCCATTTCGGTCCATCCCGTCTCGATCACGCCGTTTTCCTTATCTTTTGTTTTCATGGGGTACGCCTTCATGGTTTCCGTCGCGGCATTCCACACGGTATCGTACGGACAGACGACGTACTGATCCTGATGATCTTTCGGAAACAAGGCACACCCAAGCGACAGCGAACAGAAGAATACAGCAACTGTCACACGCAGCAACATATTCGGCATCCTCTCCACAAAAAGACACGGGCGGCCCGGAGGCCGCCCGTGTGAAGCCCTCCCGTCCTTTTCGACCTGCTCAGAAGTATGTCGCAGCCGACAAAATAAACGCCGTATCGTGAATCCTCTGATTATTGCGATTGATCGCTTCCGGGCTGTATTGGAAGTCCATCTTAAAGACGGTGTCTTCAGTCGGACGATAGTTCAGGCCCAATGTCAGTCGTTGAAGCTCTCCCAGGCCACCCGGCTGATCCTTATTCGTATTGACCTGTTCCCATCTCACCATGGCGGTAAAAGTCGACACCTCGGGACGGAAGAAACTCGGGGCCAGGCGGCTTATCCATTCGGGCAGAAAGTGGTAGTTGCCTTGAATGTAATAACCTTGCATCCGCTGAGGACAAAAATGGTTCGGGGCGGTGCCGGGGAGCGACGCGAACGCGCCGGTACAGGGGTCCCCTCTCAAGGTCTTCGCATTATCCTCAGCGTAGGTCCAGATCGATTCGCCGATCACCTCAAACGGGCCCCGGACGAGGGTCCAGTCGATCGCCCAGATCCCCAAATGGCGCTGGCCGTGGGGATCGTACGTCCCGTAATGTCCGGACCCGCCGATTTCGACACCAAGAATAGGGCTGAAAGCGACCCTTCCGACGACCGCCTTGCCGTTGTTGTTGTCAAATCCACCACCAATGTCGGTTTTTCGTTGGCGCGCATTGGCGACGCCTTGGGCCTCGGTGATGTCAGTCCCGCAGGCTCCCGCATTGGCATTGGCGCTGCCTGCCTGGCAGTTTGGTGAGTATCCGTTGTATCCGGTCGTGATATACAATTCGTAGTCCAGTTTCGACCGCCGTGAAGGATAGAACGTGCCGTAGATGCCGGCGCCGGTCTCTGCAAGCACCGATCCATAGAGGAGTTGCGTCACAAGGGGTCGCTCCGTCAAGTCCCGCAACGGTGCGTCATGCAAGAGATTGAATTTCCCGACCGGCAACAGGAGAATGCCGGCCCGGAAATTCAGCTTGTCATTGACCAAGTAATCGATTGTGGCGAATTCCAGGCTGACTTCGCTGTGCGGAACACCCGCGCTTTCGATGATGCCATGTTCAATTTCGATTTCAGACGCCATCTTGACGTGCTCGCTGACGTCGGCATAAATAAACGGGACAAATCGATGGACGTCGATACTGGCGGGTGTCCCGTGGCGAGCGCGATTGATGTATTCCACATCGAAGTATCCGCCGACGATCGCTTTGGGACTGGCGACGAACGGCCGAGCGTAGATCAGCTTGCCGGATCCCTGCATGATCGAGCCGTACTTTCGTTCAGCGCCCTGTTCCTCAGCTCCCATCTGCTGCACGTTCGGCGTTTCCCCCGGCTCAGTCGCGGGCGGCTGTCCTTCGATTTCCCGCTCACGGGCCTCATGCCGTTTCATGTCCTCGATGGCCTCTTCCAATTTCTTCAAGCGCTCATTTAGATCCGTGTCTTGCCCAAAAGCTGACCCATTGACCACAAAGGTGAACGCAACAGCCGATACACACAGAACACTCAGAACCAATGTGCCGAGCCATAGCCGTCCCATGAATGCCTCCTTCGATATGTGCTGACGGGACGCTATGGTCCTCTGAATGACCGAATTATGTCGTGCTATTTCCTCCTGCGATCGCCGAATTTGGAGCCGCAAGCTTGGAGCTCAATCGTGGCGACTCTCTTTCAAATGGAATCAGGAGCAGTCGCTTGCAGCGTTTGCATTTCAGTTCGACGCCGGTCCTTCGTAGTTTGGCGACCAGATGCCCGCAGTGACACCGCGCTTCCTCGCTCTTTATCCCAGGGTCCATAGACGGGGGGCCGAATAGATGAAATTGAGAACGATTGTTAATATTAGAGCGCCCGAATGTCAATAGTAATTTTCTGGGGCTATCAAGAAAGTTACCGGAGTATCGGATAAAGCAGGTCTTCGACGAAAGGACGATTCTCTCTAGGACGTGTGATGGCGACGAAACCACCAGTACCTGGGATAGGGGGGCACTTCGTACAACCGCGTTTCCACGGTGGCCGGGTTCAAAAGGTCGGTCAAGAATGGGCGGTCCTTGAGGGAGCCGTAGGGAGCGAGCGCCCGGCGGACTGCATCTTCGCTTTCCGTGACAGCGGAGAGTAGAACACTGCGATCATACTGAGGCGATTCAATGCCAAACCGCCATGTCCCGACATATGTAATTTGACCATCGGCGACCTTGAAGCTGGGATTCAGCGCGGCGGTTGCAAGAAATCCTCCTTCGGAAACTTGCAGCCGGCTGAGCTCATAGTCCCCGGGCGGAAGCGGAAGAATAAACCAGCGATCGTCGCTTTCAATTTCTATACGGATGCGATCCTGGGTGGCGGTGTTGATTAATTCGAAGAAGCGCAATTCCGGGACATATGCTCGGGTCGTCGGCCCCGTGAGCACCGTCATCGCCCGCCCCACCACCAGCGCACCATCGTAAGATACCGACCGCGATAGTTCTGATGATTCCGGTAGAGCCGGCAGCGTGGTCGTGCATCCGATGACGGTGAGAAGAAACAAGAGGATGACCGGTTGCTGCACGACATATACAGACCGCATCGGTGACGATCTTCCAAAATGAAACAATCGCTGGTTCATTGTACAACATGCCGGTTCTTCTCTGTTGTGTCGATGTTTGCACGTTAGACCGGCGGACTGGCTGTGCATCACAAAATGCGGCCGTGGGGCCGGCCATGAGCATTGCGATGCAGACGCACGTTCACCGATCGAATGTCGGCACCGAATCGGCCTGCGCATCATGGCGTATCATTTTCGTGGAGGATCTCTTTGGCCACATACTCTGCAATAAGGCGATGCGCGAGCGCATTCGGATGGCTGTCATGCAGGTGGAGTTCATAGCGTGCGTTGGAAACCCTGCCATCATAGTCCGGCATGATATCGGAAATCAGGTGGACACGTATTTGCCGGTCCCGAAAGCCATCCACTACCGGCGGAAGAAATTGTAGAAAGCCTTCCCGCAGGAACATGCTATCCCAAAGAATAACGTGAAACTCGGCGCCGGGATATTCTGCCGCTGCCACGTCCCTGGATTGGGTCACGATGCCAAGAAACAGCTCAACATCCTCGATTGATAGGCTTCGAAATGGACTCACTAGGGCGTTATAAAGGAACGACTTCCGCAATGTGCCGGAGACGGAATCACCAAATATCCCTTGAGCCCGCCAAAACCGTTCGATCCGGGAATAGCGGGTCTCATCGGACACGGTGTCAAAATTTCCCTGCGCCGTTACGCGCCCACTGTCGCCGGGTCGATATCGGGGGGAATGCGGAAACCACGTCATAAGGCCCGCCACTCGTTCGATGTGGTAGGGAATCGCCTGGTAGATGATATATTTCGGCGGCACGGTCACGACCGATGCCGTCAAGCCCCGCTCCAAGGCGGCCAACATCTGCTGCGGGCCGTAGCCGTGGAAACCAAAATTGTAGATGGCATAGCGGCCATGGGTCAGCAGGCCGGTCACGTAGGGCATTGCCTCCTCGTCGGTCACTCCTTCCCCGATCGTGAAAGAACACCCGAAAAACAGGACTGAGCCCAGACCGTTTGGAACGTCGTAGGGAGGCGCGATCCGTAATCCATTCGAGTCGATTGTATACGCGGCCTTGTAGATAGGAACCGAGTTGATTATCTTCACGTGAGTAGCCGTGAAGTTCCTCTGCGCCACCATACCGAAATCGTCATTGCGGATAAAGTAAGCAGTCTCATCGCAGCAATACGAATTGTTCTTTTCCGGCGTCATGTACCACCAGTACCATTCAGCCAATCCCAGAGCCAGCACGGCGACGCCGATGTTTATCCAAACCGCCCGACGTGTGGTGGAGGATTTCGCTCTGAATCCGAGAGACATGAATAACAAGGACCAAACGGCACAGGACCATAGGAACGGCACAGATGACGCCTTGAATGAAGCGTAGGTGCCCGCCATGCCGAGTGCGGCCGCCGCCACTTCACTCCTCGCCAAAGGGCTTCGAAGAAGGCGCAGGGTAATCGAAGGCAATGCTGGACTCACCGTATGACTACCGGGTCAGATGTCGAGGTACCGACTACGTTTGACCGGGATCGCGATCCGCAAACACCGGATCGAAGAATCCCGCGCCCCTGAATTCCGTCCAACTTCAGCCTGTCGGCTCAGAAAGGGGCGAGATCGGATTCTTATATTCACATTTCGAGAAGCTGGCAAGTATGATCGCGCGAACTACAGGACCCAGCCGGATGACACATGACTATGCAGTATAGCACCACTTCAACGGACCCATTCGGTTATCCCACTATGCAGAAGTGTATGCGGCGGGGCGATACAGGGGCGCAATATAATGCAGAAATGACAAGGGAGAGGTCTTCTTGGAATCCGAATCCTCTCCCTTGCAAGGCTGGCCGCTACATCTGCTCGGACAAATACCGCGGCAATCCGATTTGTTCTACCGTCCGCAACTGTGTCTCAAACCAATCGATATGCTCTTCCGTGTCCATAATCATATGTTCGAGCATATGCCGTGTGGTGAAGTCCGCCACGTTCTCACAATGAGCAATCGCCGTTCGCAGCAATTCAGCATCGCCCTTTTCAAACTCGAGATCCCGCTCAAAGAGCTGTTTCACGTCAGGTCCGGTGGCAATGGTCTCGACCTCGCGCACGTCCGGAGCTCCGTCGAGATAGAGGATATGATCGATCAATTGGCTTGCGTGCTTCACCTCTCCTTGGGCAAGCTCTTGAAGCTCGTGATGCAACCGCATATAACCCCAGCTCTTGCATAGTCCGGCATGGAGGAGATACTGATGGACCGCGGTCAGCTCCGCCCTTAGGATCTTATTCAGGTTATCAAGCACGCCTTCTTTTGCCTTCACGGGATTCCTCCGTCAGATCGTCTTTACCGGTCGCTCAATTGATACGGGTCACATGGACTGAGATCCGATACGTCAGCCCTCCTTCTTGATTTGCTCGGTCAGGTAGTTTTCCAACCCGATTTGCTTGATCGTTTCCATTTGCGTCTCAATCCAATCGATGTGGTCATCGACGTCTTTGACCATATCTTCAAGCATGTGCCGGGTCGTGAAATCGCCCACCTTGGTACAATGGGCCACGCCGTCACTCAGCAGCGCCAGCATATCCTGTTCAGCTTTGAGATCCGCCTTGAACTGTTCCGGCACCGTTTCTCCCACCTGTACCGTGTTTAGCCGCTGCACGTTCGGCACTCCCTCCAGGTACAAGATATGCTCGATCAATTCATCGGCGTCCTTCATCTCATCAAAGGAGCGTTGCTTCACATGATGGTGGAGCCGATCATACCCCCAATTCTCGCACATCTTCGCGTGTACGAAGTATTGATTGATCGCCGTGAGATCGGCGGTCAAGATCTTATTCAACAGCTCAATCACTCCTTGCTTGGCTTTCATCGTATTCCTCCTCCCTCCGGCCTGGAGATATAGTGATTACCCGCGCGCACGCGGCCACTCGATTGCGCGGCCCGACATGCCTCCACAATGGTTCGCTCAAGGCATTATCACCATCGGCTGCGCTATGGTCAAGTACATAGTTAAGTAGTTCTGACTAACATTCTCATCTTCATTGAGAAAAAGTCTCATTTTTGACTTCGAGACGGTTGCGGAATTGTTCGCCGCACGTGAAAGGGTGAGGGCTAAAAAATGGTGGGGATGATCCGGTTCTCTGTCAAACGATCATTGCGGTGAGGACCAAGGGATCGGCTTCAAACCATCAGCCGGCTTCACGATAGCCGCAATCCTCATTGCGACATTGCACCGTGCGGCCCGCTTGTTTGGAAACCTTTTCGATCAAGAACGGGGCTTGGCACGTCGGACAGGATCTGTTCACGGGGCGATCCCACAGCGCGTATTCGCATTCAGGATACCGGCTGCAGGCATAAAACGATCGTCCCTTCCGCGTTCTCTTCTGAACCAAATCTCCTCCGCAGCCGGGCGCGGGACACTTGACTCCCAGAGCGATGGCCTTCGTGGTTTTGCATTCAGGATAGGCAGAGCAGGCAAGGAATTTTCCGAACCGCCCGCTTTTCACGACCATCGCGCTGCCGCACTTCTCGCATTTTTCATCGGTCGTCAGCTCTTCCCTCGGCAATACCTTGATGCTACCGTCCGGCAATCGCTGAAAATTCTGCGTGTTCTTGCATGGCGGGTCTTCCTTGAATCCGGGGCAAGCCAAGAATTTCCCGTTCCGGCCCCATTTAATCTCCATCATCCTGCCGCATTTTTCACAGGGGATATCCGTCGGGGGCTCTACGATATCTTTCGGGCCCGGGATGGTTTGCGCGTGTTCCATATCCTTCGTGAACGGAGTGTAGAATTCTCGAACCGCCACCACCCAGGGCTTATTGCCCTCCTCCACCGCATCCAACTGTTCTTCCATCTGCGACGTAAACTCCGTGTCCAAAAGATCCGGAAAGCCCTTCATCAGAAACTCGTTCACCGTCTTGCCTGTCTCCGTGGGGGCGAAGCGCCCGTCGATTTTCTCGACGTATTTGCGTTCCTGTATCGTCGAAATAATGGACGCATACGTCGAGGGACGCCCGATGCCTTTCTCCTCAAGCTCCCGTATCAGTAACGCTTCATTGTACCGGGGCGGAGGCTGCGTGAAGTGTTGCTTTGGAAGGAGACCCGGATGGGACTGGCCGTCTTGAGCCACAAGGCGCAACGCCTCGCCTTCCGACAAAGCCGGCAACCGGCGTTCCGAATCATCCTCACTGTCTTGTTCGGCCCGGGGCTTCTGCTGGGCCGGCTCCTGGTCTGTCCCTTCGAGATACACGGCCGTGTGCCCGGGAAATTTCACCACGGTGCCGGTCGCCCTGAAGAGATAGCGATCCGTCGTCCCCACCGGCGTGCAGTCAACACGTGTCACGTCCAGGATGGCCGGCACCATTTGCGACGCGATGAAGCGGTTCCAGATGAGTTTGTACAACTGATATTGGTCGGCGTCCAGATATTGCCGGATGGATTCCGGATCACGGGATGCCGACGTGGGACGGATGGCTTCATGCGCTTCTTGCGCAGCTTTCTGGGTCTTATACACGTTCGGAGTCTGGGGAAGGTATTCCGGCCCGAATCGATCGGTAATGAGCCGACGGGCGTCCTCCGTCGCCTCGGCGGAAATGCGGGGAGAATCCGTTCTCATGTAAGTGATCAATCCCGTCGCCCCTTCTGCTCCGATCTCGATTCCCTCATACAACTGCTGGGCCAGGGTCATGGTCTTCTTCGGGGTGAATCGCAGTTTTCTGGCCGCATCTTGCTGCAAACGGCTGGTAATAAATGGCGCGACCGGATTCCGCTTCTTTTCCTTTCGCTCAATCCCTTGTACGACAAACGACTGTCCCTGCACGGCGTCCACGATGACACGCGCCTGCTCAGCGGTCCCGATATCGGCCTCCTGTCCGTTGATGCTATGGAGTTTGGCTTCAAATGAGGGCGGCTCCTTGCCGGCCAACATTGCCGTGATGGACCAGTATTCCTCCGAACGAAACGCATCGCGTTCCCGTTCGCGGTCGCAAATCAGCCGGACCGCCACGGACTGGACACGTCCCATACTGAGGCCTCGGCGTACCTTTTTCCACAACAGCTGGCTTCCCTGATATCCCACGATGCGGTCAAGGACCCGGCGAGCCTGCTGTGCCTGCACCAATTTCATATCGATCTGGCCGGGTGACTGCAATGCCCGCTTGATGGCCGACTCCGTGATTTCGTTGAAGAGAACTCTGAAGACTTTCCCGTCCTTTTTCTTCTTGTTCTTCCCGTTCAACTCCTGCGCAATGTGCCAAGCAATGGCCTCTCCCTCGCGGTCCGGGTCAGGCGCCAGATAAACTTTATCGACCGCCTCGGCCTTCTTTTTGATCTCAGCCAAGACCTTGGACTTGCCTTTAATGGTCACGTACTGAGGCTCGAAATCACGATCGAGATCGACGCCCAGCTTGCTGGTCGGCAAATCCTTGACATGCCCGACCGACGCCATGACGGCGTACCCCCGACCGAGATATTTGGTAATCGTTTTCGCCTTCGTCGGAGACTCGACGATGATCAGTGATTTCGCCATATTGTCCTGTTCAAGAAACCAGCGGCTTACTTACTATAGCAAATATCAGAACACTCCTCGCAACGGCCATATGCGGCCGAAACTATGGTCGCAAATACTCATTGCCCGGCAATTGACGGACACAATTCTTCAGCTCGAGCGCCAGCAAGGCGGCCGACACTTGCGAAGCGTTCAATCCTGTTTTGCGTATCACGGCATCCATCGATTGCGGCTCGTGCGACAAGGCATCATACACCAGAGTTTCCTCATTTCCAAAGCCCAAGCGGGAATCCGAAGTCGGGACGCGGCGCGCAGCGAGCTGCTGTCTGAATGCCACCTCAACCTGCGTGAGCAATTCATCAATCACATCATTTGCCGTTTCCACCAATTTGGCTCCCGCTTTGATGAGGCTATTCGGGCCGCGACTCGTGTCCGCCTTCACCATGCCCGGGACGGCGAAGACTTCCCGTCCTTGATCGGCAGCCAGCCCGGCCGTAATAAGCGATCCGCTGTTCAGGGTCGCTTCGGTCACGACCACGCCGAGCGACAACCCGCTGATAATGCGATTTCGACGCGGGAAATGATAACCGTGGGGAGCGGAACCCATCGGCAACTCAGAAATCACCGCGCCGCACTGTTCAATCCGGCGGCGCAATCCGGCATGAACCACCGGATACGTCCGATCGATTCCGCAGCCCAATACGGCGATGGTCCGTCCCGCCGCCGCAAGCGCACCTCGATGCGCGGCTGCGTCTACACCGATCGCCAAGCCGCTCACGATCGTAAAGCCGGCCGCTGCCAACTCCCGGCTTAGTTCCTCAGTGAACAGACGCCCTGCCTGCGAGGCCCGCCGCGCCCCGACAATAGCCACAGCATGATGGTCACGGGGATCCATATGGCCGGACACGTAGAGCACCGCAGGCGGATCGGTGATTGTGCGCAAGCGAGGCGGATAGGACTCATCGAAGTACGCCACCGCCGCCATATCGGAACGGTCGAGTGCGCGAATCTCTCGGTCGATCTGCCGTTTCGCGTCATCGGAAGGACCCATGCGGATCGCTTGGGCCAGCGTTCGCTGGCAGCCAAGCCCAATCAACGTCTCCTCCGAAGCCTTCAGGACATCATCCGGGGACCCCAGTGCCTCCACCAGTGTCAGCATCGTGGCGTCCCCGACGCCCGGGACTGCACGCAGTGCCAGCCACGGGCGGATATCGCGGTTCTTCATGCGACCATGAACCTATGAGATAGTGGAAAACGATGATGGATCGAATTCGGAAGGCTGCATGAGAACTACCGAAGTATTCGACGTCCGCGAGACACGGGATTGTCCCGTCAAACGGGGGACGAACTTGCCGCTCGAATTACATCGTCACCAGATCATATTGCTCCAAATGAAGTTTGCTGTCGGGCATGACGATGATTTTCGCCGCGTAGCGCCTCTCGAGTTCCTCCAGCCCCTGCTGCTCTTCTTCCTGCAGCAATCGAGCGACGGAGGGGTGCGCCCCCACGATGATGCGTTGCTGCTCCGAGGAATTCCCCAAACGGCGAATGTCCCGAAAAATCTCATAGGCTACGGTCATCGGCGATTTCGTGTAGCCGCGGCCGTCGCAATAATGGCACGGCTCGGATAATGACCGTAGAAGATCTTCCCTCACACGCTCGCGTGAAATCTCGATCAAGCCGAGGTCGGAGATTCGCGAAATGCGGGTCCTCGCCTTATCGGCGGCCATCGCATCGACAAGCGCATGGTAAACCTTGTCGCGGTTCTTCTCCCGCTCCATGTCGATAAAGTCTACGATGATGATGCCTCCAATGCCCCTTAGCTTCACCTGGTAGGCGATTTCGCGGGCCGCTTCAAGATTATTCCGAAGGATCGTCTCTTCTTGGTCCCTCTTGCCGACAAACCGTCCGGTATTGACGTCGATGACCGTCATGGCTTCCGTGTGATCGATGACGATGTATCCGCCGGATTTGAGCCACACCTTCCGGCTGAGCGCGCGCGCGATTTCCTGTTCGACGCCGAGATAGTCGAAAAGGCTCTCCTCCTTATCATAAAAATGGATCCGGGACGTTTGCTCCGGGGAAAAGCGCTGTACGAAGTTTCGGATCGCCTCATATTCATCTCGTGAATCGATCAGCAGCCGGTCCACCTTTCGACCGAACAGGTCGCGAACTACGCGAAAACTCAAACTGAGATCGCTGTGCAGCAAGGCCGGCGCAGCAAGCTGGTCCCGTCTGGTCAGCACATCCTGCCACAGCACGTGTAGGAACTCGACATCGGCGCGTAGATCTTCCTCTTTGACGCCTTCGCTAACGGTCCGGACGATATAACCGTATCCCGGCCGCCGTACCCGTTTCATGATCTCCTTCAGTCGCGCCCGCTCCTCATCCCGCGCGATCCGCCGCGACACACCGATATGTTCGACTGTGGGCATGAAGACGAGATAGCGCCCGGGCAATGACACGTAGGTCGTGACACGCGGTCCCTTGGTGCCGATCGGCCCCTTGGAGATTTGCACCATGAGTTCCTGTCCCTCGCTGAGCAATTGCTCGATCGGCTTGGATGTCTGCCGTTTCGGCCGCGGCACTTCTGAATCCCGGTCGTCGTCCTCCGCATCGACCAACGTATCCGCCGGCTCCGTATCCTCGGACAGATCGGACACGTGCATGAATGCCGCCTTGTCGAGCCCGATGTCGACAAACGCCGCCTGCATACCGGGTAACACTTTGGCTACGCGGCCCTTATAGATGTTTCCGACGAAATCTTTGTCCTTGGCGCGATCACCATACAGGTCGGTCACGACGCCATTGTCGAGAACCGCGACCCGCGTTTCTTCACGGGCCTGACTAATCGCGATCTCCACACTCATATCAACTCCTTCCCATCCGGACCGGCAGGACCGCGGGGAGGGATGGCCGGCACGGGCTCAGCATCCCCGGATCGATATCCGTCGCCGCCCCGCCTCTCTGTTATTAGACCGTTTTCCGGTCCGCCCAGGGCCCCCGCCACCGTCTCTCTAATAGAACAAGGCGAGCCGCCGCCGTTTGACATTCAAGAGAAGGCCGAGCGAGGCCATGATCATGATGGTCGCGCTGCCTCCATAGCTCATCAAAGGAAGCGGAATGCCGACGATCGGAAACATGCCCGCCGTCATGCCGATATTGACAACCACGCAAAAACATAACATAGCAACGATCCCCGCCGCCAAAAGGACTCCGAGCGTATCTTTGGCGCGCGCGGCGATCTCCAGAGAGACCCAGATCAACATCACGAACAAGGTCAAAAGAGCCAAGACCCCCAAAAAGCCCCACTCTTCGGCAAATACCGCGAACACGAAGTCCGTATGCCCCTCCGGAAGGAACTTGAGCTGGCTCTGTGTACCGCCATGCAACCCTTTGCCCGACAATTCGCCCGATCCGATCGCAATCCGGGATTGAAGCGCGTGATATCCCTTCCCTCCCGGATCATAGTCCGGATCAACAAATGCCATGATGCGCTCCCGCTGGTAATCATGGAGCGACCCCCACACCATTTCCCATGCGAACGGAAACAACATCAACGAGAACAACAGGATGATACCCAAGGCTTTGGAACGGACCCCTACCATCAATAGCATGGCGGCATACACGGCCACAAAGCTTAAACCGCTGCCCAGATCAGGCTGCTTGAGAATCAAGAGCAAGCCGGGCAATACCAGCAGACCCGGTATGACGACCCGTTGAATCCATCCGATACGCGGCACGGCCGCATAGTATTTCGCCAGAACGAGAACCAGGACCAGCTTGGCGAATTCCGACGGCTGGAAGGCGAACGGTCCTACGGTAATCCAGCGCTGGGCGCCGTGCGAGGTCTTTCCCATCATGAGCACGACCGCCAGCAGCACGAGGACGACAGCATAAGCAGGATAGGCCAGCCGCGCAACCTTATGATAATCGGAGACCAGCATGATGACAAATGCCACGGACCCCAGCAGGATCCAGATCACCTGTTTCAGGTACATCGGGACGCCGCTGTCCTGCGTATACGTCACACTGTAAATAGAGGCCAGTCCGAACGACAAAATCGCGGCGATCAGGCCGATAAAGCGCCAATCAAAACTATCCAGTCCGCGATTGTCGATCATACGATCAATCATGGTATCGATGAGATCCTGAATCAGGTGAGACAACCAGCGGCTGCATGGCCGTCTGCATGGGCGGAGGAGAGTCGGAAAATTTCATGTAGTGTTCGATAATCTCTTTGGCCAACGGCGCCGCGGCCGAGCCTCCATGGCCCATATGCTCCGCTAAGACCGCCACAGCAATTTTCGGCTTGTCCACCGGCGCAAACGCCACGAACCAGGCGTGATCACGAAATTTTTTCGGGATGTCCTTTTCCGGCCCGGTGCGAAGCGCTGCTGTTTGAGCCGTCCCGGTCTTGCCGGCAATCGACACCAGCGAGGATTTGGCCCGCGTTCCGGTCCCTTCCCGAACGACGCCGGCCAAGGCGTCTTTTATGAGCTTGATGGTGGCAGGTTTGATATTCAGCCGTCCACGAGGCGAAGGCTCAAAGTCCTTTCTTTGCCCGGTATCCCGTTCCAGCACCGTTTTGACAATCCGAGGCTTAAATGCCAGCCCGTCGTTCGCGACCGTTCCGATGACGCTCGCCATTTGAAGAGGGGTGACCGTGACATACCCTTGGCCGATGGAGGCGGAAATGGTTTCGCCGGGAAACCACGGTTGTCCTTTGGCTTTTTGCTTCCACGCGGTGGAAGGAACGATGCCGAAGCGCTCCGAAGGCAGCTCCACACCGGTTTCATGCCCCAATCCGAACTGCTTCGCGTAGTCGGCAATCGTATCGATGCCCATACGCTGGCCGATCGTGTAAAAGTAGACGTCACAGGAATGAACCAGCGCATGGGTCATATCGACCTGGCCGTGTCCCGATGCTTTCCAGTCCCGAAACAGTCGATTTCCGAACTGATACCCGCCGCCGCACCGGACGGTGCTCGAGGGCGTCATGGTATTCGTCTCCAGGGCCGCGGCCGCCATCACGATCTTAAAGGTCGATCCGGGGGGATATTGGCCTTGCGTCGCCCGGTTGTTGAGCGGACGGCCCTCATCCTGAACAATCTCCACCCATTGCTTCGACGTCAGCTCCTTCGAGAGTACATTGGGATCGAAGGTCGGCCGGCTCGCCATGGCCAGGATATCGCCGTTGGTCGGATCGAGCGCCACAATGGCCCCCGTATCCTGGCCCAGCAGGTCTTCCGCCAATTTCTGAAGACGCGCGTCGATCGTCAGGTAGAGGTCATCACCCGCAACGGGCCGTTCCGCCACGACCGCCCGCTTTTCATGCCCCAGCGCATCGACCTCCACGCTTTTCTGTCCGGATCTGCCCCGAACCTCTCGGTCAAAATACTTTTCCACCGCGTACTGGCCGACGATGCTGCCTTGATGGAGATCGGCAAACTCGGGCTTTTCCAGCTGCTCGGCTGAGATCTCGCCGACGTACCCCAGCAGATGAGCGGCAATGGTCCCTCCAGGATAATTGCGTTGAGATTCCACCTGAATCATCACCCCGGGCAAATCAAGGCGATGGGATTCGATGATCGTGGCTTCCCGTAGCGTGAGCCGGTCTTTAATCTTCCGGGGCTGGAGCTTGCTGACCCGGCCGACCGAAAGTTTCTTGTTCACGAAGTTCGGATCGAGGTTAAGTAACGTCTCCAGGGTGGAGACCAGTCGCTGCCGATCCTTCACGTCCTCCAAGGTCACGTAGAGGCTGAAGCTCGGCACGTTGTTCGCCAGCAAGACGCCGTTACGATCGTAGATCAGCCCTCTCGCCGGCTCTAAGATGACTGCACGAGTCCGGTTGTTCTCGGACAGATCACGATAGTATGGTCCTTCACGGATTTGGAGATGCCACAATCGAAGCGCAAGGAGACCCACGACCAACATCAATCCGATACGCAGGATGCCAAGCCGGCGCTGGACATCGACAAACTCGGCGTCCTGATTCCGTGCCGCCCCCATCATACCGTTCATATCACGCATCATCTGTAATCAGTACCGGTCCCCGGCCATCATGTCGTCGATCCCCAATCGGCGCATGAACAACCAATAGGCCGCCGTGCCGACAGCGGCATCGCACACGCCTTGGAGAAAAACTTTGGAATACATCGCATGCCAGACGGCATCCCACTCCGAGACCTTCATCGAATAGACAAATGCCAGGCTGGACACGCAGGAGATCACCGCCAATCCGATCAACAGAACAGTCGGAGTGATATGCGCGAGATGCCGCCCGGCCAGGCCTGCGACGAATCCGGCGCCGCCCTTCGAAACCACATTCACCCACAGGTCCCCGGCCGACAGCAGGTCCTGGGACCATCCCAGGATAATGCCCAGGACCAATCCGTCCAACTCACCTCCCCAAAATCCCACGAGGCACACGGCAATGAGGCAGAGATCGGGGCGCACGTCAAGAACGCTGACATGATTCAGAAAGGTGGTCTGAAGCGGCACCACGATCAGCACCACCGCGGCATAGAGAAGAACCTTCATGGCCTTCTCTTTTCGCCGGTTAACCCTTGCATCATTTTTCGAGCAGCGTCGGCCTCTTCATGCGCGGCGCGAATGACGAGCACCTCTTCGAGTTTGGTCAAATCGACTTCCGGTTCAAGCTCGGCCGACTGAAACAGGGCGCCTTCTTCCTTTTCGATATGGGTCACCACCCCCATTGCCAGTCCCCTGGGGAAAGCGCCCGTCAATCCCGACGTCACAACGCGATCTCCCGGTTGGATGGTGGACAGCAGCGGAATGTACTTGAGACGCGCACGCCCGTTCCTGGTCCCTTCGACTATCCCTTCGTCCCGGGTTCGTTGAACCAAGGCCGCAATGGCATTATTGGGATCGGTGACCAGCAGGACGACCGAAGACGAGGCCGTTGTTTTTACCACGCGGCCGACCACCCCGGCAGGCGTGATCACGCCCATCTCCGCCTGCACCCCGTCCTGCTCTCCCTTGTTCAATATCACCCCGCGGTACCAGCTCGTGGCATCGCGACCGATGACCTGGGCGGCGATCGTGTCGGGAAGCGTCTTCCGTTTGAACTCAAGGATCGCCTCGAGGCGCTCCGTCGCGGCGGCAGCCTCGCGCAACTGATTGTTGTGGCCCTGCAGGAACTCGACCTCTCTGCGGAGCTGCTGATTCTCCTCGCGAACGTGTCGCAAATCGACGTATCCGTCCCACAGGCCGGAGATGCCTCGGTCAGCGTAGGAAAAGATTTCGAGGGGAATGCTGAGAATCTGCCCGAGCGGCCCGCCGAGAAACTGCAGCAAGTTCTGGCTTTGGCTGGGAAGCAGAAAAAGAGCGGCCAGCAACAGAGCAAAAAGAACGACGGCCAGACGCCGCGTGCCGTATGTTGAGCGCAAGAGAGCCATCCACACTCGGGATGGAGATCACCGGGCGGTGCTGCACTGCGACATAACGGACACCTTGCGCAGGAGATCCAGTTCGTCGAGAATCTTCCCGACACCGAGCACCACGGATGTGAGCGGATCATCCACAGTGATAATCGGCAGATTCGTTTCTTCACGAAACCGCGTATCCATCCCCTTCAGCAAAGACCCTCCGCCTGTCAACACAATACCGCGATCAATGATGTCTCCGGCCAATTCAGGAGGCGTATTCTCCAACGCAACCTTGATGGCATTGACAATTGTTCCAATGGGTTCCTGCAGCGCCTCTCTGACCTCGGCATCGTCTACGACGAGCGTCCGCGGAATGCCGGAGATCAGATCACGCCCCTTAATCATCATTGTCTTTCGTTCCTCAAAGGGATAGGCGGAGCCGATCTCGAACTTGATTCGTTCGGCCATATGCTCACCGATGAGGAGATTATATTTCTTCTTGATGTAATTCATGATCGCGTCGTCCATGCGATCCCCGGCCACTTTGACGGACTCGCTGTAGACGATTCCGCCCAAGGAGATCACGGCGATATCGGTCGTGCCGCCGCCGATATCCACCACCATGTTCCCGGACGGCTCCGTGATCGGCAACCCGGCCCCGATCGCGGCGGCGACGGGCTCTTCGATCAAGTACACCTCTCGGGCCCCGGCGAGTTCGGCCGAGTCGCGGACCGCCCGCTGTTCCACCTGCGTGATGCGGGACGGCACGCCGATGATGATGCGCGGCCGTACGAATGCGGTGCGGTTGTGCGCCTTCTGGATGAAATGCTTCAGCATCGCTTCAGCCATCTCAAAATCCGCGATCACGCCTTCCTTCATCGGCCTGACGGCAACGATGTTGCCCGGCGTTCGGCCCAGCATCCGCTTGGCTTCCGCACCGACGGCCATCACGCGTTCGGTCTTTTTTTCCACCGCCACGACCGACGGCTCGTTCAGCACGATGCCTTTCCCGTGCACGTACACGAGCGTCGTCGCGGTTCCAAGATCAATGGCCAAATCGTTCGAGAACCAGCCGAACATATCGCTGACGAAGTTCACGGATGCTCTCCCTTCCTGACAGGATGTTGAAAAAGTCCACCAGCTTCGTTCTCGCGTCGTTCAGAGGCTCAACGTACGATAAAGAGTACGCTTCGCCTCTTCATTCGCTGCGGCCTTGCCGGACGGTCTTTTTGAACATCCTGATGCTAGTCCAACATCTTCAATGGTCTCGTGCCGGCCCGAATTTCTGGCGTTCACGTAGTTTTCAACAGTCTGTTAATAATCCACACGACGCGGGGACTGCGGCTCTCCCTCTCAGTCGGAAAGATCCAATTGTCCCGCGTCAAGCACTTGCGTCCTGGCGATTTCATCCCCCAGCCGGCGCCCATGATCATTGCCGATGATGAGCAGTCCTTCCAGCGACACCATGGCGACGGCGATCACCCACCCGACATATGGTATTTCGAACATCAAATACGCGAGACCAAATGGAAGGTTACGAATGATCGATTCTTTGAACCCGGCAGCCTCACGCGCTCGCGGCAGAATGGTCTGGAGCCCGATGAGCCGTTTGCCGACGCTCCGCCCCCCCGCAAAACCGTCGGCTACCAATATATAGGCGAGTCCGGCAAGGAAGCCGACCGGCGGCACCAACTTATCGGCCGCGGCGACAATGAGAAGATCGACCAGTTTGGCGATGAAACGATTGAGGACGTGGGCTTTAGGGTAAACACCGATACCGATCGGGGCCTCGCCGCTTATCGCCTCCACCGGTTGAGGTCTCCTCGAATAGCGACACTATAGCAAATTCATGGGATGGGCACAAACAAAGTCGCAATCTTTCGCGATCGATCGCGGGTGCTTGCCCTTGCCTTTCGCGCCCCCCGCTGAGTAGAATTCGCCGACCACAAGCGTTCGTATACGCCATGATCAAGCTGCTTCGCGAAGTCGCCCACGATTATCCGTGGTTCCTGAAATCCATCATGGGCATTCTGGCCATTGCCTTCATCATCACGATGGGGTGGTGGGGATTCGGCCAGCAAACCGGCAACGTGGTCGCATCGGTCGGCGAGTTGTCGATTCAGCAGGACGAATATCGGCGGGCATATGAAAACACGTACCGGTTTTACAAGGACAAGGGCCAGACCGACATCAAGGACGAATTTCTCAAGCAGTTCGTGCTGGAGCAGCTGATCGAAAACCGGATGTGGCTTCTCGCCGCGCAGGAGATGGGATTGAGCGTCTCCGACGAAGACTTGCGGAACGCCGTCATGCAACGGCAGGAATTCCAGCGGAACGGAGTGTTCGATCCCGACCTCTATCGCCGCCTGCTTGCCGCCAATCACTTGACCCCATCCATCTTCGAGGCCATGGAAGCCAAGGATCTCCTCACCAACAAGGCGCGACTCGTGGTCATGGATGCCGTAGCGTTGACGCCGGCCGAACTGTCCGAGGCACAGGCCTTGTTCACGCGTCAGGGCGAAACGGATCCCGCCAAGGCGGCCGCGGCAAAGGAACGAATCTTTCAAAGCTTCCTGTTTCAAAAGCAGCAGCGCGCCTTGATGGCGTATGCGGAATCCATGAAGACGAAGGTTCCGATCAAGATCCATAAAGAGCTGCTCTAGCAGCGTTCCTCAGTGAATCAACATCGCATCCCCATAACTGTAGAATCGATAGCGTTCCTCTACCGCAATACGGTAGGCTTCGCGCAGCCGTTCGAGTCCGGCAAAGGCCGACACCAACATCAGCAACGTCGTGCGAGGCAAATGAAAATTCGTGAGGAGGACATCAACCGCTCGAAAGACATACCCGGGGTTGATAAAGAGCGAGGTCGGTCCACGAAACGGTTGCACTTGTCCCGTTACTGCGGCCGCGCTTTCCAGCGCACGGGTGACGGTCGTGCCGATCGCGACGATTCTGCCTCCTTGTGCCTTGGTGTCTTGAATCATCCTGGCCGCCTGCTCGCTCACCTCGACGAATTCCGCGCCCATGCGATGGGCTTCGATTCGGTCGGAGGTCACCGGACGGAACGTGCCGGGCCCGACGTGGAGGGTGACCGTCGTCAAGTCGATACCGCACTTCCGCAAGCCGGCCAACAGTTCCGGGGTGAAATGGAGGCCGGCGGTTGGAGCGGCGATCGCTCCCTCGGAACGCGCAAATATCGTCTGATACCATTCACGATCTTCCGCGGCCGGCGACCGCTTGATATAGGGCGGGAGCGGCATCATCCCGACCGTTCGCATCACATCTGCGACCGTTCCGGCTCCTTCTTCCATTCGCACCGTGGTCCGGTCCCTGCTCCGCTCTACAATGACTAGGCGAACATCGTTATTGATTTCAAGGACCTGGCCGGAGCGCAATCGACCTTTGAGAAACACTTCCCACAGTCCCTTGCCCAAATCCCGCACAAACAGGATGTCCAGCACTCTTCCGGTGTCGGCCACGCGACCGGCGACCCTGGCAGCCAACACCTTGGTATCATTCGCGACGACCAAGTCTCCGCCGCGCAAGAGACCGGGCAGATCCGCCATCCGGTGATGGCTCAGGACCCCGGAAATCCGGCCCACTACGAGCAAGCGCGCCTGATCGCGGGGCATTGC
Source organism: Nitrospiraceae bacterium (assembly GCA_035250505.1). GTDB lineage: Bacteria > Nitrospirota > Nitrospiria > Nitrospirales > Nitrospiraceae > DASSBQ01. The sequence goes on along the minus strand of DATFFC010000119.1, from coordinate 5,088 downwards.
CGGGTGAGCGGCAATCAGCGAGGGATCAAAGGGAAAATCGAAATCCGCGAGTCGCATCAACGGACGACAGCGGGGGGAGGAGATGCGAGCGTCGTCACGGCGGCATTGCGCAACTCCGTGCCGGGATAGTAATACCGCAGGATACTCGTGAAGGGGTATCCGAGTTCCGCCAGCTCTTTTGCGCCCCACTGGCACAGACCGACGGCATGGCCTGCACCGTAGCCGGCAAAAACGACATCGGCGCCGACGGACTCAATTTCAAATTGGGTGCTGGGAATGACGGAATATCCGACGGCCTTCCGCAGGTCCTCCCCTCGCAAGAGCAATTCGCCGCGCGAGTGTAAAATTCTCAGCGTGGTGACCCGTCCCGCCCGGCTATAGGCAATCGGCGTGATGGTCGCAATGGTTCCGACGCTGAATCCCTGTTCGCGCAAATGCTGCTCGAGGCGATCCATTTTGACGCTCGCCTTCCATTGATAATAGGGGGACCCAAGATCAAAGGGACATTCGACGCCCTTGAGATACGGCAAATCCTTGGCCCAGACATTCATGGAGTCCTCAGTCGGGCCGGCCGCAGTGGAGGAGAAGGCGGCATAAATCGGCGCATTCTGATACGTCACCACCAATCCTCTGGTTTGATCGACCGCCTGCTCGACCCGGCGATCCACGCCGAGGCGGCCTCGATAGACTTGATCTTGGACGGTCGCCACCAGGTCGTATTCGCGGACGGCGCTGAGATGCTTGTTATACAAGGCATAGGTCCGGGCGGCTACGGCCTGAACTTTGAGCATCTCCGGGTGCCAGGAAGCACTGACTTCGGACGGCACAACGCCCTTCACGTATTCTTCCAGATCGACGACATTAATGGCCGACAGTCCTTTCCCGCGACGAGCGATCCGTACGATCCCGCTCACCGGCATGCCCGGTGCCGTTTCAACCGGCGCCAAGCCGGCCGGACCGGCCGGCTTTGACTTCCCGCTGACGGTGGAAAGTGTCTTGGGGAAGGCAAGCGACAAGGCCGCGCGACTGGGCCGGACCTCGACTTGATCTCCTCCGACATTCTTCCCGTTGATCGCCATGCCGGCACCGGCGACGGACACGATCAGCGGCGCCCGTGCCCGAACGGATCCACCGGGAGCCACCAGAATAATTTCCGAATCGGATCGTACTTCGACATATGGAGCCTCTTGAGCGAGCAACACACGAACCGATTGCGCAGAGGCATAAACCGGCAGGCTTATCGCAAAAACCAATAATGTTGCACAGACCGAAACGGGGCGCGGGGTGCGGCGGTCTACCGGCGGAAGAGCCATGAGAGAAGAGAGAACAAGAGAGTCAGCAGCACACTCAGAACCACACTCGTCGCAATCGGAAAGTAGAAGCTGAAATTGTCCCGCTTGACGGCAATGTCGCCGGGAAGCTTGCCGATCCAGCTCAGACCGCTGCTCCACCCGGGAAATCTGTCAGCCAAGCTGAACAGAATACCGACGACCACGATCCCAAGGCCGACCAAAATGAGCGCACGGCCGAAGCCGGTCCATTCCGACATGGCTCATTGTACCAAACACTCGGCAATTTGCACGGCATTCAGCGCGGCACCTTTCCGGAGATTATCGGCCACCACCCACAGGTTCAGGCCGTGCGGGATCGATTCGTCTTCCCGCACACGCCCGACATAGACGTCGTCCTTGCCCGCTGCATCGAGCGGCATCGGATACAGCTTCCGTGAGGGGTCGTCGAACACCACCACGCCGGGCGCGGCGGACAGGAGGGCTCGTGCGTCATGAGCGGTGAGCTTGCGTTCGGTTTCGATATTGACGGCCTCGGAATGGCTCACATAGACGGGAACCCGGACCGTCGTCGCTGTAATCTGAATGGTCTGATCGCCCATGATCTTTCGCGTTTCGTTGACCAGTTTCATCTCTTCCTTGGTGTAGCCGGACGGCAAGAAATCATCGATGTGCGGCAAGCAATTAAACGCGATCTGGTACGGATAGACCTTGGGCGTCGGCTCTTTGAAACTCAGGAGATCTTTACACTCCTCCATGAGTTCATCCATCGCCTCCTTACCGGTGCCCGAGACGGACTGAAAAGTGGTGACCACAATCCGTTTTACGCGGGCATGATCGTGCAACGGCTTCAAGGCGACGACCATCTGAATCGTCGAACAATTGGGATTGGCGATGATCCCCTTCTGGCGGAGCAGGTCCGCTCGATTCACCTCCGGCACGACCAGCGGAACGTCCGGCTCCATCCGCCAGGCGGCGCTGTTATCGATGACGATGGCACCCTGCTGGGCGGCAATAGGAGCATATTCCCGGCTCACGTCCGCTCCAGCCGAGAACAAGGCGATGTCCACGCCGTGAAAGGACTCCTTCGTGAGTACCTGAACAGGGAGATCCTCTCCGTGAAACGTGACGGTGCCCCCGGCCGACCGGGAAGAAGCCAGAGGCACGAGTACATCCACCGGGAAAGCCCGCTCCTCCAGCACATCGATCATCTCGGTGCCTACAGCCCCGGTGGCGCCCACCACAGCTACACGATAAGCGCTTTTCTTTTTCAGCAAGGGCATGGCTCCATTCCTCAGGCGAATCTGCCGAGTGACTTACGCGCTGAGCCGACGAACTCGATGGTTGAATGTATCCGCCACGAAAATGGCTCCGTCACCATCGACCGCAATCCCGAAGGGATAACTGAAGCTCGCGGAATCGGCCGGGCCGCCGTCGCCGGCAAAGGAAGCAGCGCCGGTACCGGCCAGACGGTTGATTACCCGCCGGCGCTGATCGAATCTGCGCAACAGATGGCTGTCGGAATCGGTCAGCAGAAGGTTGCCGTGACGATCCACGGCGATGCCGTAAGGACGCGACAGGCTCACCGACTCCTCTCCATCCTGAAAGCGATACTCGCCTCCATCCCCGGCAACCGTTTCTATGGTCCCCGTTTCCAAGTTGACCGCCCGAATCCTTCCGTTAAAGGTGTCCGCGATGTAGAGGGTGCCGTCCGGCCCCATCGCCAGTCCGCTTGGTCCTGCGAGACAGGCCTCGATAGCCGGCATCCCATCTCCATTGTACGAAGCCGTGCCGTTGCCGGCGATGGTCGAAATGAGGCCGGTCTGCAGGTCCATGGATCGGACACGATTGTTGCTTTGGTCGGCAATGTAAAGATACTCGTCTTGTGCGTCAAGAACGACTGCGGAGGGATCCTGTAAGCCGGCTGAAACAGCAGGACCTCCATCCCCCGAATAGCGCGGCTGGCCGGTCCCCGCGATCGTCCGAATGATCCCAGTGGCCCCTTCTACCATTCGAATGCGGTGATTCATTGTGTCGGCAATATAGACATTTCCGCGGGTATCCACGGCGACCGCCGTGGGAAAATTCAGTCGTGCGGCAAGAGCCGGTCCTCCATCACCCGCACATCGCGCCCGACCGGCCGGTTCACCCGTCACGAATCTGACCGTGCCACTGAGGTCTGCCACCTGCGAAAATCCGGGCGCTTCCTGAGAAGAAAGTTCCGCCAATGGGTCTTCTTCAGCGGCGCCGGCCGGCTCGGACCCCCCCGGGGACACGGGACTGGCCGTCGCATGAATCATCGCCGAGGACCCGGCGATGGTGGTAATGACCCCGCTCAGGCGATCGACTTTACGCACCACATGGTTTTCCGAATCGGCGATATACAGGTGACCTTCTGCATCAACGGTCAGTCCTTTCGGTTCGTTCAACGAGGCGGCGCGGGCCGGGCCGCCGTCGCCCGCATAGCCGGGCTGGCCGATGCCGGCAATCGTCTCAATCATCATGGACTTGGCGGAAAGAGCCATTCAGACGCCTAGCTCAGATTCTTAACGATGACCTCACCCATTTCCATCGTCCCAACCAACTTCATCCCCTCGGCATAGATGTCCTTCGTGCGGTATCCCGTTTCCAACGTTCTGACGATGGCCTGCTCCACCGCATCGGCTTCCTTGTCCAACTGAAAGGCATAGGACAACATCATCGCGGCTGACGCGATCGTCGCAATTGGATTGGCGATATTCTTGCCGGCGATGTCCGGGGCACTGCCATGAATCGGCTCGAATAATCCGACTTTCGCTCCGATGCTGGCGGACGGCAACATCCCGATCGATCCGGTCAGCATCGCGGCTTCGTCGCTCAGGATGTCTCCGAACATGTTGTTGCAGAGCAGCACATCGAATTGCCGCGGATTTCTGACCAATTGCATCGCGCAGTTGTCTACATACATATGCTGCAGTTCTACGTCGGAATAGTCTTTATGCACGTCGACGACGACCCGCCGCCATAGCTCGGACGATTCCAGGACATTCGCCTTATCGACCGATGTCAGTTTTTTCCGACGTTTTCTGGCCGCCTCGAAGGCCACCTTCGCGATACGCCGGATCTCCTCCGTGGTGTAGACTTCCGTATTGAACCCACGTTCCCCACCGGCCGGCAGTTTCTCTATTCCTTTCGGCTTTCCGAAATAGATACCGCCGGTCAGTTCTCGGACGACGAGGATATCGATGCCTTCGACGATGTCGCGCCGCAGGGTCGACGCCTCCACCAAACCCGGATACAACTTCGCCGGGCGTAAGTTGGCGTACAGCCCTAACTGCTCGCGGATTCCCAAGAGGGCCCGTTCCGGCCTCAGGGTATAGTCCAGTTGCTCCCATTTGGGGCCTCCGACGGCGCCGAGCAAGACCGCATCGGATTGCTTGGCTAAGGCCAGGGTGTCTTGGGGTAACGGCACGCCGACCTTGTCGATGGCGTGGCCTCCTATATCTCCAGGGAGGAACTCAAAGGCATGGCCGAACCGCTCCGCTACCTTCTTCAAAGCCTTGACCGCCTCCGGCACGATTTCGCGGCCGACCCCGTCTCCGGCCAATACGGCTATCTTCGCCTTCACCTGTCATCCTTTCTTATTCTCGACATGGCTATTCAAGGATTTCTTCGTCTCCCACCTTCCAGGCCGGATCCACCAGACAGAGAAATTCGATGGCTTCACTGCCGGTATTCATGAGCGACTGATCGGCTCCCGGAGGCACATAGAGCACATCTCCTCGAGACACCTTCACCGATTGGCCGCCGACCGTGAAGG
>DATFFC010000118.1:0-50242 GCA_035250505.1 Nitrospiraceae bacterium | reverse complement strand
CGGAAAAAACGGCCTGAATCTCTGACCGGCCGCGAACAAGAGATCCTCGAACTCATTTGGTCGGGATTCAAGAACAAGGAGATCGGACAACGGCTCAGGATCAGCGTGAAAACCGTCGAAGCCCATCGCGCCAACATGATGAAGAAAATCCGCGTCTCCAATACGGCGCAGTTGCTCAAGGCCGCGATCCAGGGAAGAATGCTTCGCCTGCGCTGACGGTATGCGCCGTCATGGACTCATGGCGGTTCGTTGGCGCACCACCTCGAAGAGGGCAATCGCAGCGGCGGCAGACACGTTGAGCGATCCGATCTTTCCCAACATGGGGATTCGTACCGTTTCGTCGCACTTCTCCAATACGCCCGGCCGGATGCCCTTGTCCTCCCCGCCGAGTACAAGCACGGTCGGTCCTCGGTAGTCCGGCGCCGTATAAGACTTCGAAGATTTCGGATCAAGGCCATAGATCCACAGTCCGCTTCGTTTGAGCGCTTCGATCAGGCGGGACAGGTTGACCACTCGTCCGATTCGCATATGGGCCAACGCCCCGGCGGAGGACCTGGCCACCGCACTCGTGAGGCCCGCCGCCCGGCGTTCAGGCAGGAATATGCCGTGGACACCCGCGGCTTCAGATGTCCGCATGACCGCGCCAAGATTGTGCGGGTCCTCCACTCCGTCGAGGAGGACAAGAAACGGCGGCTGGTTTTGCACCTGGGCGAAGGAGAGAATGTCGTCCAGCTCGGTATACCGTTTGGCCGCAACGAAGCCTACCACGCCCTGGTGACGGCCTTCCCGGACCAAGCGATCGATTGCCGCCTGCGGCTCGACATGAACCGGGACGCGAGCCGCCCGCGCCAGCGCCACCAATTCCGCATATCGACCTTCTATCCGCGCCACGATGAGGCGTTGCAGCGGACGCGCGCCGGACCGCAGCGCCTCACGCACCGCATGGAAGCCGTACAGAACTTCACCGTTTCCATCGGCTGGTGCCATCGGGGCGGTCCTCGATCGTGATGCCCTGTTGGAGAAGCGACCGGCGAATTTCATCGGCCCGTTGAAAATCCTTTCTCTGCCTGGCGGCGCGCCGTTCGGCCAGCAACTGATCAATTTGGTCCGGGGTGACGACGGACAACGTTTCCCGCCGTGGCTCGATGGAATCGATTGAGGTCGACGCAGCAGTCTTCGCGAACCGCCAGTCTTTAGTCGCGATATCAAACAGCCCAAGCACGCGTCCGAATGTCCGATAGGCCTCCCGCGCTTCAGCCGATTTGCCTTTGGATAACCCTGCCTCGATGCTTTTATTCAGTTCCGCCCGGAGGCGCTGGAACTCTGCCAAGACCACCGGCGTGTTGAGATCATCCTCCATTCCTTGATGAAATTCCGCCTGAAACCGTTCAATAGCGTCCGCCGCCATGTGGTCGCCCGGACCGCTCTCGCCCGTTTGTTCTTCGAGCCGTAAGAAAAGATCATACAGATTATCGAGCGCCCTTTTGGCATCAGCCAGCCCGGCGTCGGAAAAGTCCAGCGGACTTCTGTAATGGGTCGCCAACAGAAAATACCGCAGCACCTCGGCGGTCACGTTGCCGGTCCAGCCATAGCGCTCGCACTTCTCGAAGATCTCTCGAATGGTGAAGAAGTTGCCCAACGACTTGGACATCTTCTCCTGATTGACCTGCACGAATCCGTTATGCACCCATGTATGGGCGAACTCCTTTCCGGTTGCGGCGCAGGACTGGGCGATTTCATTTTCATGATGCGGAAAGATCAAATCCATGCCCCCGCCATGAATATCGAACGTGACGCCCAGATGCCGCATGGACATGGCTGAACATTCAATATGCCAGCCGGGCCGACCGGGCCCCCAGGGACTATCCCAAAAGGGTTCGCCCGGCTTACTGCTCTTCCAGAGGGCAAAATCCATCGGATGCTTCTTACGCTCGTCCACCTCCACACGCGCGCCTACCAACAGATCCTCCAGCCGCCGCTTGGACAGACGGCCATAGGCGGGATAGGCTTCGATGGAGAAATACACGTCGCCGTTCATTTGATAGGCAACATCCTTGTCGATCAGGGTCGCCACAAGCGCGATGATATCCGTCATATGCTCGGTCGCTCTGGGCTCTTTCCAGGCGGGGCGGATGCCGAGGCGTTCCATGTCCTCCCTGTACGCGGCGATGTACTTCTCGGTAATCACCTCGCATGCCACACCTTGCTCATTGGCCCGTTTGATGATTTTGTCGTCCACATCGGTGAAATTTTTCACGAATTCGACGGTGAGCCCCGTTGATTCCAAATGTCGCCGCAAGACGTCGAAGACGAGCGCGCTGCGGGCATGGCCGATATGGCAATAGTCGTAGACGGTGACCCCGCAGACGTACATGCCGATCCGTCCCGGCTCCAGCGGCCTGAGCGGCTCTGTAGCGCCCGTCATCGTATTATGAAGTTTCATGCCGGCCTCTATTCGACTTGCGGCTTTTCTTTCGGCCAATGCGACCACAGGAAATAGGCCAAGGCCCCCGCCAGGACAAGGCCGATCACGACGTCGACCCCATGGAAATATTCCCGTAACTCGTCCCAACGCTCGCCCATTTTTAATCCGATATAAGCCAACAAATAACACCAGGGCACCGCGCCGATGAACGTCAACACCACGAAACGAGGGAAATTCATCTGCGCAATACCGGCCGGCAGGGAAATAAACGTCCTCACCACCGGCAACATCCGGCTGATCAAAACCGCAGCTTCGCCATACTTCAGGAACCACCGATCCGCCAACTCGAGATCATGCCGGGAAACCAGCATATAGCGACCATACCGTTCGGCGAACGGCCTGCCTCCCCAAACACCGGCGTAATACGCGATGATCGACCCCAACACATTGCCGATGGCGCCGGCCAAGGTGACGCCCAGCATGGAAAACTGGCCGGTCGACACCAGATAGCCGGAGAACGGCATGATGATTTCGCTCGGAAGAGGAATGCAGGCGCTCTCGATCGCCATTGTGGCGACGATACCCATATATCCGAACTTTGAGATCGCTGCGATGACGAACCGGGCCAATTCCGCAACGACCTGTTCAATGAGGGATGTCATGATGCGCGCCCCCGTGCCCGCACAGGACTGCCCGTCCGGCGCCCCGGCACGCGCGGTCCGATCGATTCCTCCCACGAGCGGAATTGTTCCAGCACTTCATAGTGCGTGGTATCCAGATGGAGCGGCGTGATGGATACCATGCGCTCTTCAATCGCTTCATGGTCGGCGTTCTTTTGCCGGCTCCAGGATATTCTCCTGCCTGCGATCCAATAATATTTCCGTCCGCGAGGATCTACCTGCTCAATGATAGGATTCTCAAAGCGGCGCCGGCTCAGACAGGTGATCCTCACTCCCTTGATCGCATGGAGCGGGCAATCGGGAATATTGATATTCAAGATAGTCTCCGGCGGAAGTCCACGAGCTATGACCATCGCCACCACCCGCTTCGCGTAGTAGGCACCGGCCTGGAAGCGGAACCGTTCATCCCCTTCCTGCGAAATCGCGATAGAAGGCAACCCCAGAACGGCGCCCTCCAGAGCGGCGGACACGGTGCCCGAGTACATCACATCATCGCCGAGATTGACACCTTTATTGATACCCGAGACCACAATATTTGGCGGGCGAGACATGATCTTGGCCAAAGCAAGGTTAATACAATCCACCGGTGTCCCGTTGACGGTATACCGGCGTCTGCCGACCTCATGAATTCGGAGCGGCTTGTGCAAAGTCACCCCGTGCGCCACTGCAGTGCGCTCTCGATCAGGTGCCACGACCCATATCTGGCCGAGCCCTTGCAGTCCGTCAGCCAAGGCTTGGAGACCGGGTGACATCACTCCGTCGTCATTCGTCACCAGAATGCGGATCGGCGCCACAATCAGCTCAGTCCTCTTGCGCTGCACAGCGAGCGCACAAGGCTCCCTTCAGGCACAATCGCACAAGGAAGCCGGTCCGAAAAGGGGAGACAATGGGGTTCGAGGAGAGCGTATCAGAAGCGGATACTCCGACGCGATCTCGGAAAATGGTCGGGGCGGCGGGATTTGAACCCACGACCACTCGCACCCCAAGCGAGTGCGCTACCAGGCTGCGCTACGCCCCGACATCAGAGACGACTACCATTGCCTCACGGCTGCCCGGTCTTGTCGAAAGGCATCGAGTGTTACGCCGAATAGGAATCAATCATGCGCAAGATCGCCTGTAAGTCGCCGCGCATCCGCTGGGTCAAGTCCTTGCGAGTTCCCTGCTTGGTCGCAGCACGCCCTCGGCGGGCCCAATAACGCTTCACACCGGCCAACGTGTGTCCTTCGTCATACAACATTCGCTTGATTTCCAGGACCGTCTCGATGTCGCGCTGCACATAGAGACGCTGATTTCCACGGCTCTTCTTCGGTTTGAGAAAACTGAATTCGGATTCCCAAAAACGCAAGACATACGCGGGCAGTTTCGTGATATCGCTGACTTCTCCGATCTTATAAAAAACCTTGCTGCCCAGTCTGGGTTCATTCCCCATGACCGGTCCTCTCGCGGCGATCAGTGTGGACAAGGAAGCAACTAAGAATTGACGTACTTCTTGAAAACCTGGCTCGGTCGAAAGGTAACGACTCGTCGAGGTGTAATGCCGATCTCTTCGCCAGTTCGTGGATTGCGTCCTTTTCGCGCCCCTTTGTTGCGCACGACGAAATTCCCGAAGCCCGCAATTTTGACCGATTCTCCTTTTTGTAAGACCGACTTGAGAAGGTTCAGCACCAGTTCGACGATATCGGACGCTTCGTTCTTCGAGACTCCGACCTGTTTGAAGATCTCATTCGCGATATCCGCCTTTCGCATGCTTCCCCCCGCCGCTCCTAGAACCGTTGCTTAGGAACTCCTTCTTGTCCTCTGGCAACAAGATGCACGATTTCCCCATAAGTTACGTGAGGTTATCGGCGCTGTCAAGGATTATGTGCGGAGGATGGCCTGCTGGAACGGACTTACCGGCCTTGAAGGAGAAGCTTGTATTCGATGCTGTCGGCCAGGGCTTGCCAACTCGCTTCCATAATATTCTCCGATACCCCGACGGTGCCCCACTTGTCCTTATGGTCCCCGGACTCGATGAGGACACGAACCTTCGACTCTGTCCCTTGGTTGGCCGCCAGGACGCGAACCTTGTAGTCCAGGAGCTTGACTTCCCGCAATTGGGGATAGAACTTCTCCAATGCCTTGCGAAGGGCGTGATCCAATGCGTTGACGGGACCGGCCCCCACGGCGGCTGTATGCTCGACGGCTTCCCCCACCTTGACCATGACGGTGGCCTCGGACAACGGCGCGCCATGTTCCTGCTTCTTTTCGACAATGACCCGAAAGCCCAACAATTGAAAGGAAGGCCGGTGCGTGCCCATGGCCTTTCGCATGAGCAGCTCGAATGAGCCCTCCGCCCCTTCGAATTGATACCCCTGACTCTCCCGCTCTTTCAACGTATCCACCAATTCCTGGAGCTTGGCCTGGTCTTTGGTGAGCTTGATCCCGTAGGCTTCCACCTTTTCCCTGAGACCGCTGCGCCCCGCATAGTCGGACACCAGCATCCGCTGACGGTTCCCCACTACCGCGGGATCGACGTGCTCATAAGTCGCCGCATTCTTCAACACGGCGTGGATATGGACGCCGCCCTTGTGCGCGAAGGCGGCATCCCCCACATACGGCTGATGTTTATTCGGCATCAAATTGGCAATCTCCGTGACGAACCCCGAAACCTCCTTCAGGCGGCTCAATCGTTTGCCGAGGGCAGGTCGATCCATTTTCACTTGAAGATTGGGAATAATCGAACAGAGGTTCGCATTGCCGCAACGCTCGCCGATCCCATTGATCGTCCCTTGGACCTGCACAATGCCGGTTTCGATTGCCACCAGTGAATTGGCCACTGCCATTTCACAGTCGTTGTGCGCATGAATGCCCAGCGCGACAGAGAATTCCCGTCTCACGGATTCACAGATCGCACGGATTTCCCAGGGCATCGTCCCGCCGTTGGTATCGCAGAGGATCACCCGTTCAGCCCCGGCTTCCACCGCCCTTCGTACCGTATCGAGCGCATAGTCGGGATCGGCCTTGAACCCGTCAAAAAAATGCTCTGCGTCATAAAAGATCCGCCGGCCTTTCGACCGCAGATACTGAATCGAATCGCTGATGAGTTCCAGGTTCTTGGCCAGTGAGATGCCCAAGGCATCGGTGACTTGAAACGTCCAGCTCTTCCCGAAAATGGTGATGGTCTGCGTTTCAGCGGACAACAGCGCTTGAATCGTGGGGTCCTTCTGCACGGGATTAGTGGCCCTACGCGTGGAGCCGAAGGCCACCACCGCGGCATGCTGGAGCGGGATCGTCTTGATCATGCGAAAGAACTCGATGTCTTTGGGATTCGCGCCCGGCCAGCCGCCCTCAATGAAATGCACGCCCAATTCATCGAGTTTCTGCGCGACCCGAACCTTGTCCTCCGCGGAAAAGGTGACATCCTCCGCCTGTGCGCCATCCCGGAGGGTCGTGTCGTAAATCTCCAAATGGGACGACCCGTCCCGGCTTGATCCCTTCGGAGGCGCCTCCTCGTCGGCGTGAGCTTGGCCGGACCTCGAGAATGGCTTCTTGTTCAATGGTTTTCGGCTCATGGGTAGGAGAGATTATCAGGTGAAGGCGGCGTCTGTCGAGCCCGAGCGATGTGAGCTCGTTCCGCAGCCGGTCCCCACTACGCCAAGGCGGTGGTCGAGCCACGATCCAAGCCGAAGGCGGTATGGAGCGACCTCATGGCGAGTTCCAGGTACTTTTCATCCACGACGCATGAGATCTTGATCTCCGACGTGCTGATCATCATGATGTTGACCCCTTCGCGCGAAAGCACCTCGAACATTTTCGCCGCGACCCCTGAATGAGACCGCATCCCGACCCCGATCAATGAAACCTTTGCGATCGATTCCGTCACCGCAACGGATTTTGCATCAATCTCCTTGGCAAGCCGTTGAACCAAATCCATCGCCTTCCGAAGATCGGCGCGCGGTACAGTAAACGAGATGTCCGTGAGAGATCCTTGGCCGACGTTCTGAATGATCATGTCGACCACAATATTCGCTTCCGCCACCGAGCTGAATATTTTGGCCGCAATCCCCGGACGATCGGGCACCCCGATGATGGTGAGTTTCGCCTGATTTCGGTCGCCCGTCACTCCGGCAACCATGACGCCTTCCATGTCCGCGTCTTCACGTGTCACGACCGTCCCCTTTCCTTCCTTGAAGCTCGAATTCACCTCGATCGGGACCGCGTACTTCGCGGCGAATTCCACCGATCGGCTTTGCAAGACTTTCGCGCCCAAGCTGGCCATTTCGAGCATTTCCTCATAGGAAATCTTATCCAGCTTGCGCGCGGCCGGAACGATATTCGGATCCGATGTATAGACGCCGTCCACATCCGTATAGATGACGCAGCCGTCGGCCTTGAGCGCAGCCGCAAGTGCAACCGCCGTCAAATCCGATCCGCCACGCCCCAGCGTCGTCACGTCCGAACGCTCGTTGATGCCTTGAAACCCCGCGACGACCGGCACAATCCCCTCTCCCAGCGCTTCTCTGAGCCGGTCGGCGGCGACGCGCGAAATCCTGGCCTTGGTATGGGCGCTGTCCGTGTAAATGCCGACTTGGCGTCCGGTAAATGATCGGGCCGTCACGCCGCGTCCCCGCAGCGCCATCGCGAGCAGCGCGATCGTAACCCGTTCACCGGTCGACAGCAGCATGTCCAATTCTCGTTCATCCGGCTGAGCGGTCATTTCGTGCGCCAGCTTGAGCAACCGATCGGTTTCTCCGCTCATGGCCGACAGGACCACGACCACCTGATGGCCGTCCTTACAGGCATGCTGAACCCGATCCGCCACCCGGTGAATCCGTTCAACCGTGCCGACAGAAGTGCCGCCGTATTTTTGGACAATGAGTGCCACGGTATTCACGTCCCTCGTGACAGCACTTTGGGCAGTATTTTGGTCGCCTCCCTCGGTGGGGCGCTACCGGCTGTCGCGTCAATTTCGTTGAACCCTTTCCCGGCGGCCCTTGTCCGAAGCGGACTCTCGCACAGCACATAAAAGACCGGCGTGGAGGTCTGAGAGGGACCGGCGGACGAGGCGCTGTGACATATGACAAGCAGGCGGAAGGCGGGTTGCCGTTCGAGCAACCGGAGCAACGGGCCGACCAGGTCCCGGTCATACTCTTCAATCGCCTGCACCCTTCGCTTTAGGTCATGACCCTGGAGCACATCATCCGGCAAGCCGGCATGGACATACAGAAGGTCGTGGCGGCTCAATTCGCGCTCGACCGTCGCGCGATACGGTTCATACAGGGACGTTTCCGCACCCCGCTCGCTCGTCACCTCAACGGGATTCAGTCCGGCGCAGAGACCGACCCCCCGATGCACTTCGCTTCCGGTAATGAAGGCGCCGTTTAACGAGTAGCGCTCGGCAATGGTCGGCCATTCCGACGCCCGGCCTTGTCCCCACAACCACAGGCAGTTGGCCGGCTTCAGTCCGTCGCTTCGACGTTCCTCGTTCACGGGATGATCGCGGAGGATGACGATGGAGGCGTCCATCAGCTTGCGCAACGTGTCGGCGCCGTCCCCACTGGGCAGGTACTCGCCTACCGTGCGCCCCACTACGTGCTGCGGATCCACGCAGAGCGCACGAGCCTTTCCGCCGACCCAAACCATCAGATGCCGATGACCCGAGCCGGGATAAAACTGAATCGTCTCGGATCCCAATTGCTCGTTCATCACGTCGATCAATTCGCGTGCCTGTTCCGTCTCGATCGCACCGGCCGTCGCATCCTCCATCACGAGCTGAGGCCCGAGCTTTTTGACATCAAGGTCGCGGGCATGCGCATTGTGGGGAGATTCAACGCCAAGCGTCACCATCGTGCAACAGAACACCACGTCATGTTCGCCGACCGCAACGCCCAAACTGGCGGCCTCCAACGGCGCCGGGCCCGTATAGTATTTTCTCGGGTCATAACCGAGCAGCGCCATGGCGGTCACTTCACTGGCGGGATGGAGGTCGTCACCGGGAATCACGATCGGACCGAGCTCGCCGCTTTGCGCGAGACGATCGAGATGCGGCGTGACCGCGGCCTGCAGCGGTGTGCGCCCGTCAAGTTCCGGCCGTGGTCCGCCGCACAAACCGTCGGCGTGCAGAATCACATATTTCATCGGATCATCATGAGCCGGCTACACGTTAAGCAGGCGAGCCACGTCATCTCGAGTCGCTTTCACGGTCTGCGGTCGGCGGGAAATACTGATGGCGGTATCGGGATCTTTCAAGCCATGGCCGGTCAATGTGCATACGATGGCCTCACCCTCCTTCAGCAGACCGGCGCGGCTCATTTTGATGACTCCCGCCACTGAGGCGGCGGAAGCCGGTTCACAGAAGACGCCTTCTTCGGCTGCGACGAGCGCATACGCGGCGAGGATTTCTTGGTCCGTCACCATATCGATCATCCCCGATGATTCCTCGATTGTTTGCAGAGCACATCGCCAACTCGCGGGATTGCCGATGCGTATCGCGGTGGCGATCGTTTGAGGTTCTTCGATCACCCGGCCCAACACAATGGGTGCGGCGCCGGCCGCCTGGAATCCGATCATTCTCGGCACGCAAGTGATCTGATTCGCGGCCCGATACTCCCGGTAACCCTTCCAATAGGCGGTGATATTACCCGCATTCCCCACGGGAAGTACATGGATCGCGGGCGCATCTCCCAGTTGATCGCAGACCTCCATCGCCGCGGTCTTCTGTCCTTCAATCCTAAACGGATTGATGGAATTGACCAAGACCACGGGACAGCGTTCCGACAGCTCTTTCACGATCGCCAAGGCCTGGTCGAAATTTCCTTCGACCTGAATGACCGTCGCCTGATGCATGATGGCTTGCGACAACTTGCCGAGCGCGATTTTCCCGGCAGGAATGAGTACGTAGACGGACAGGCCGGCGCGAGCGCCATAGGCCGCGGCCGAGGCGGACGTGTTCCCGGTCGATGCGCACATCACCGCCCGAGCGCCGTCCTCCAGCGCCTTGCTGATGGCCATGGTCATGCCTCGATCCTTGAATGACCCGGTCGGATTCACCCCCTCATACTTCAAGTACAGATCGACCCCCGGCGCGATCTTCCGTGCCAGGCGGGAGGCCTGTATCAGCGGAGTATTCCCTTCGCCCAACGTGACGACCGGCGTCGCGGCCGTCACGGGAAGGAACTTCCGATATTCTTCAATGACCCCGCGCCAACGATTCATGGACATGGATCGGTCCTTTGACGGTCTGTTTCGAGACAGCAGCCGATCAGTCGTCGGTTCCTTCAACGCGAATGAGGGTCGTGGGTTCGGAAATAAACGGCATCGTATCGATCTCACGGAGCGCGAGCTGCACCTCCCGTTCACGGGCCTGGTGCGTCATGATCACCACCGGCACGGTCTGTCCTTCTTTTCTCCCCTGCTGGAGCACTTTGGAAATGCTGATGCCGTGTTTGCCCAGCACGCCGGCGATATGGGACAACACACCCGGACGATCCAACACCATGAACCGTAGATAGTACAGCGATGAGATCTCCTCCATCGGACGCATCCGGAGAGGACGCCGCTGGTCTTGTTGGATCGACGCCGGCGGAACCCGGCCGGTCGCACCCTTTAAGAGATTTCGGCCGATTGCAATGATATCGCCCACCACGGCGCTCCCGGTGGGCATCGCGCCGGCTCCGCGGCCATAGAGCACGACATCTTCCACGGCATCGCCGACGAGTTGGATCGCGTTATACACACCGTCCACCTTCGCGATCTGCGATGAAGACGCAACCATGGTGGGATGCACGCGCGCCTCAATCTCGCCGTCGGAGTACTTCGCGATGGCGAGCAATTTGATCGTGAAGCCGAATTCCTGGGCATACGCGATGTCGAGCGGAGTGAGGCGGGTAATGCCTTCGGTATAAACTTCCTTGAAATTCACGGGAGTGCCGTAGGCGAGGCTGACCATGATCGTCAACTTGTGAGCGGAATCGGTCCCGGCCACGTCGAAACTCGGATCCGCCTCGGCATACCCGGCGCGCTTGGCTTCTTCCAGTACCGCTTCAAACCGTCGCCCCTCGCTCGTCATACGGCTCAGAATATAATTCGAGGTCCCATTGATGATGCCGTAGATCGATTGAATATGGTCCGCGGCCAAGCCCTCCGTTAAGGCACGCACAATCGGAATTCCGCCTCCGACACTTGCCTCGAAGCCGATATCCACACCGTACCGGCTCGCCGCATCGAAAATCTCTTCGCCGTGGACGGCCAACAGAGCCTTGTTGGCCGTCACAACCTGCTTTCCCCTTGCCATGGCGTCCACAAGAACGCGCTTGGCGGCATCATACCCTCCGATCAGCTCGACGATGACGTCGACGCGCGGGTCGTCCAGAAGTCGCTTCGCATCAGCCGTCAATAAGCCCGGAGGCAGCGTGATCCCTCTGTCGCGGGTCACGTCCAAGTCGGCAATTCCCACCAGCGTAATCGGCACTCCGAGGCGACGGCGGATCAATGACGCATTGTTGAGCAGGATGCGCGCCACACCGGTTCCCACCGTGCCGAATCCGATAATGCCGACTCCTATTTCAGATCTCATGCGGACCGTCCATCGAGCTTCAACGCCTTTCGGATTCCGCGGATGGCTTGGCGGGTGCGATGCTCGTTTTCGACCAACGCAAATCGGACGAATTCGTCCCCGCCCTCACCGAAGCCAATCCCCGGGGACACCGCCACTTTGGCGTCCGCCAACAGGAGCTTGGAGAAGTCCAAGGAGCCCATGTGACGATAGGCGCCCGGAATGCGGGCCCACACAAACATAGTCGCCCGCGGCATGGACACCGGCCAGCCGATCCGGTTGAGGCCGTTGACCAACACGTTCCGGCGGCTCTGATACCGTTGCACCACCTCTCTCACACAGTCTTGAGGGCCATTGAGGGCCACGGTGCTGGCGATTTGGACCGGCTGGAAGATCCCGTAGTCGAGGTAACTCTTGATCTTGGCCAGCGCGCCCACGACTTCCCGATTGCCTACACAGAATCCGACCCGCCATCCGGGCATATTGTAGCTTTTCGACAGGGTGTAGAACTCCACACCGACGTCCTTGGCTTCCGGGACCTGAAGGAAACTGGGGGCGCGATACCCGTCAAAGACGATGTCTGCATAGGCCAGATCATGAATCACGATGACGTTATGTTCCTTGGCGAACGCGACGATCTTCTTGAAAAACTCCAGATCGACCACTGCAGTCGTGGGATTGTGCGGAAAATTGATGACCAGGATGCGAGGGCGAGGCAGGGTTTGTCGATACACCCGCATCAGGTCGTCAAAGAAATCGCTGTCCTGGCGAAGCTCAATGCCGCGGACTTCGCCGCCCGCGATAATAAAGCTGTACATGTGAATCGGATAGGTCGGCGTCGGAGTGAGCACCACGTCGCCGGGACCGATCATGGCCAATGCCAGATGGGCGATACCTTCCTTGGAGCCGATGGTCACGATCGTTTCGGTTTCGGGGTCCAACTCCACGTCGTAATTCCGCTTATACCACCCGGCTATGGCGTGGCGAAGCTTCGTAATGCCGCGGGAGGCGGAATAGCGATGATTCCTGGCCTTCTTGGACGCCTCGATCAGCTTGTCGACGATGTGTGACGGTGTCGGCTGGTCCGGATTCCCCATGCCAAAATCGATAATATCTTCACCCCGGTGACGGGCTTCCAACTTGAGGGCCTGGACCTGGGCAAAGACATACGGAGGAAGCCGTTTGAGTCGATAAAAACCGTCTGCCGTCCCCATAGCGATTCGTTGCTCCTAATCGGCGGGCGAGAGTCGATCGGCTGGAAAGAAGCGTATTCTAATTGAGGCCGGCCATCGAGTCAATTTCGTCGTGATTTTATAGGGTTGTCCTTGCTGATGCCTTCCCCGACGGCTCCATGAGCGAGGCGCACGACGGCAGCACGCCGCGTTGGGCCGTGATTCTTGCTCGCCCGTTCCATTTCTGCTAATAATGCCGCATC
This sequence comes from Nitrospiraceae bacterium, assembly GCA_035250505.1. GTDB lineage: Bacteria > Nitrospirota > Nitrospiria > Nitrospirales > Nitrospiraceae > DASSBQ01. The sequence goes on along the minus strand of DATFFC010000118.1, from coordinate 37,169 downwards.
CTCTTCGCCAATTTGCCTCGGATTTTCGAGAAGTTTCGCAAAATTCGAACTTCACCGCCACAAGAGAGGTCGACGGTTCTCATGGCACGTCTTGGCGTCAACATCGACCATGTCGCAACCCTACGGCAAGCCAGGGGCGGCAAAGATCCCGATCCACTCGCGGCCGCCATACTGGTAGAACTGGCCGGGGCCGATGGTCTCGTGGTTCATCTGCGGGAGGATCGGCGCCACATCCAAGACCGAGACCTCACGCTGCTCAGAGAAATCGTCTCGACCAAACTCGATCTCGAGATGGCGGCCGATGAAACCATGGCGAAGATCGCTCTCAATGTGAAGCCGGATCTCGTGACCTTGGTCCCGGAACGCCGGCAAGAGTTGACCACCGAAGGTGGACTCGATGTCGCCGCACACAAGGATAGGATTTACCGGATCATCGAACTCCTTCGGGACGGCGGCATCCCGACGAGCCTGTTTGTCGAGCCGAATCTGGACCAGATCAGAGCCGCCCACAAGGTGGGGGCTACCTATGTCGAACTCCATACCGGCCGATACGCCAATGCGAGAAAGTCGAAAGATGAAGACGAGGAGTTCGACTCGCTGACTCAGGCAGCCAAACTGGCGTATAAGCTCGGCCTAGGCGTCAACGCGGGACATGGTCTTAATTACAAGAATGTCCGGCGCCTCGTACGTATTCCGGAGATCGTGGAATACAACATCGGGCACAGTATCGTCGCCCGGGCCGTGCTCGTCGGTTTGGAACAAGCCGTTCGCGAGATGAGAGAGCTTCTTCGATGAGCCGGCAGAAATGAACCTCCCCATGTTCAGGCAGAAGCGACGCAGCGACGCCTTGTTGACCGGCTCGATGCCATGATGAAAATCGTCACCGCCGCTCAAATGCAAGCGCTCGATCGACGAACCATCGACGAGGCCCGCATCCCAGGCTCGGTGCTCATGGAGCGGGCGGGAGCGGCGGTCGTGGAGCTGCTCGAGCGGCGCTATTCTCCTTTGAAGAAGAAACGCATTACGGTCGTCTGCGGCAAAGGCAATAACGGAGGAGACGGCTTCGTCGTTGCTCGATTGTTGATTCGAAGGCAGGCCACGATTCAAGTCGTGATGCTGGCGAAGCCGGCGGAATTAAGCCGCGACGCACGCATCATGTACGGGCGGTTGGAGCGAGTGGCGAAGAAGAAGGCGATCCGAACGGCCGCTGATCCTGACCAGCTGCACCACCTGTTCACCTCGAGCGATCTCATCGTGGATGCCATACTCGGCACCGGGCTTTCCAGCCCCGTCTCCGGCCCCTATGAAGGAATCATCCAGGCCGTCAATGGCGCCGGTCGTCCGGTCGTCGCCGTGGATATTCCTTCGGGCCTGCATGCGGATACCGGCTCCGTGTTGGGAACGGCGGTCCGCGCCGACCTGACCGTCACGTTCGGCCTACCGAAGATCGGCCTCTATATCGGGCAGGGTATTGATCATGCCGGTTCCGTCCAGGTCGCCGATATCGGCATCCCGGCGGCCTTCGTCGAACAAGTCGAAAGCCGGATGGTGTTATTGACTCGTGATGATGCCAAAGCTGCAGTGCCTGTCCGGCATGCCTCATCTCACAAGGGCACGTATGGCCATGCGGGCATCATCGCCGGGTCGGTCGGGAAGACGGGGGCTGCCGCCATGGCGGCCAAGGCTGCCCTGCGTGTCGGCGCCGGGCTCGTGACGGTCGCCATTCCTTCCAGCGTGAACGATACGCTGGAAGCCAAGTTGCTTGAGGCGATGACGGTTCCCATGCCCGAAACCAAAGCCCGCACATTGGCGCGATCGAGCCTCGATCGATTACTGACGTTCGCGCGGACTCGAACCGCCATTGCCATCGGTCCCGGCCTGACCACCCATCCCGAGACCGTGGACCTGATCCAGGAATTGGTCAGACGGATAGAGAGGCCCTGTGTACTCGATGCGGATGCGCTCAATGCCCTGGCTGGGAAGGCATCGCTCCTCACCGAAAGCAAATTCCCTGCTATCTTGACGCCGCATCCTGGCGAGATGTCCCGGCTGGAAATCGACGCGTCGCCGCAGTCGGTCAATGCCGATCGGCTCGGGGTGGCAAGCCGATTTGCAAGAGAACGGGGAGTGTTGGTGGTTCTCAAGGGCGCGCGAACCATTGTCGCCAGACCGGACGGTATGACGGCAATCTGCCCCACCGGCAACCCTGGAATGGCGACCGCCGGCACGGGCGATGTCCTGACGGGCATGATCGTCGGCTTGCTAGCCCAGGGACTTTCGCAGTGGGACGCCGCCTGTACGGGAACCTATCTTCATGGCTTGGCCGGGGACCTCGCCGCCGGGTCGGTGGGCCAAGCCGCTATGACCGCCGGTGACCTCATTGAGCATATCTCGGAAGCATTCGCCCAAATCACCGGCTCGTAAGCCTGGTATCCCCGGTGCCGATCCGCGAGCTACGCCCCGGTCCATTCACCGACTCTATCCGGAATGGAAAAGAACGTTACCGTCGGCGAGTGAGACCATCCGACTCGGGCGCATCATCGGTGCAGCACTGCGCGGCGGAGAAGTGTTGGCCTTGCAGGGGCTCGTCGGAGCCGGAAAAACCACATTGATCCGTGGGATCGCGGCTGGCCTGCGGGCCGATCCACATGGCGTGTCGAGCCCCACGTTTGTGCTGGTTCACACTTATCATGGACGCCTCCCGTTGATCCATGTCGACCTCTATCGCATCGCATCCTACAGAGAGGTCTCATCCCTGGGCCTCGATGAATATTTCAACGATACCACGGTGACGGCCATTGAATGGGCCGACCGAGCGTCGCGCGCGCTGCCGGATGACAGGCTGGAGATCCGATTGGACCATCGCGGCCCGCGCGCACGTGATGTCTCATTTCGAGCGCTCGGATCCGGCTCAGCGACTCTGTTGACGGCCATACGCGCGGGATATGGGTCCAATTCCCATGGAAGGCGCAACGCCCGCCCACGATCCGTGGTGTCCCGGAGAGTCTCGTCGTGATACGGCTGATCCTTGTCGGGATTCTGATTCTGTTGTCGCTTTCATTCTTTCTTCAGAATCAGGAGCAGGAAGTCACGCTCCGATATTTTTTTGGGCTCCGGTCGGCCTCGACGCCCATTTACAAGCCGATTCTCGCCGCGTTCGCGATCGGCCTGCTTGTCTCCGCCATTCTGCTCTTCCCGGCATGGCTTCGAGGGCGCATCGAATTGAGAAGGAAAACCAACGCCCTGCAGGAAGCGGAAGCCGACCTCGAACGGCTCCGACTCTCGTTGGAGAAGGCCACGCGTCCATCGGATTTGTCTTCGCCCGCAGCCTTTACCGAAGAGCCGACTGATGGCTGATACAGACCTGTCCCCGCTGATGCGCCAATATCGGGACATCAAACAGGGATATCCTGATGCGATACTCTTCTTCCGAGTGGGGGACTTTTATGAAATGTTTTATGAGGACGCCGTCGAAGCGTCCGGTCTGCTCTCGATTGCGTTGACGTCGCGCGACAAACATTCAGAGCAGCCCGTGCCGCTCTGCGGAGTGCCGCATCACGCAGCGACCGGCTACATCGCCAAGCTGCTCAAGGCGGGTCGGACGGTCGCGCTCTGCGATCAAGTCGAGAATCCGAAGATTGCCAAGGGACTGGTGCGCCGGGAAGTCGTCCGACTCTACACACCGGGCACCCTCGTGGACAGCGAATTTCTGCCTCCCTCCGAGGCCAATTATCTGGCTGCTGTGGCGACCGCCTCTTCGACGAGCGGACGCGCTACCTGTCTGATCGGACTGGCGGCGATCGATGTCTCCACCGGTTCCTTCTTTGCGCAAGAATTCTCCGGCGAGGAAGCGGAAACCGCCTGTCTGAATGAGTTGGCTCGGATCGAACCCAAGGAACTGCTGGTACCGGCACGAATCGCCTCCAGCATCAAGCAGCACCTGGATGGTTTCAAGGCACTTCGAATAAGCGACTGCCCGACATCATGGTCGGGCGTTCAGGAAGCGCACCGGCTCCTGTTGGATCACTTCAAGGTCCACTCGCTCGACGGGTTCGGCTGCCGACCCCTCTCGCTCGGTATTGAGGCAGCGGCCGCGGTGCTTCGCTACCTGCGTGAGAGTCAGCCTTCGTCCGACCTGAACCATATTACCCGCCTGGAGGCGCGCCGCCAGCAGGATGCCATGCATCTGGATGCCGCTACGGTCCGCAATCTCGAATTGGTGCGGGCCATTCGCGACCCCGATCCCGCTGCGGGACGTCGAGACGGCACTCTGCTCAGTGTGCTCGACCGCACCGTGACGGCCATGGGAACACGCCTCTTGCGCGAATGGATTCTCCGTCCTCTTTTGGAGTGCCGCGCCATTGAAATCCGGCTCGAGGCGATCGAAGAGCTCAAGGAACGGCATGATCTTCGAGTCGGCTTGCGGGCCTGCCTCCGCGCCGTTCAGGACATTTCTCGGCTGAGCAGCAGGATCTCGCTGGGAGTGGCGACGCCTCGCGATCTCTTGGCGTTGAAGCAGTCGCTTTCGATGCTGCCGGACCTATCCGGCCGTCTGGCGGCCGTGAATTGCGCCTTGTTGAAAGACGCGCATTCAGGTTGGGATTCCGCCATGGACCTCTATGAAATGATCGACCAGACCTTACTGCCGGACGTGCCCGCCTCAAGCCGGGAGGGAAATCTCATCAAGGAGGGATATCATGCCGGCGTCGACGAGTACCGAAAGGCCGGTCGTGAAGGCAAGGGGTGGATTGCCGCCTTGGAGTCTGAGGAGCGGGCACGTACCGGAATCGATTCGTTAAAGATCCGTTACAACACTGTGTTCGGCTACTACATCGAGGTGACCAAGACACATTTGGCGAAAGTTCCACCCGATTTTATCCGCAAGCAAACGCTCGTGAACGCCGAACGGTTCACGACGGCCCGACTCAGGGAAATGGAGGAACGCGTCATCGGGGCCGAGTCGAAACTCATGGCACTCGAGTATGAGCTCTTTGAAGCCTTGCGCGCGCGCTTGGTTCATGAAACGGTGCGGCTTCAGTCGATTGCCGCCCGCCTTGCGCTCTTGGATGTGCTCGCCGCGCTGGCCGAGGCGGCCGCGCTGAATCGGTACGTCCGCCCGGCCGTGGATGAGTCGGGAGTCATTCTGATCACCGATGGCCGCCATCCGGTCGTCGAACGGCTGGAGCATCTGGATGGTTTCGTTCCGAACGACACATACTTGGATCTCGATAAGCAGCGGCTGGTGATTCTGACGGGGCCGAACATGGCCGGGAAGAGCACCTATCTCCGGCAAGTCGCTTTGATCACGCTGCTGGCTCAAATCGGCAGTTTTGTGCCGGCGACGACCGCCCGCATCGGCCTCGTCGACGGAATTTTTACAAGGGTCGGCGCATCGGACAACTTGGCCGCAGGGCAAAGCACGTTCATGGTCGAGATGACGGAGACGGCGCAGATTCTTCATTGCGCGACGAGGAATAGTCTCATCCTGCTGGATGAGATCGGACGCGGAACCAGCACCTACGACGGCTTAAGCATCGCCTGGGCCGTGGCGGAACATATTCAAGATCCCCAGCGGCTTGGTGCCCGCACACTCTTTGCCACCCATTACCATGAAATGACCCAGCTTGAAACGCTGCGAGAGGGAATCCGTAACTATCGAGTCGCCGTGCAGGAGCGTGACGGAGAGGTCTTGTTTTTGAGGAAGATCGTCGCGGGCGGCGCCGATCGGAGCTACGGCATTCATGTGGCGAAATTGGCGGGCCTTCCCGCTTCCGTCGTCCAGCGAGCGCAGCAGGTCCTTCGCCAGCTCGAACAGCCGACGACGACCCCGGTTCTCGCCGAACCGGCTGAACAAGCCTGTTTCTTCGACTCTTCAGCTCCCCGTCCCCACCCCTTACTGGAAGAGGTCCGCCAGTTGGATATCTTCTCCCTCACACCTCTGGATGCCTTGAACAAGCTTGCCGATATTCAGCGCCGGATCGACACAGATCGAGACGCCCGCCCTCCGTCGTCGTCATAAAAAAAGAGGCGGCGCCTTCACGGCGCCGCCTCCCATTCGACCAGGTGGTCTTAGAACTTACTTACCGCCGTTATACTTGGCCGTCCAGGGAACCAATCCGGCCAACGGCTTCCCACTGGGAGCCAACACATCATACTGCATCGGGAGCGTGCCCTCTCCCTTTGGAGTTGTGTTCAAACCCTGCTTCGCGGCGGCGCAACCCTTATCCATTTCATCCTTCCCCATGCAATCCTTCAACCGCAGTGAGCTGATGCTTCGGGGATGCCCAATGGATCCGGCATTGTCATCGAGCTTCTTCACTGCTGTGATGACCCGATGGTTCTGCTCCGTCTCCTGCGCGGTGAACTCGACCAGCGTCGTGGCGGAGGCCGGCGGCACTTCCTTTGCCGCAGCGGGACCGGCATGCGGACGAGCCATCGACTTCAGCTGTTCCCAGACATTTTTGTCGGCTGCATAGAATTTTACGTTCTTGCCCGGATGGATCTTTTGCCAGAACAGCCCGCTCTCGGCGTTGCCGCCGAACACGGCGATGTTGATCCACACTGCCTCATCATACGGGTCAAGGATGATCACCCGCCCTTGCAGCGTGGTCGGCTTACTCATATCTCCCCATTCAAACCGCTCCTGAAAGGCTTCAATGGCGAAAGCGGTGGAGGTCAACCCCACCACTAAGGCCACGGCAGCCATGAAGGCCCAGCCCTGCTTATGAAGCTTCATCATGTATCCTCCTCGAAGAAAGCTATGAATGATTGGCAGTTGGCTCCGCGACTTAGTCTGCCTTCAATACTTTGAACCCGGTGATGGTCCGTCCATCGAGCGTCACCTCCATGGCCACGAGGTCCTGAGACGCCTTGATGAGTTGGTCCATCAGGGTCTTGTCCTTGACCGCCAAGCGGACTGTGGTGGCGGCATGGTACCATCCGGCATATGGATTGTTTCTCTCAGTCCCGCCGACGAACCCCCAGGAGCAGCACACAAACAAGGGATCCGGCGGTTTCACGTCCATCTGTGTAGAACTCCGACCCGCGGGATTCCCCGAAGCTGGCTCGCCGGTATTCCAATACTGAATACCGAACAAGATCTCCCCATCCGGATTATCGGCCCACTGCGACCACACGCGGCCCTTCAGAGTGTTGACCGCTTCACCTTTATAGTTCTTGCCCCCGCCGCTAATAATCTCAGACGGACCGGTTGGGCTGCCTGGTGCCGGGGGAGCATCGGCTGCCGCGACGAACCCGGCCGTCAGCAAGCCGACCACAGAAAACACCACACCTGCGGCTACGACTACGACCCTATTCATAACGCTATCCCTCCTTGGAAAAATGATGACCAGAAAACCCCAAAAAGCAAGAGAAGCCAAGTTTAAAAAGACGAATTTGAGAGAACGCCCCAGCAGAGGAAGTGCGTTCGACACCCCCTTTCGCTCTGCTTACTTCCTCTCTTCGGTCAGAGAATACGTATCCCACGCGGTAAAAACGCGCTCATGGTACTGAAATCGGGAAACCGTGTCAAGGAAATGTTTTCCGCCATTCCCTCTGCCCGTGATGCGATGAAAGGAGAGCAATTTCAGCGTCTTAGACTAAACAGATGGGCCCCCTGCGGAACCTCGTTTACCGGTCCCTGAGACAGGGGTGAATAGAGCGAGAAGTCTCTATTGCACGGCGAGGCTGCGAAGACTTTTCGGCGTGACGGGACCAAGCGCCGTAATAGACAGTTGGTCCAGGTTCAAGAGCTCGCAGGCAACACCATGGACCTGTTCCAGGGTGACGCGATCGATTTCGGCAGTCATTTGTTCGAGTGATACATGGCATCCTTGCGACAGCTCGTCCTTCGCAAGCTTACTCATGCGGCTGTGCGAGCTTTCCAGCCCGAGCATGAGGCTTCCCTTCATCTGATTCTTGACGCGCGCCAAATCTTTCGGCTCGACCCCCTGCGACCGCAGGCGTTTGAGTTCACGCCGTACCAACTCAATGACTCGTTGAACTTCGCGGGAACGCGTTCCCGCGTAAATCGTGATCATCCCCGTATCGGAGTATGTCGACAGAAAGGAGTAAATCGAATAGGCCAGTCCGCGCCTTTCACGAACTTCCTGAAAGAGACGCGAACTGACGCTGCCGCCCAATACTCCATTCAACGCGTGGACGGCGTATCGATCTTTGTGCCCGGCGGCAACGCCGCGAAGCCCTAAGCAGACGTGGACCTGTTCCAAGGACTTCTTCTGAACCAAGAGTCCCGAGGAAATTTGCGGCGGCCACCGGTGAGGCATGACGCCCATTCCCGCATGCGCCGAACCGAAATGCTGCTGGAGAACCCGCTCAAGCCGCTTCCAACTGAAGTTGCCGGCAACGGCAATCACGGTGTGCCGAGGATCATAGTGCGCACGGATATACGAGAGCAGGTCCTGTCGGCGAAGGTTCTCGATCCGTCCCGCATCTCCGAGGATCGGTCTCCCCAGAGGGTGTTCTCCGAGCATATGCTTCATATGAAGTTCTTGGACAAGGTCTTCCGGGTCATCTTGGACCATCCGAATTTCTTCCAAGACGACTTGCTTCTCCTTTTGCACTTCCTTGGAGTCAAAGCGGGACCGATAGAACAGGTCCGACAGCAATTCGAGCGCCGCTGCGAGCTGCTGGTCGAGCACTTTGACATAAAACGTCGTGGTCTCCCGCGTGGTGAACGCGTTCATCTCCCCGCCGAGCGCATCGATCTCCCGGGAGATCTGCATGGCCGAGCGCCGTTTGGTGCCCTTGAAAAACATATGTTCGAGAAAATGAGAGAGGCCTTCTTCCCCCTGCTGCTCGTCACGCGAGCCGACATTCACCCAAATGCCGATGGTGACCGACTTCAGAGTGGGGATATGTTCGGCGACGATGCGCAGGCGGTTATCGAGGACGATTTTCCGATACACGGCGCATTACCCCGCGGTGGTGGGTTCTTTGGACGCGGGAGCAGCCGGAGCCGGCATGGCTTCCTTGCGGCTGAGTCGGATTTTTCCTTGCTTGTCGATCTCCATGACTTTGACCATGATCTGATCTCCTTCCGCCACTTCATCAGAGACGGCCTTCACCCGATGGTGGGCGAGTTGGGAAATATGCACGAGGCCGTCGGTCCCCGGCAGCACCTCAACGAAGGCCCCGAAATCCATGATTTTTCGCACGGTCCCCAAATAGAGCTTCCCCACCTCGACTTCCTCGGTCAGGCGCTTGATCATTTCGATGGCTTTTTGAGCCGAGGCCTCATCCGAGGACGCGACGGTGACATCCCCCGTGTCTTCCACGTTGATCTTGGCGCCGGTCTCGGAGATGATGCCGCGAATGGTCTTTCCGCCCGGACCGATGACATCCCGAATCTTGTCCTGTTTGATCTTCATCGGGAAGATCCGAGGCGCAAAAGGAGAGAGGTTCGTGCGCGGGGCACTGAGCGCTTGAAGCATGCGATCCAATATATGGAGCCGCCCGGCCTTGGCCTGTTCCAGCGCCTCGCGCATGAGCGCCGCCGTGATGCCGCCGATCTTGATGTCCATTTGCAGCGCCGTGATGCCACGCTTTGTCCCGGTCACCTTAAAATCCATGTCGCCGAGATGATCTTCCAAGCCGAGAATATCGGACAGGACCATGACGCGGTCGCCCTCTTTGATGAGACCCATGGCGATCCCGGCCACCGGTTCTTTGATCGGCACCCCTGCATCCATCAACGCCATGGTCCCGCCGCACACGGTCGCCATGGAAGATGAGCCGTTGGATTCGAGAATATCCGAGACAATGCGCAGGGTATAGGGGAATTTGTCCTTGGGTGGAATGATCGACTTGAGCGCGCGCTCGGCCAACGCCCCGTGGCCCACCTCACGGCGTCCGGGCGAGCGCAGCGGCCTCGCCTCTCCGACACTGAACGGCGGAAAATTATAGTGCAGCATGAACGTGCGCGAATATTCCCCTTCCAACGCATCAATGCGCTGTTCATCTTCCGTCGTCCCCAATGTCACGACCGCTAAGCTCTGGGTTTCACCGCGCGTGAACAATGCCGACCCATGGGTACGCGGCAAAACGCCCACCTCGCAGGTGATTGGACGAATGTCCGAGGGACCTCGTCCATCCGCGCGGACACCGCGTTCTAAGATCATGCTGCGCACTTCCGTATACTCCAATGAATGGAAGGTCAGCCGGACGTGCCGTTCGCGATGCGGATCATCGGTCTTGAATTTTTCAACCGCGTCCGCCAAAACCTGATCGAGGCGCTCCTGCCGGGCCGTCTTGTTTGGAATGAGAATGGCCTCTCGGATCGGATTGGCCACCAGCGCCCGCACCTCACCGGCCAACCCGGCGTCGATCTCTTCGGCCGCCACAACCCGCTTCGGCTTGCCGGCGAGACCCTGCAGTTCCAGAATCTTGGCCACGATTTTCTTGATTTCATCATGGGCGAGCTGGATCGCTTCCAACATCGTGGCTTCGGGCAGTTCGTTGGCTCCCGCTTCCACCATCATAACCGCATCCGCCGTTCCCGCCACGACGAGGTGCAGATCGCTTCGTTCGAGAATCTCGAGATCAGGATTGACCACTAATCGACCGTCCACACGGCCGATCTTGACGCCGGCCACCGGGCCCCCGAAGGGAATGGAGGACACGGCCAGTGCCGCCGATGCCGCTGTGATGCCGATGACGTCGGAACTGCCGGTTTTATCCGCCGACAGCACGGATGCAATCACCTGCGTCTCATTATAATAGCTGTCGGGAAAGAGCGGCCGGAGAGGACGATCGATGAGTCGGCTGGTCAGGACTTCTTTCTCCGACGGTCGTCCCTCCCGCTTGAAATAGCCGCCGGGAATCTTCCCCGCCGCATAGGCCTTTTCCTGATAGTCCACCGTGAGCGGAAGAAAATCGACGCCCGGCTTCGCATTCTGAGACGCCACCGCCGTGGCAAGCACCACCGTGTCGGCATAGGACGCCCACACGGCGCCGTCGGCTTGCTTCGCCACACGCCCGGTTTCTAATCTCAATCGCCGGCCGGCTAGTTCCAATTCAACTGCATGTGCCATCTCGTGGTTCTCCTCTTGGGTTAAGCCCCACAGATGCCCACAGAAATAGACTCACGACTGGAAAATTCTGAAGGAGTCGATGGCGGATGGCTTCTGGCTAATAGCACGAACAAAGCGCCTCTTAGCTTGTGCCACAAGCTATAAGCCATCGGCCATACGCTCATAATTTCCGGACGGTGAGTCCATATCCGTGTTCACCTGCGCGGCGGAATGACCGGCGCGGACGCGCCGGTCGAAACAGCCTATTTCCGAATTTTCAATCGATCCAAAGTGGACCGATACCGCGCCTCATCGATACGCCGCAGATAATCCAAGAGCCGGCGCCGCCGGCCCACCAACTGCAGCAGACCACGTCGCGAATGGTGATCCTTCTTGTGCAATTTGAAATGGTCCGTGAGGTACCCGATACGGTTGGTCAGTATCGCGATTTGCACTTCCGGCGACCCGGTGTCCTGATCATGTTGCCGGTATTGCCGGACCAGGTCGGCTTTGGGTTCCTTCAGCAGGGCCATCTCAGAGTCTCCTTTGTAGGGTTCATGATACGCAGACTGCGGGTTCTTCCGATACAAGTAATTTCCTGACGACAATGCGTTGAATAGGCGGAGTCTCGCGACCGCGTCCAATCGGCCTCTGCAGATATCCGATCGCGAGGAGCCGGCCGACGCTGTCCTTGATGCGAACCGGCTCTTCATGAGTCGGACGCTGATCGGCCGGTTCCCACCTGAGCACGGATTCGTACGCGATAGGCACGCCATGGAGCACTCTTCGCGCCGTACCTGCATCAACAGTGCAGGCCGGTAAGGCCTCCAACGCCGCATCAAGGGACAGCACCGAAGCCAACCCCGTTCCGGCCCGAAGTTGAGCTTCGACCTCTTCCATCGTTACCGCCTGCTCCACAGCCAGCGGACCCACCTTGCTTCGCTGAAGGGAAAACAAGTGCCCGCCGACATGCAAGGCTTCTCCGATGTCCGCACAGAGCGTCCGGATGTAAGTCCCCTTGGAACAATGGATTCGAAGAAACACGTCGCGCCCGCGGATGTGCTCCACATCCAGCCGATGCACAGTGACCTCACGCGACGCCCGTTCAACGACGTGTCCCTGTCGGGCGCTCTTGTACAGCGGGACACCGTGGACCTTCACCGCCGAATACATCGGCGGCATCTGCCGAATGCGTCCCTTGAATGCCGCCGTCGCTGCGTGAATGGCCTCTTCGTTCACGGCGTCGAGCGGGCGGCGCTCCAGGACCATCCCGGTCGCGTCCAGCGTATCCGTCGTTTCCCCAAGCCGCAGGACCGCCCGGTACTCCTTGTCCCAGTCGAGCAAATACTCGGCAATGCGGGTCCCTTTGCCGAGCAAGATCGGCAGGACTCCGGTCGCCGCCGGGTCCAGCGTGCCTGCATGACCGACTTTGACGCCACCGAACGATTTCCGCAGCCGCGCCACCACATCATGGGAGGTCCAGCCGGACGATTTATTCAGGTTGAGCACGCCGTGTCTGACCACACGTGCGTCCGGGGAAAGGGTCATGGCAAATACATCGATCAGTTGAATTTCGTGCGGTTTGCGCCGGGATTTGCCGGAGGCGTCGCCGGCGGGTCCTCGTCCTCATGGTGGAGACTATCGAGCAATTGAAGAATCCGGTCTCCGCGAGGGCCGCTGATATCCTTGATAAACGTGAGGTCCGGCAGATATCGCAACGCCAGCCGTTTCCCCAGCTCCGCGCGAATAAACCCGGCCGCTTTCGCCAATCCGTCGAACACCTGTCGTTCGGCTTCGTCCCGCTCCATCGTGGTGACATAGATCCGGGCGAATCGGAGGTCGCTGGTCAGCTCCACGTCCGTAACGGTGACCGACCGCACGCGAGGGTCCTTGATCCGCCGCATCAAGATATCGGCGACTTCCATTCTGATTTGATCGGCCACTCGTTCGGCCCGTTTGTATGCGGTCTTTGCCATGGAAGAACCCGTCACAGCAACTCGATTCTCGATCTCACAAGCTCGATCGTCGGGATACCACGAATCAGGTTCAACGCTTGCTCAAGGACCTGATTGACATGAGCCGACTCGTTCGCCACGCACGCCAATCCCAATATGGATTTTTGCCAGAGGTCCTGTTCGCCCACTTCCGCCACCGACAGATTGAACTTCTCACGCAACCGGTTCTTCAAGCTTTGAAGAACCTGTCGCTTTCCTTTCAGGGAATGGCCTTCAGGAATGAATAACTCAACCGTACAGACGCCAACGATCATGCCCGTTGGCTTTGCGGCGTTGAGCCGCGACCGGCCGTCTCGAGCTTGGCGGCGATCTTATCGATGACGTAGGCCTCGATGACATCGCCGGCTTTGATGTCGTTGAAGTTTTCTATCGTGATCCCGCATTCATAGCCTTGCTGCACTTCGCGGACATCGTCTTTGAATCGTCGCAGCGAACCCAGTTTTCCGTCATAGACGACGACATGGTCTCTGATGACCCTGGCGCCCGCGCTTGCGCGCGTAATCGTTCCATCGAGCACATACGATCCGGCGACCACGCCGGCCTTGGGAATCGTAAAGACCTGGCGGACCTCCGCCCGGCCGAGGATGCGTTCTTTCAAGGTCGGTTCGAGCAGTCCTTCCATGGCGGCTTTGATGTCGGCGAGCGCGTCGTAGATGATATTGTACAGACGGATATCGACGCCCTCATGCTCGGCGAGCGTCGCGGCTTTGGGCTCGGGACGAATATTGAAGCCGATGACGATCGCCTTGGACGCCGCCGCGAGCAGCACATCGGTTTCCGTGATGGCGCCGACGCCGCTGTGCATGACCTTCAATCTCACCGCGCCGACAGGCATTTTCTCGACCGCCGCCGCCAAGGCTTCCGCAGACCCCTGCACATCCGCCTTGATGACGATCGGCAGCTCTTTCGCATCGCCTTCCTGAATCTTGGCGAAGAGATCATCGAGGCTGACCTTGGCCGAGCCGGCCAATTCCGCAGCCCGTTGTTTCTGCGCCCTCGCTTCGGCAATGTCCCGAGCGACCCGCTCATCCTTCACGATCACAAACGGATCACCGGCGAGCGGAACACCGGGCAGGCCGATAACCTCAACCGGGATGGAGGGGCCGGCGGCGGCCACTTTCTTGCCGGTATCGTCATTGAGGGCACGGACCTTGCCGCTGAACGTGCCCACCACGAAGGCATCTCCGACTCGTAATGTGCCGCTTTGCACCAAAACGGTCGCCACCGGTCCCCGCCCTCGCTCCAGCTTCGCTTCGATGACCAACCCTTTCGCCAGCTTGGTCGGATCTGCCTTGAGCTCCAGCACTTCCGCCTGCAACAGAATCATTTCCAACAACTGATCCAGCCCGACTTTCTGTTTGGCGGAGACTTCGACCATAATCGTGTCGCCACCCCACGCCTCCGGGATCAGACCGTGCTCGGACAAGGCATTTTTGACCCGATCGGGATTGGCGCCGGGCTTGTCGATCTTATTGACCGCCACGACCAACGGCACCCCGGCCGCCCTGGCATGATTGATGGCTTCGACCGTTTGCGGCATGACGCCGTCGTCTGCAGCGACGACCAGCACCACGATATCCGTCGCTTTCGCTCCGCGCGCCCGCATGGCCGTGAAGGCTTCGTGGCCGGGCGTATCGAGGAACGTGACCTGCCGGCCATGAACACTGACCGTATAGGCGCCGATATGCTGAGTAATGCCGCCGGCTTCCCCTTCAGCGACTTTCGCCTGACGGACGGCGTCAAGCAACGACGTCTTGCCGTGATCGACATGGCCCATGATCGTCACCACCGGCGGGCGAGGCTGCAGATTGTCCTCCCCTTCGGCGCGGACCGCGTCTTCCAGCAAATCTTCTCCCGCCTTCTCGACCGATACCTCCACCTTGGCGCCGTATTCTTCGGCGATCAGCGCCGCCGCTTCAAGATTGATCGGCTGATTGAAGGTGACCATCTGACCCATGTCCATTAATTTCTTGACGATTTCCGCAGGACGCTGACCGATCAACTCTGCGAAGTCTTTCACGCTCACGCCGGCCGTCAATTTCACACTCTTTTTCCTCGGTTTCGTGATTTCGGCAGGGGCACTGTGGTGCGCATGCTTGGAGCGGTCCTCTCGCCGCTGAACAGGAATGGCGCGCAAATCCTGCCAGCGAGTGGCATCGTCTCTGAAACGGACATCGTCCTCTTCACGCTGCCGAGGACCCTTCCGGGCCTTCTTGGCCTTGCCTTCTGCCTCCAAACTCTCGATCGAAAAACTCTTCTTCTTCCCGACCGGCGCCAAGGTGTCGATAGCGGCCGGCTTGGGGGGAACCGCAACCGGCGGCGTCTTGGCCTCCGCGGCAATTGCGGGCGAAGCCGTCTCCATGGCGGCCGTGTCCGGAGGCGGCATGGATTCCCTTTCGGAGGGCGGCCCCGCCTCCGGCGCTGCGGGAATACCGGGAGTGGCTGCGGATAGTGAACCCGGCTGGCTCATGGGTGGAATCGGATGGCTCGACTCCGCCCCGGAAACCAGCGGTGCGATTTCTTCGGCGCCCTCCTCCTTCTTTTTCTTGATCAGAATACGTCTCTTATCGGGCTTGGATTCTTCCGCGTGGCCGCCGTGCAACCTGGCCGACGCGTCCTGATGGCCGGTCGCCTCTCTCCCGCCTTTTGCCGGCCGCTTCACCTCGTGGCCATGTCCCGAGACATCGGGCGACGAACCGGACTCTTCCGGTTTGGAGGACTTGACCTTCGGACCGATTTTTTCGAACGCGAGGCGGGCGGCCTCGTCGTCAAGGGTACTGCTGTGAGACGCCACCGCAATTCCCAACCGCTTCAGTTCGGGGATCAGATCGCGATTCTCCATTCCGAGTTTCTTTGCTAATTCATACACACGCATCGCGCTCGGCTTCCCTCATTTCCGTTCAAGTTGTTGTGCCCGACTCCGCCTGTTCGGCCTGGCTCCGCGCCTCTTGTCGAGCTTCCTCCTGTTGCCGCTGCGCCTCAGCCTCTTCGGCCAAGGCCGCCTTGATCTCCCTGTCGCGCTCGGCTTTCTCCTTTTCATATTCGGTGGCGCTGATGATGTCGATTTTCCAATTCGTCAGACGGGCCGCGAGCCGCACATTCTGTCCGTTCTTTCCGATCGCCAGCGACAGTTGCGAGTCCGCCACCACGACGAGCGCCGATTTCTTGTCCTCGTCGATCCCGACTTTTTCGATCGTGGCCGGGTTCAGCGCCTCCGCGATGAAGACGCGCGGATCGGATGTCCAGGTAATGATATCAATTTTCTCCCCCCGGAGTTCCCGGACGACCGCTTGCACTCGGGATCCCTTGATCCCCACGCAAGCCCCGACCGGATCAACCGCCTTGTCACGGGAGGATACGGCGATCTTGGTCCGATCCCCGGGCTCGCGGACGATCGATTTGATTTCGACGATCTTCTCGCCGACCTCCGGCACCTCCATCTCAAACAGCTTGGCCACGAATTGCGGATGGCTCCGCGAAAGGATGACCTGGACGTCCTTCGGGGTCCGGCGAACCTCCACGAGCAAGGCCTTGACGCGATCACCGCGCCGGTACGTTTCTCTTGGAATCTGCTCTTGGATCGGCAGCACCGCCTCCGTCTTGCCCAGGTCCACGAGATAATTGCGACGTTCCATCCCCAAAATAATCCCGTTGACCAGGTCGCCCTGTCGGGTCGAATATTCTTTTTGCACCGCCTCCCATTCCGCTTCGCGCACCTTCTGGAAGATGACCTGCTTGGCGGTCTGCGCGGCGATCCGGCCCAGTTCATCCATCTCGATGAGCGAGCCGATCTCATCTCCGACCTCGGCACCGTCGTCGAACTCGCGCGCCTCCTTCAGCGAGATTTCCGCTTTGGGATTCGTCACCGTATCGACGATCACCTTCTTGGAGACGACCGAGATTTCGCCCGTCTTCGGATCAATCTCCACTTGGATGTTTTCCGCCTGACCAAAGCGTTTCTTCGCGGCGGTCTGTAGCGCCGATTCAATCGCGCCGATGACGCGGGCCTTATCGATCCCTTTTTGGCGGCCGATTTCGTCGATGACCGCGATCAGTTCTCTATTCATCCCGGACTCTCCTCACCCGGCCGAATCGGCCACCTGATCACGCGACCGGCGGAACTCGATCTCTTGCCTCGCCTTGACGATGCGCTCGAATTCACACCGGAACGTTTCCGCCGTCCGCCCTTCTTCCACCGTCACGGTGACGGCATTCTCATCCACTTCCGCAATCGTGCCGACGACTCGCCATTGCCCTCGATGCGGCTCCTTGAGCTTCAGGCTCACGCGCCTTCCCATTAAGCGGCGGAAGTCATCGGCTCGTCTCAAGGGACGATCAAGCCCGGGCGACGACACCTCGAGCGTATACGCATGAGGAAACGGATCCGCCACATCCAAAGCGGGACTCAGCGCTCGATGGGCGCGCTCGCAATCCTCCAGCGTCACCCCTTGCCGGCGGTCGATAAAAACCTTCACCACCGTCCGGGCATGCTGTCCCCCGACTGAAACTTCCACCAGTTCCAGCCCGAGCGCCCAGAGAATCGGCTTCGCGAGACGCGAGATATGTTCCGACGCTACCTGCGCGCGGGCCGGCGGGTCGGTATTTTGGACATTCACGGTTGGTATCATGCCGTCGTGCGACACGCGGCACACAAAGAAAGCTGCTCAAACAAAAAAGTGGGCCTGGGCCCACTTAAATCGGTCGAACCATACCACGCCGTTTCGGGCAAAGCAAGGGCTCACGAGACCAGTTTCTTAAATCGATCACCGAGCGAGAGGGTCACCGCTCCGGGCGACCCGGAACCGATCACCCGGCCGTCGATGCGCGTGACGGGAAGGACTTCGATCGTCGTCCCGCTGAGGAAAACTTCCGATGCGGAATAGAGGGCTTCGCGCGACGGCCCCTGCTCGCGAACCGGCAACCCTGCCTCGCGGGCCAGCGACAAGACCAGGGATCGCGTGACACCGGAGAGGATGTATCGCCCATCCGGAGCCGTCACGAGCTCTCCCTTGTGAACGATAAACAGGTTGCTGATCGAGCCTTCAAGCGCTTCGCCCTGCCGGATGAACAAGGCTTCGAATACCCCGGCCTCCTTGGCTTGCTGGCGCGCCAGAACATTGCCCAACAGGTTGACGCTCTTGATATCGCATCGCCCCCATCGTAGATCATCGATCGTGATGGCCTCGACGCCATTTCTCCGCAGCTCATCCGCTATTGTCCGCATCTCACGCACGGTGATGACCAGGGTCGGAGTCGCTTCGGCGGGAAACTGATGGTCTCTCGGAGCCACGCCGCGCGTCACCTGTACGTAGATTTTGCTTTCTCCGTAGCCCGCCTTGACGACGGCCTCGTGAATAAGCGCGCTCAACTCCGCTCGTGTGACCGGAACCCGCAGGCTCAAGGCGTTCGCGCTTTTCTCCAGTCGAACGAGATGGGCCTCGAGTTGGAACGGCCGATTGCCGTACGTCCGGATGACCTCGTACACGCCGTCGCCGAACTGAAATCCCCGATCCTCGACGGACACGACCGCCTCGGCGAGCAAACTGAATCGGCCGTTCACGTATCCGATATCCGGCATCTACCCGCCTCCGTCAGGAACCGAAGCAGACACCGTGATGTCATACACATGCCGGAGCTCGGCGGTAAACTTCCACCCCATCCGCTTCTCAAACAGGATTCGATGCGTGCCGGCGGCAACCGGTTTGAACTCGAAGCTCCGCCTTCCGGAATCCACGGCGTTCCCGTTCGCGATTCGCAGGTAGTCGTCACTGAGCAGCACCAGCGCCGCCGGATCGTATGACGGCACCCACAACTCTCCTCTTGTCCGGTCCTCCCACAGGTGAATGTGGAACGGCGTGCCGACGCATCCGTCCAAGCGGCGCACGTCCTGGTCCCGGTCGACGTCTGACGTCCGGCAGCCGATCAGTGAAGACATGATCTCCTCATTCCCTATTCCCTGATTGATGGACCTCGGTGCTCACGCCGGAAGACGACGATACATCAGCATTTGCGCCGCCCGCCGACGTACACTTCGCCTCCCTCAACCCGTATCTCGTAACTCCCTACGCAGTACCCGCCGCCGTCGGTTCCCTGCCCGTTCCGTAGGTCAAAGGCCAAATCATGCCATGGACACGCGATCACATAGCCCTTCACTCGCCCCTCGCTCAATGGTCCCCCCTCATGCGGGCAGAGGTTCGAAATCGCATAAAACGTCCCTTTCACATTGAATACGGCAATCGCCTTTTGATTGTGGGTCACTACCTTGGACTGACCCTCCGGAATATCCTCAACCCGTGCGACGAACTGAAACCCCTCCATGTGACCCCGTTGCCTTTCTGCCGGGCGTCCCCGCGATCTACATGCGGAGCGCAAATTTAAGTTCGGAGTTGGCCTGAAGGCCCTCGCGCCGGACAAACCCCGCAGTCGTCTGGATCACATACCGGACCGGTTCCGAAGCCGGGCCATATGTCGGACAGGTTTCGCTGGAACACGGCGGCACATTCTCGAACAACTGGATAACGTGGCGGCTTTCATCGAGCCAGATCATGTCGACCGCGACTTTATATTGTTTCGTGTTCACACGGTGCGTCCCGGTTGTTTCAAAGATATAGAGCATTCCCGTGTTCGGGGGCAATGCCTCGCGGAATGCCAACCCGAACAGCAGTTTTTCCGGGGTGTCGGCCACTTCGGTTTCCAGGGTCGTCCCGCTCGGAAAGGTGACGACGATGGTGTCCGCTTCCTTCGGACTGGAGAGAAAGAGACTGACGCTCATCAACAGAATCGCAAGCAACGCGAGTGTGATGATTCGATCGCGTTTCGGACTTCCATTGAGTGCCAACCGTTTTCTCCTCAACGACGTGATGATTGGGCCCATTGGCCCATCGAAACCGGCGCTTCTAGGCCTTCTGAACAGCGGCACTTCTGTTGACTTGCCGAAGAACCGGAGCTTAGAATGCGCTTCTGTTTGCCACGAAATATGGTCGTGGCAACTTGAGCTTGTCAACAGTTTATCCGTCCATACGAGATCTGAGAAGGAGGCGCGGGTCATGGCACTTCTGATTACCGACGAATGTATTTCTTGCGGGGCTTGCCTGCCGGAATGCCCGAATGAGGCGATTTTTGAAACGCGAAGCGACGCCGAGGGCAAAGGATACCATGTGGGGGACGGCCAGGGCGTGGGTGATAACATTTATGTGATCACGCACGATCGTTGCACGGAATGCGTGGGGCATTTCGACGAGCCGCAGTGCGCCGCGGTCTGCCCCGTGGATAATTGTTGCATTTCCGACCCGGCTTATCCGGAAGCCACCGATGTGCTTTTGGAAAAGGCCAGGACCCTGAATCCCGACAAAGAAATTGACTCCAACAAGGTGTGGAGCGGCGTCAGAAATTAGTCCACGTTTGGCGAAAGAAGATAAGGAGGCTGCCCACGGCGGCCTCCTTTTCTTTTTGGTCCGCCCGACGAACCGCCGTCAGCCTTACTCCCGTACTCGCTCGACATCGGGCTTTCTAGATAACCAGCGCCTCGACCAGCAATCGAGAGAAATGATCCCTGCTGGCATTCCTCCGCAAACCGCAGTAGTATTTCCATAAAGAGAGCCTCGGCCCGGCTTTTCGCTGACGGCCCCGATGGGGAACGCCGGGAGCCATCCTCACACGGAGGTGCGCCCATGCCCCGCTGCTATGGAATCAGCCTGTTGCTCATTTGCATTGCATTATCGCTGCCTGCCGGCATCTCGGCGAGCACAGGAGATGTTGGAAGCCTTATTGAAGGGTTCGTCACTCGGCATTTTCCCGATGCAGCCAGTCATTTTTGGGTAGTCAACGGCACTCAATGGGACGGCGACGAGATGATCGTCGACGTTAATACCGTCGTCGTGCAACGCCAACAGCCTGAACCGGTCGCCAGCCGTTTTCTTCTACTTATTGTCTCGGGAAAGATCGAAGCGGCGCAGAACATTCCGCTGGAAGCTGAGCCGGACTGCCGGGCGGAGGAAGCCTGACGGCGGGCGGGAAGCCGCTTTTCTCACCGTCCCTTGACGTGACGGCGCCCCGTCCATCTTTGCGATGGACGGGGCGTCGTCGTTTCACTGGAAGATTCAAGTCGTCGATTCAGCGCCTACTTCCACATGACCAGCGTGCCACCCACGTGGGACGGATGGATATGGCAACGGTAGACGAGCGTATTGCCCTGGGTTGCATAAAAAAGATCGCTGGTGGGAATACCGATATATTTCGTCTCGCCCGGCTTGAGGACCACCTCCGCCTTCAACACCGTCGGGGTGCTCGCGCTCACCGCGTCGGTCAGCTGAAAGCCGTGTTCTCCGGTGGAGTTATTGGTGACCTTGAGAACGACCGGTCGACCTGGACGTACCTTGAAATCAATGACAGTGGCCGGCGGATACCAGACCTTCGTATTTCCGATCTCAAGAGCGAACAGTTGGGCATCCACTTCCAGCTCTTTGAACGGCTGACCGACGACCGATCCGGTTTCCAGATCCCCTACTTCGACACCACCGGCTTGGTGAGCAAGCGCTCCGGAAGCGCCGGCAGCTACGACGACCAGGCCGAAGAAGACCGCCAACATCATCTTACCCATGACCTACCTCCTTAAGAGATGTAAGAAGAGATGTGATAAGGTTGGAGAACGATAAACACCACACCGCAGGAACTTTGCATAACTGCTTCACGCCACCGTATCTGAGTCGAGCAATACATCCCGACCAGGAAGACAATGAGGGCCCCTTATAGCACAGGGCCCAAAATGGAAGCAAGCCGGTTTCTTAGCCATCTGCGCTGAGCCGGTTTCCCGCCTCGGATGGGACTCATGCAGCGCATTCGGGCTACCGAAGGGCGGGGCCGCTCTCCGGGATACTTTCAGGGATCGCGGAGCCGACGAGGAGATCGTAGGGAGCAAAATCATCGGTCAGCGTCAGCCCGGGCGGCCACGGTTCAGGACGCCGCGAGGCCAGCAGACTCAGCGCTTCAGGCGGAAGGCGCCGCGCTTGAACGAGCAACTCGACACGCGAAACAAACTCTTCGTATCTGATCCGTTCAACGGGGCTCCCGCCCAGAAAGATAATGTTTTCAGCGCCCTTATATTTGGTACGCCAGGGTCCTTTCACCGCGTATGTCTCTATGACAGGAAAGGCCGTTTTCAGCGTTTCGACCACGGCGGTGGCCCGCAACAGATCGCCGCCCTCGCCGGAAGAGGCGATATTCACCGCCACCACACCGTTCGGCGTCAGTCGCGCGCGCAGCTCCGAGAAAAATTCAGCCGTGGTGAGATGAAAGGGAATCAAATGTCTCGCAAAAGCGTCAGCCCAGATGATGTCGTATTTGACCGTGGTGGCGTTGAGAAATGCCCGCGCATCCTTGACGTACACATGATGGTTGCCGGGCGCCTGATACCCGAAATACTCCTCAGCCATACGAACGACGGCCGGATCGACCTCGACGATATCCAGCTCTAGCCCCGGCCAGTACCGGGCAAGCCATTTCGCCAACGACCCGCCTCCGTGTCCGAGGATTAGGCCTCGTTTCGACTCCGCAGGAAGAGCCAGCGCCGCGACCATCAGTTGACTGTAAGGCAGGAACAGAGTCACCGGGTCCGATTTCCACATGACCGCGTGCCACGTTCGGTCCAAAACGAGATATCGAAAGAGATCATCGTCACGCACTCTTACTTGTTGGTACGGGCTATCCTCTTGATGCACAACCCCTGAGGCCGTCTGGCGAGGAACAGACAGTTGCCATCCCACCAGGAAAATGCCTATGAAAGCGGACACGGCCATCTTCGCTCGGGTCGATGTTCCCATCCAGAGCCAGGTCATCCCGAGGACGAGCTGAATACCTCCTAACGATGCCACCAATGCTTTCGTCCCCAGCCAGGACAGAAGAAAAAAGGCCGTTCCCCATGTGCCGGCTAAGCTGCCCAGCGTCGACAAGGCGATCATGCTTCCGCTGTGCCGTCCCAGATGGCCCATGTCCATGACCGAGAGCCGCAAGAGCGCGGGCAACACGCCGCTCAAACCGAACGCCGGCGGAGCCAATAAGACGCTCGCCGCTACGCTGGGTCCCCACCGTGGATCTTCGATCATTTGGGATACCCACAGCATCGCCGGTTGTCCGATCCAAGCGATGAGGAGCGTCCAACAGCCCGAACCGAGAAGCAAGCCGGCCAGAACATGACCGACGCGGTATCGGTCCGATGCCCAGCCGCCGAAGGCATAACCTGAACTCATCGCGGCCAGGATGACGCCGATTAACGCACCCCATACAAACAATGAGTTCCCGAATATGGGCGCAAGCAGACGACTCCCCAGGATTTCCAATGCCATGACCACCCCGCCGGTGATCATGGCTGTTAGAAGGAGAAAAATGCGGGAATATGAGGACCCCGGTGGCTGTTGGCTCATACCGGGGATGATCGGAAGGCTCGGCGAGCACGCGGGTCGTCGGACGGGAACGTGATGGAATGGCTCACAGGGTCCCCCAGTTCTTAAAATACCGCAACAGGTCACGGACCGAAATCATACCGACGATCCTCCCTTCTTCACTCACGGCCAGATGGCGGATTCCGTGCTCCGCCATGAGATCGCTTGCGTCATGTGCCGAGCGGCTGATCTCGATGGTCACGACAGGCGCGCTCATGACCGATCTGACGAGTACCTCCTCCGCCTGAAATCCATTCGCCATAGCTTTTCGCACCAGATCGGCCTCGCTCACGACGCCGACGAAGAGGTCACCTTGGACCACCAACAGCGCCCCGACCCGCCCATCCCGCATATGTCGAGCGGCGACCAGTAAGCTGTCATCCGGGCCGACCGTCTTCCCTACCGGCCGCATCATCACAGCAAGCGGGCGCAGAATAGAACCGGTCTGGGTGACCATGGTCGAATCTCCCGCAGCAGAGGCCCAATTCTACTGAGCCTCCGAACAATCTGCAATTCTCTTCCGCGCGTTCAATCCGGTGGATTTGATTGCCCGCTCAGGGAGGCGTTGCTATACTGGCCATGCTTTTCACATCTTGTGTCCATACTTCTTATTGAGGAGGATCGGGCTCCATGCATATCAGTGTGATTGGAACCGGATATGTCGGCCTCGTGACGGGGGCCTGTTTCGCGGAATTCGGCGTGAATGTGACCTGCATGGACACGGATGCCGGCCGCATCGCCAGGCTCGAAAAGGGCGAAGTGCCGTTTTTTGAGCCGGGGATCACGGAATTGGTCGCTAAAGGCATCAAAGACAATCGGTTGACCTTTTCGACGGACGTCGCCAAAGCCGTCGACAAGGCGCTGGTCATTTTCATTGCGGTCGGCACGCCACCCAGGGCGGACGGATCCGCCGACCTCTCGTTCGTGGAAGAGGTCGGGCGGGGCATCGCCCGGCACATGAACGGCTACAAAGTCATCGTGACCAAATCGACCGTGCCGGTCGGAACCGGAGAGAAATTACGGGAAGTCATCCGAGCCAACCAATCGGGCCGGTATCGGTTCGATATCGTGTCCAATCCTGAGTTTCTGCGCGAAGGATCGGCGATCGAGGACTTCCTGCGACCGAATCGCGTCGTCATCGGCGCGGACAGCGAGCAGGCCGTCGCCATTATGAAGGATCTCTACCGACCCCTCTACCTCATCGAGACACCGTTTGTCGTGACCGACATTCCAACCGCGGAAATGATCAAGTACGCTTCCAACGCCTTCCTGGCCGTGAAGATTTCGTTCATCAACGAGGTCGCCACGGTCTGCGAGCGGGTTGGAGCCGACGTGCAGGTGGTCTCCAAAGGGATGGGCCTTGATAATCGAATCGGCTCCAAGTTCTTACATGCGGGGCCGGGATTCGGCGGATCCTGTTTTCCCAAGGACCTGGCGGCACTGGTCCAAACCGGCGAACGAGTGGGGTATCCGCTTCAGATTGCCGGAGCCGCCGCGAAGGTTAATTACGAGCAGCATCTCAGAATGGTCGAGAAGATCAGAGATGCGGCGGGCGGACTGAAAGGAAAAGCCTTCGGCTGCTTGGGCCTGTCCTTCAAGCCGAACACGAACGACATGCGCGAAGCGCCGTCGTTGACGATCCTGAAGGCGCTCATGAAAGAAGGCGCGACCGTCAAGGCCTATGACCCGGCCTCAATGGAAGAGAGCATCAAGCTGCTTCCGGGCCTTATCGCATGCAGAGATACCTATGATGTGGCCGAGGGCGCCGACGGTCTGATCATCATGACGGAATGGAATCAGTTCCGGACGCTCGATTTTGAACGGCTCAAAACGTCCATGCGCACGCCGCTGTTGCTGGACTTGCGCAATGTGTACGACTCGGAGCGGGTGGTGGCATTCGGCTTTCGGCATGTCTCCGTCGGCCGCCCTACCAAAGATCCGATATCCTGAGTTCAGCTTATCCGGAAATTTAGCCGAGGAGCTTCGTCTCCTCGGCTTTCGCCTCCGCCTTCTTCGGTTTATATCCCATCCGATCCAGAACCTTCATGATCCGGGTTTTTAAGCGATCATCCGCCTCCGCCAGTGCGGTCGCCAGAGGCTCGACCGCCGGTTTCCCGATCTTCCGGATAATTTCGGTGGCCGACTGTCTGAGTTCGTCGTCTTCAGAGACCAGCAGCGGGACCAACGACGAAACGGCCGGTCCGCCGAGCTTGATCAGCGAATCATAGGCCCGCTGCCTCACGTCTCCCACTTCGTCCTCCAAGGCCTCCACCAGGGGACCGATCGACCGTGGATCTTTGAGATCCCCCAGCACCTCCGCCGCATACTTCCGATTCAGCCAGTGGGAGTCTTTGAGGTCCAGCAACATCGCGTCTGCCTTCGCGGTATTCGGATCTTTCGCCCGGATTCTAAAACTCTTGGCGATCCGCTTACCGCCTTCCTCGATGACCCGGATGGTCGCCCCGTCTCCCGGCCTAAGCTTGACGAAATCCTCGAGTGCTTCCTCCGCCACGTCGAGCACGACCGTTTTGCCGTCGTAAGCCAGCAACTCTACCTCAATTTGTTTGGCTTCCGGATTCACGGCCACGACACGCTCCGTGACGAGATTGAATCCGTCCTTTTTGGGCCCGCCCTTTGGGCCGATTTGTATGAGTTTCGTCGGTGTCTCCTCTGCCATAAAATATGTCCTCTATTTCGGTTAAGTAGCGGAGTTCTGCTTCCACCCAAGGCTGGCCAAGACGCCTTCCACGGTTTCCTGCACCATCGTATTCTCATCTTCGAGCAACGGCAGCAGGGGATCAATGGCCTGCCTGGCGCCCAATCGCGCGAGCGACTCGGCCGCATTGCGGCGAACCAGCCAATCTTCATCCTTCAGCGAGTGAATCAACGCATCGGCGGCCCGGGCGTCGCCGATCTTGCCCAATGCTTCCGCCGCATGCCGCCGCACCATCCAATTATTCCCCAGCAGGCCTTCGATCAAGGCTTCGACCGCCCGCGTATCCCCGACCTTCTTCAGGACGCGTGCGACATCTTCCCGCACCGTGCTGTCGCCGAGCGCGTCGATCAAGCCGGGCACCGCCGCCGAATCGCCGATTCGCTCCAGGGCCCAGACCGCAGCCGTGCGGACCGCGCCGTCCTTGTCTTTGAGCGCCTGAACCAGCGGCGCCACCGCTCGAGAGTCCCGCAACCGCCCCAGCGCATTGGCTGCCTGTTCACGAATCGCCCATTCGTCGTCCGTCAGAGCCTCCACCAACTGATCAAACGCACCAATCCCGATTCTTACGACGGCGGTCGCGGCCGCCTCCCGGATCACAACATCCTCATCGGCCATCAGACCGATCAATTGGGGTACGGCTTCTTGGCCGATCTGGCCGAGGCTCGCAACCGCATGGTCACGCAACGCTTCATTCTCATCGCGCAACGCGGCAATCAACTGTTCGATACGATCGGTGTCACTCATGGTCGTCCTGTCCCGCCGGGGTGACCGCTTCCATGCCTGCCAAGGCCGCCAGCTTGTCGGCGATCAGCCCGGCGCTATAGGCCACCAGTCCGTCCCGATCGGTTCGCAATTTATTGAACAAGTCCGCGTGAGGCCGCAGGACCTCGACGTCCTTGATCTTCGCCAGTGCTTCCATCGCAAAAACCCGAAGCGGGCGAATGGGGATGGCCTCGAGATAAAGTTGGGCCGGCCGGGGATCACCGATCAGCCCCAAGGATTTCAACGCGTACTCCTTCACCCCCGTATCCTTATCCACTTGCATGCGCCTCATCAACGGTTCAACGGCCCGCACATCCCCGATCATGCCCAGCAAATCGGCGGCAGCTTCGCGCACGACCCAGTCCTCGTCCTCCAGATATTCGATGAGAATTTCGACACTGGGACGGCCGATGTTGAGCAGATCGATCACCGTCGCCATGCGGGCCTCTTCCCGTTCGCTCGCTCCTTCGACGTCTCGAAGTCCATTGAATGCCGCGTCGATCCGATCGCGGATGGCGCCGAGTTTCTTGAGCGTCCGAACGGCGATTTCCCGCACCGCCGGACTTCCCATGGCCTCGATAAATCCATCCGCCGAACGGGGATCGAGCAGGTGTTCCAGAATCGTGGCGGCGGTGACCTGGGCTTCTGCGTCGGGATGTTTCAGCATGTCGCACAAGGGAGCAATGGCGTTTGGGATCACCCCGAGCAACTGCCTCACCAATTGCTTTATCTCGTCGCTCTGCGCGGTATACAGGTGCTGAACCAGGGCAAACGCCGTGTCGGCGTCGAGCACGCCGGCCATCTGCTCCAGCGCCGCCGCTCCGGCCCGGCGGACCGTCTCTTCCGAATCGTCCAACAACCGGACCAGCGCGACTCCAGCCGCCGGGTCTTTCATGCGAGACAACATCCCGACCGCTTCGATTTTGAGCGGGGTGGGAGCGCTTTCCAGCGCATGCACGAGCGCCTTCACCGCTCGCGGTCCACCGGCCAGGCAGGCGGCCGTCGCCCGCATGCGTCGCCACTCCTCCTCGTGCGTCAGCTCGAGGACCAATGTTTCGATGGTTTCTTTAGGCATCGTCAATGACAAGGCAAAAGGTTGCCTTTTTCCTTTTAACTTTCAAACTCGTCCCGGCCGCCAGCCCACCGCGGTCAATGTCTCTCGGACATGATATCGAATATTCTCATCGGATTCCCGCGCCAAAAGCGGCAAGAGCGACGGAATCACGGTGGGGCCGAATCCGGCCAAGGCCGCGGCGGCGTCCGCCCGAGTCACGGTGTTTTGGAGCGCCGTCACCAACGTCGGAATCGTCGCTTCATCACGAATGAGACCGAGCGCACGGACCGCAACGCCCATGGTGAGCATCTCTTCACTCCACTGATCGCCGCAGCCCGCCACTGTCCGAACCGCCTCCGGCCGGCCCTTTCCCGCCGCGATATCCTGCAAGACAGGCACGGCTCTGCTGTCCCTGATTTTCCCCAAGGCTTCAACCGCCAATGGACGCAGACCCGGCTCATCGAGCACTTTGAAGAGAAACTCCACGGCGCCGGCGTCCCCGATGTCCCCCAGAGCCCGCACGATGTCTTCCCGTATGGCCGAATCACGGTCATTGAAGAGCGCGAACAATAACGGTTCAACAGCCTCCGGCGTTCGGAGCTTGCCGAGCGCTTCCACTGCATGCAGCCGCACCAGCCATTCCTCGTGGCGCAACGCCTGCACCAGCGATGGAATTGACGCGGTGCCGATCGCGGCCAAGGCACCGGCGGCTTCTTCGCGCACCGCTTTGACCTTATCCTGAAGGAGGGGAATCAATGAGGGAACCGCTCCCGGTTCCTTCATGCGGCCTAAAGCCTTGGCCGCGTGCATGCGGACAATCCAATCGGTGCTGCCGAGGGCTCTTACCAGCGGATCGAATACCCGCTGATCACCGATGCCGGCCAAGATTTCAGAAGCTGCTTCCTGCACCTGCAATGACCCGTCATGGAGACAATGCCCAAGCGCCTCCACGGCCGGTTCTCCGATCGACGCCAAGGCGCCGATCGCCGCCTGCCTGACCGCTCGGTCCTCATCACGAAGCAAGCGAGTAAGCGGCCCTACCGCCCGGGCGTCCTTAAGCCGGCCGAGCGCCGCGGCAGCGTCCTCCCGGACGCCCCAGTCCTCATCCTCCAATGCCGAAATCTGTTCCAATACCGGATCAGCCACGCCTGCCCTTTCGTTCGTTGTCAGGAAATTCTGCTCCCAGCTTCCGGGCTATCTGCCGCCGCGCGCGAGGTCGCCGCTCGGCCCGAAGCGTCCGGTGTCGCCCAGCGGTTGGTTGACGCGTAGATTATCCGTCTGGCTCGAATCGACGGACGCCTCGTCCAGGGGTGGAATCCATCCCAATTTTTCCAAGGTTTCGAGCACGAGCAATCGGAGCGCATCTTTGGCGCTTAATCGCACCGACGCGTACGACAGCACGCGTTCGCCTTCGCTTTCCACCTCCGACGCTTTGGGATCATGAAGGAAGGAGACCAACGGCTCGATCGCCGCATCGCCGATGAGAACGAGCGCGCTGGCCGCCTTATCGCGCAACACTCCGTCCTTGAGCAGCATGATGAGATCGGGAATCACGCGCGGATCGCGGAAATGCCCCAAGGCAGTCGCCGCCGCTTCCTTGATGAAGGCATCTTCGCTCACGATGCAGCCGGGCGTCGGGGTGCCGGCCTGCCGGATTCCCTTTCCCTTCAGCGCATCCAACACTGCGGGCAACGCCCGCGGGTCGCCGATCATGCCCAACGAGGCGATCGCATGCCGCTTCACCGCGCCGTCCTTCATCGCGTCCATCAACGCATCGACCGCGCGCGCATCGCCGATCATGCCCAAAGCGATCGTTGCGTCTTCTCTCACGGCCCGGTCGGGGTCTTTCAACATGCCGATGAGCGCATCCACTACTTTCGGCTCTCTCACCCAACTTCGTCCGATTTGGTAATCGGTGGTCATCCCTCCAAGCGCCCGAGCCGCGTGGCAGCGCACCACGAAATCCTTATCCTTCAAGTTCTCAATAAGCGGATCAACCGACGGCTGGCCGATATACACGAGCGCCGTCCCGGCGGTCTCCCGGACGGTTTTCGAGGAGTCGCGAAACAGCTTGATCAGGGCGGGAACCGCCTTGGGATCTCCGATTTTGCCGAGGGCTTCGGCCGCCGCGCTCTTGACCGCCCCGTCGCGATCACGGCAGGCGAACAGCAACGCGTCCACGGCCCGCGCATCGCGGATGTCGCCACAGGCCTTGGCCGCATGCTCCCGCACCCGCCACCGTTCATCCTTCAGAGCGGCGAGAAGTCGGTCGAGCGTCACGGTCCCCATATGGACGGCCGCAGCCACGGCCTCATTCCGCACCTCCATGATCGGGTCATTGAACAATCCGATCAGCGCTTCAATGGCCTTTGGCCCGCCGATCCGAGCCACACCCCAGCCGGCATGAGATCGCACCGACCAATAATCGTCCCCGCAGGCGCTCACCAACGAGTCCAGCGTCGTCGGATCGGCTCGCTCCGCAAGCGCTTTGGCCGCCTCCTCGCGGGTGGCGTCATCCACGTCTTCCAGCGCTTCCAACAGATCATCGAGAGCTTGAGCCATAGATCACCTCGGTGTTTCCTGAAAATAATTGTCACGCTTGCCACCGTACGGATACGTGCGGCTGCAGCGCACCGTCAGAGTCTGCGTCCCTCGACCCTCCACGCACTGGTCGAGCGACTTGGCGAAATCAACCTTGCCGTCGAGCGAAATCGTGAAGGGAAAATCGAACGTGAACGTCCCGAACTTGTATTGACCCGGTTTCAGCTTGAGTTCCCGTCGATCCGTCGTCCGATAGGCATCCGAACTTTCCGGATCCATGGTCATGATCATCGGTGTCACACCAGGCACTTGCCACCAGGTCGGCGGGGTCAAGGCCGTGGCATCGAAGACAATCGAGTGTTCCCGCGTATAGGCCGCAGGCGGCGCCGCATCTGCTGCCACGCTCTCGAAGAGCAGCACGCCGACTGAAACCCACAATGACCAACGGGACTGGCTGTTACTCGAAGCGGGGGGATATGCGATCATTCTTTCACGGATGCTTGCTTGACGCATGATTCGATGAAGCGGTCTTAAAAATTTCTTCCACTGCATGACTATCCCATTCGGTATGCGTCTCGAGACCGAGCGCCCGCATGACCGTGGCGCCCGTATCCATGATTGAAACCGGCTGGCTGATCGCATGTCCCTTCTTGATACCGACGCCTGAGGCGATCCACGGGATTCTCGGCGCTTCCCCATTTTGGTCGGCCGGCGCCTCTGCCGTGGAAATACCCGGCTCCCCGATGGTGCTCAACGAGGTGACAAAGACCGTCGTCTTCTTCAACAGATCCAGTTCACGATAGAGATCCAGGACCGACCCCATCGCCTTGTCCACAGCCTTCACCGACTCCCGGTAGTCCGGGGATTTCCAGCCTTGCGTTTCTCCGGCCCGCCCTGCCGCCGGCAGATGAATGACCAGGAAATGGGGCAGGGACAGAATCGCATGGCCATGGCCATGGCCGCTGGTGGCCTTCTTGAAATAGTCTTTGACGTAGCTGATCAGCTTGGCGGGGTTGCATTCCGGTCGCAGCGGCCCGCACATTTGATAATCCGTATAAGGCTCAGGCTTGGCGAGCTGGTACAGAGATTCGTCCATGAAAAAGATCGCGCTATCCCGCCCCCCGCTGAGATCGAGATAGTCGAATACCGTCGGCGCACGGGGATAGCCTCGACTAAACTCGAATGTATTCCAGGTGATCCCATGGCGTTCCGCGGGAAGTCCGGTAATAATCGAGGCCATGAGGGGTAACCGGAGGGCCGGTCTCAGGGAGGTCGCCGACCAGGTCACCGACCCTTCACTCACCAGCTTGCTGAGCACCGGCATCGCCCCGCCTTTAAGAGATTCCTGGCCGATGCCCTCAAGGACAAATAAAATCACATATTCAGTGCCGGCGGGCGAAGCGGGGGCTGGAATCTCGCCGCTGCCTCGGGCGGCAAACAAGTCCGCCGGCCCGGCGGCCAGCGCTGCAATCACCATCACAAGGTTCACGAACCAGCGGCTTGGATGGAAGGAGCTGAATCTCGATGATCGTCGCATAAACACTGGAGCTTTCCTTTCTTTCGCAAGGGGATAGCTACGTTACCATGCCATTTTCCGCCAAGGCAAGACGCCCCGCCGTGATCAGGATGCAACGAGAATGGCCGCCTGGCGTGGATCACCGTTCGATGCTATCCTCACTCAAGATGCCCTTTGACTTCGACTGATCACCTCATGGCGCCATCGGCCGGTGAGTCCATGCGCTTTCTTCCAGCAGTGATCCCGGTTCGGCTCTCCTATTTTCTTCGCCTTCTGCCGACCGGTATCGCGTGGTACGTGGGGCTGGCAATCGGATGGGCTATCCCACCCGGCATCTTGCCTGATTGCGCGCTAGCGGAAATTCGCACGCTCACCGCGGAAGGCGAATATCGCCTTGGCGATCGCGACACCAAGGAAGACGGGATTCGATTCGCCGCCGAGCAGGCCAAACGCCATGCTCTGGACCAAGTGGCCTCTTACCTCGAGCATACGACGGTGGTGAAGAATTTTGACATCACGCAAGACGAGATTCGCAGCTATACGGCCGGCGTCGTCCTCGTTGTGGATCAGGCCGTTCAGCTTCGTCTCGATGATCAGACGGTCGTCGTGCAGGTAGCCTTAACGGTCCAAGTCGATACCGATGAGGTCGTTCAGGCACTGGCGGCGGTCAAGCGACATGAAGAAGCGCGCGCGGAATTGCTGGTGTTGAGACGCGAGATTGACCAGCTTCACGAGAATTTGGATGCGGCGAATCAGGCCTTAGCCGCCGGAAAAGCGCCGGAGCAAATACAGAAATCCACCCGGCAGCGTGAAGACCTTTTGAATCGTGCCCAGTCGAACGCCATGGTCGCCCAGGCCTGGACCAATTGGATTCTGCTGCTATCACCCGTGGCCGTTCCCTATGCCGGGAACGGCGGCGTGCCGCAGGTGCAAGCCTTGATCGCCGCTGCCGTTCAATTGAACCCGAACAATCCTCATCTTTCCGCGATGCACGAGACGATGGCGAGACAACCCCCGATTCCCCGTCGGCCCCCGACCCCACCGGTGCCGCACACCGTGCCGTTCTTGCCCCGCATGCCGACCTATCAGGTCGTGCCGCGTCCGCCGGGGGCGACGGAGCGCATAGAAAAGCCCCAATCCGGTGGCCCGGCGGTGAATCCTCCCGCCGGCCGCCGTCCAGAACATGGTTCGCGATACACTCCCTTATCGCAATCCTCGCCCTCCGGGCCCTCGACCATTCAAGAAATGACTGTTCCACCATCATCCCAGCCGCCTACCCTTCACACCTGGCCGCCCATGAAACAGAACAGTGCACAGGAATCCCTCGGCACATCATCAAGCGGCATGATCGGAGACAGATAGTCATGGAGCAGCGGGGAAGGAGACTACAGGGTTCATGCTCCATAGCCTTGGCCTTTCTAGTGACAACGCTGAGCGTGGACGTTTGGGCCGGCGATGTTTCACCAGACCGGGCGCTTGTTGAACAACATGCCGATGACGCTTTCCAGCGCTTGGAAAAGGAGAGCGGCAAGTCGCGACAGGCTGTCGCCGACCACGCCGACGGTTCGGCTATGCCGGCCGCCACGGAATCCTCCGAACGGTCACACGACCCTGCAGGAAAAGATGTTCTCGTCGGTCATGGCCAAGGAGACCTCTCCAAAGGCAGGTTGGTCTGCCAACGGGTCTCGGAACTCGCCGCTCGAGCCGACCTGGCGAAGCAGATTCGCGTGCTCGTGAAGGAGCATGCGACCGATCGGATCAGAGAACGAACCGGCCGAGAGCCGGAGCAGGATATCGAAGTCATCCGCGAGGAACTGGTTCAGGAGTATCTCCAGGGAGTGAAGATCGTCGATCGTCGACTGGATGAAGAGCACAAGACCTGTTCCGCCACCGCCGTCATGCCGAAGGATCAGATCCAGCCGGGCCAGGCTTCGCGCGCCCACGAAACGTCGGTCAAGCCGTAGACGCCCCGCTACACTTGTGTTCTTTAGGAAGGTGTGCGCGTCTTCACATGCGTCCCATCTTCCTCTATCATCTGAGCCCCTGCTCTGATCGAGTACGTCGCGACCACCGGATTGCGCCCCGACCATCCTTTCATGTAATTAGTTCGCCATGCCGACCGAGAATAACTTTCACCATGACGAGATGTCGCGCAAGAATCCCGGCGAACGTCTCTCATACAGCGAACTCGCAACCGCCGCTTCGCCGGGGACACCGGCCTGGAACGAAACCATGGGAGCCTTGGGCAGCCGGCTCGCGCAAGCAGGCGTCCGCCTCATCCTGTTCCTTCATGGATCAATTCTCGGCACAGACGTATTCGGCATGCAGCGACTCGACGAAGCAGGCGGCCTCAAGCGGGGATACTCGCGCGGGATCTCCGGCCTGGACGCGCTCCTGGCGTTCATGCGGGAAGGAGACAACGGGATCACCCCGCTGCCTGGTGGCCTCAAGCCGCCTCTGCCGAATGACGAAACAACGCGAACAGTGCTCGATCAGCAGGTCGGCGATGCCGCCAACTTTACCGCGTCCTATGTCGATCTTTTCGAGAAGGCGGTGAATGAGAGGGCTCGTCAACCGATCCTGTGCGCTCGGGAACTCTGGTCCGGTGAAAACCATCATCTGGGACGCGCCGGCGCCGCCTGTCTCCTGCTCGATCGCCTTTCCAAACTGGTCACCGCGCACCGTCTCGGTTCAAGTGATCGCCTGCTCATTCAGGCTCATGGGCAGGCCGGGCTGGTCGTTGCGCTCGCGTCCAATCTACTTTGTCCCTCTCCGATCACGGGCCGACGGACTTTGATGGAGATCCTGACCGCCTATGCGAAAGCGAGCGGCCAAAATCACCTTGAGGCAGTCGTCCAACGAATCGATCCCTTGCTGGCTTCCGGGACACTCCTCAATGGCACGGCCCTGGATATCGCCACACTCGGTACGCCGGTCCGGTACGGATGGGACCCGTCGGGAATCGGCAAGCTGTTGCACATCGTCAACCATCGGCCGCTCCGCACCGATGGGAAGACCTGGCTCTCGAAGATGGAACTCCCCCAGATCACGGTCGAAATGCCGATCGCCTGGGGTGGCGACTACGTTCAGGAACTGGCGGTGGCTGGAACCGATGCAGTTCCGGCAAACGAAGCGGCCAAGGCGGCCAACAAAGCCGTCTGGGAGTTGGTGGAACCGTACGATGGGTTCGAGCGGTGGGTGGAATGCGCGCGCCGCGCCGTGCGCTGTCCCAGCGAAGGACAGTGTCTCCTGGTGGATTACAAGGATTGCACCGGGTCATCTAATGTCCGCGATCACTATTACGGCCACGCGGTTTACACCCGCCGGGACACAATGCTCTTTAACACGACCGAAATCGTCAACCGCCTCTATCGTTAGTCCCCGCCGCTTGCCTCTCGGCTCGACCTGTGCGACGTTCACGCCGTGTTGGAGCATCCGCCACAGGCTCGCTCGCCCGGTGAGGAGCCGGACGATCACATGCCGGCCGGCCGAGTTCTCATTCTGACCGCCGTCATCGCGATCTTCTTCGCCTCATTGATCGGTTCATTGCCGCTCCTATCGCGGTATCATTTCGACGAAGGTTGGTATACGAACGCGGCCATCGAAATGGTTCGAGCAGGCGACTACGTCACCCCTCGCTATCCGGACGGCTCCGTCCGATTTCGGAAACCGATCCTCACCTATTGGGTGCTGATCACCAGCTATGCCGCGTTCGGGGTCGGTCTGGTCGCGTCGCGCCTGCCGTTTTTGCTCGCCGGCGCCGCGGTGCTCTGGGTGACGTACCGTCTGGCGAGAGCCATGACCGGCGACACATCGACCGCCGTCCTAGCCGCCGCCGTCTTGGGTTCCAACATTCAGTTCATGGAGTCCTCGACGAAAGCGACGCCGGACATGTTGCAATGTCTGTTCATCACAATGAGTTTGTGGGGCGCCGCCGAATTGGTGTTCCGGCGACGCCGCGAGGCCCGCTGGTATGCCTTGCTCTATGTGGGAGCGGGGCTGGCGATTGCGACCAAGGGAATGCTGGCGGTGGTAATGATCCTGTTCATATGGGCATTCGCCCGGTTCGGCCCTCTGGCGGATCGCGAAGGCATCGTGCTGATGCATCGCGGCTGGTTGGCGGTAGGACTGATGATTCCGCTGTCCTGGTTCGTCACTTCTACGCTCTTGCAAGGCAGCATAGCGATGTCGACGTTATTTGAGGATCAAGTCGGCGGACGCCTGGAAGGCGCACCCTCGTTGGTCTTGCCCAATCTTATCTCATACCTATTCACCCCGTTCCGCTTTTTCGCGCCGTGGCTGATCCTTGTCGGGATCGCGCTGCTCGCCGAACGTGACCTGCTCGCCGGGTATATGGAGCGCCGGAAGCTCCTATTCTGGTTTGTCATTGGATGGCTGTTGGTCAATATAGCGGTCTTCTCGCTTGGAAATCTTATGCGGTCACGTTATCTGCTGCCGACCTATCCGCTCACTGCCGTTTTGCTCGCCGACGTGCTGGGACAGTGCGCCGGCCGCAATAGTACGGCGGCCTATTCTATAGGGCGAGTGGTGAGCTGGGTCATGATCGGAGGCGTCGCCGCGGGAATCATCGTAGCTGTCGCCGGTATGCGAATTGATACAGGGATGATGCTCGGCGGCTTGATCTTCACCACCCTCACGGCGGCGCTCTATGTCCTCGCATCCCGCCGCCGCCTCGTGCCCGCCCTGGTGGCGTTGAGTATGGCCATCATGGCGGCGTTCGGAACGCTCGAACAGGCCGTCAAGCCGGTATTCCTCACGTCGCCCGCTGAAGGGATCACTCAGCGACTCTTGAAACTGGACCCGTTTCCTACACGAATCGCTGCGGTCGATGTCCGCCAATCCCTGAGCAACCTGATCCGGCTTTTATCCGGTGGGCGGCTCATTGTCCAGGAGTTCCGCCACAATGTGAGTCCGGAGACGCTGCAACAGTTCTCTGTCATCCTGGCGTCGGAGCGAACCAAGGAAGCGTTCGCGGCAAGGGAAGACTATGTCATTGAAGAATGCGGGGCGGCCTACGACCCGCCGAAGCTTGCGGCGATATGGGAATGGATCAAGACGGGCGAGAGACCGGAGGCAGC
>DATFFC010000117.1:0-17815 GCA_035250505.1 Nitrospiraceae bacterium | reverse complement strand
GCGGAAATGACGAAAGTCTGATGGCCACGATCCTGATCCCATAAGAACGAACCGTCGGCCGGCGAAGTGTAGCCGATCACAACTTGCATCACACTGAGGTGTCGGGATACCCTCATGGCGCTCTTACGGAATATTTCACTGCAATGGTGAAATCCGCGGCTGAAGCGCAGACTCGTTCGCCTTCACCGACCGAGGGTGGCTGACATGTCCGGCTTATCTCTCATCGCGTGTCATGAATGCGACTTACTTCAACGAAAAGTTCCTCTGCCGAGACGCGGGCTCGGCCGCTGCCGGCGCTGTCAGGCGATTCTGTATAAAGATTACGCGACAGGTCCGGATCGCCCGCTGGCATATGCGCTCGCAGCGCTCATCTTGTTCGTCATTGCGAATGCCTATCCCATCGTCGGCCTGGAGGTTCAAGGGAACCGGCAGACCGCGAGTCTCTATGATGCCGTGCACACGTTGTGGATCGAGGGTAGAGAAGGGGTGGCGCTTCTCGTCGGATTTACGACGATGCTGACGCCGGCCATCGAGATTGCCCTGCTGGCCTATCTTCTGGTCCCGCTCAAATTGAATCGCGTGTTGAACGGCGCTGTGCCGGTCCTTCGGTTCATACAGACCATCCGGCCGTGGAGCATGACGGAAGTGTTCTTGCTCGGTATTCTCGTTTCGGTCGTCAAGCTCGAACATATCGCCCATGTCGAGGCCGGCATTGCCCTCTGGGCCTTTGGAGGCTTGATCCCTCTCCTGATTGCGGCGTCGCTGTCGTTCAATCCCGACGAGGTGTGGGCCAGACTCCGAGGATGAGCCGAATGTCTTCCAGCGCAACCGCCGCCGGCTTGGGAATCTATTCCTGTCACGCTTGTGGGTTCTTGGCCAAGGCCGTTACGGGCGGCTATGAGGCCCGGTGCGCACAGTGCGGGTCGCCTCTTCACTTTCGGAAGCCGGAGAGCATCGCGCGCACCTGGGCGTTTCTGATAGCAAGCTACATTCTATTCGTCCCGGCGAATGTCTTGCCGATCATGCATACCAGTTCCTTGTTCGGCGCCCAGTCGGACACGATCCTGAGCGGCGTGGTGTATCTCTGGACCTCAGGTTCCTGGCACCTGGCCGTCATCGTCTTTATCGCCAGCATTCTGGTGCCCAGCGGGAAACTGCTCGCCTTGACGTTCCTCGTCATCTCGGTGCAACGGCGTTCGACGTGGGATCCGTTGCAACGAACCAGAATGTATCGAATCGTGGAACTGGTCGGCCGCTGGTCCATGCTGGATATCTTTGTCGTGGCGATACTGGTCGCGCTGGTCCACCTTCAAGCATTAGCCACGATCCGGGCCGGGGCGGCTGCCGTCGCCTTCGGAGCCGTGGTGGTGTTGACCATGTTTGCCTCGATGGCTTTTGACCCCCGCTTGATCTGGGACCCAAAGTCAACCTCCCATGAGTAAGAGCGCAGACGAACTGGATCTCGCCGAGATCCCCACAGCCATCCCCACTCGCCGGCGAGGCTGGTCCGTGCAATTCATTTGGATCGTGCCGATCGTAGCCGCGCTGATCGGCGGTTGGCTCGTCGTCAAAGGCATTCTTGAGCGCGGTCCTGCGATCACGATTACGTTCAAGACGGCGGAGGGGCTCGAGGCCGGCAAGACCAAGATCAAATACAAGAATGTCGATGTGGGTGAAGTGAAGACGGTGAAACTCAGCGAAGACCGCCAGGGGATCGTAGCGACTGCCGACATTGTCAAGGAAGCCGAGCCGTATTTGGTCGAGGACAGCCGCTTCTGGGTCGTGCGCCCGCGGGTCGCCGGTGGCCAGGTTTCCGGGCTCGGGACGTTGTTTTCCGGGTCGTACATCGGACTGGACATCGGCAAATCCAATACTGAGCGGCGTGACTTCATCGGCCTCGAAACGCCTCCGCTCTACACGGTGGATATGCCGGGCCGGCACTTTATCCTGGAGAGCAAGGACCTTGGCTCGCTGGGGGTCGGCTCTCCCGTGTATTACCGGCAAGTCGAGGTCGGCAGCGTGGTGGCGAGTGAGCTCAATAAGGACGGGAAAGCCGTCACACTGAAAATCTTCATCAACGCTCCCTACGAGGAATATGTGACGACCGGCACGCGGTTTTGGAACGTGAGCGGCATCGATATCGGTTTGGACGCGAGCGGAATCAAAGTGCACACGCAATCGCTGGCTTCAATTCTTATCGGCGGCATCGCCTTTGAGGCGCCTCCCGGATCCGCGCCGGCGGCGCCGGCCGAGGAGAATCACGTATTTACTCTGGCCGGCAGCCGTTCCGAGGCGATGAAACATCCCGACACGCTCGCGGTGCCCTTTCTCTTGTACTTCAAAGATTCGCTTCGCGGGCTGTCGATCGGGGCCCCGGTGGAATTCCGCGGCATCATCATCGGCGAGGTTCAAACCTTGAATCTCGAGTTTGACGAGACGCAGGGCGAATTTCGCTTCCCGGTCGGAATCACGGTTTATCCGGGACGCCTGGCGACGATGGCTTCTGAGAAGGCGACCAGCGATGACCCGGCAGTCCGCCGCGCCCGGCTGAACGTGATGGTGGAGCATGGGCTGCGCGCTCAGCTCCGAACCGGAAATCTATTGACGGGCCAGCTCTACGTCGCGGTTGATTTCTTTCCCGATGCGCCCAAAGCACACATGGATTGGACGAGAACGCCGCCCGTTATTCCGACGGTGGTCGGGTCGATGACGGAAGTACAGGACACGCTCCACCGCTTGGCGAGGAGCTTCGAAAAGCTGCCGCTGGATCAGATCGGAGCCGAGCTCCGGCAGAGCTTGCGAACCCTGAACCACACCCTCGAGACCGCCGAGAGGTTCGTCAAGCGTCTGGATAACGACATCGCGCCGACGGCGAAGACCACGTTGGAGGAAGCGCGAAAAACGCTCAAGACGGCGGAGCAGACCTTCGCGTCCGATGCGCCGCTTCAACAAGATACGCGCACAATGCTGCGGGAACTGACCAGGACCGCGCAATCGCTGCGGACGCTTGCCGACTACCTGGAACGGAATCCGGAATCCTTGATTCGCGGAAAGAGAGGGAGTGGCAAGTGATTTGTCGGAGCAGTCAGTTCTGGCTCTTGCCTGCTCTCATCGTGTTGGCCGGCTGTGGCGGTTCGCCCCCGATCCACTATTACACGCTGAGCGCGGAAGCTGCGCCCGACGCCGGCCTCGCTGGAAAGAACGAGCAGCACATTACCGTCGGGCCGGTGACTCTCCCTGATGTCATCGAGCGTCCTCAACTCGTATTGCGGGCTACGCCCAACAGAGTCACCCTCGTTGAAGAGCACCAATGGGCCGAGCCGTTGCAGAGCGAAATCCCTCGAGTGATTGCTGAAAACCTTACCCGCCTGCTGGGCACGAAACAGGTCTCCGTCTACCCGCAAAGCGCAGGCGATCAAGCTCAGTATCGCATATTGGTAGACGTGCAACAGTTTGAATCGGCACTGGGCGGCCGAGCGTCGATTGACGCCTTCTGGACCATTCGGAAGAACTCCCAAGGGGATCCGTCGGTCAGGTCGGGACGCTCGAGCGCGGAAGAGCCGGTCGGCGGTTCGAGTTATGAAGCGCTCGCTGCGGCTCATAGCCGGGGCCTCGTTCGAGTCAGCCGCGACATCGCGGAGGCACTCCGTTCGATGGAGAAGGCCGTTCCCTGATCACTACCCCGACGACATCTGGGCGGCGCCACATTAATAAGCGCCCGCATATCTCCTCTATTCACTTCGACATCGCGCAACACATGCGTCCCATACGAGAGATGAACACAACGTGCAGGACCGCTGTGAAGTCCGACACCTTGTGATAGAAGCCGCCGACTGCGATGTGCTTGCATCCGTCGCGGCATTGCTATAGAACCCACACAACCGAATGAAGATTGATGTGAAAGCCATAGAACACAATCGGTGGGCCCATGCGCTGATCCTCATACCGGTGGCGTGGTTCGCCTTCTTTCACAATCTCGGCGTGTCGCTGTTCGAAGGAAGCGAAGGGCTGTATGCGCATATTACGCATGAGATGGTAGAGCGGGGTGATTATGTCCACCTGACCTATGTCGGGAAAGCCTACGCGAACAAGTCGCCGCTCTTCTTCTGGATTCTGGCACTGTCGACGTCGCTGTTCGGAGAGAATGAGATCGCGCTGCGGCTGCCGGGAGCGCTCTTCTCTATCGGGACGATGGCCATGACGTATTGGCTCGGCGCGGCGCTGTTTTCGAGCACGGCGGCCTTTTGGGCGGCACTCGTCGTCGCCACGACTCATGTGTTCCTGTGGTACGGCCGTCGAGTGCTGTTTGATTCGATGCTGACGTTTTTTATTACGCTCGCATTGCTGCTCTGGGTTCGCGCCTACTTCCAAGAGGGCGAACGGCGCTGGTATGCGCTGAGTTTCATTCCGATGGCAGTGGCGACCATCACCAAGGGACTGCATGGTCTGGCGCTGCCCTTGCTCGCCATCGTCAGCTTTCTCCTCTTGGTGCGAGACTTCGAGCCGCTCAAGACCAAATCATTCTGGATCGGATTGTTGTCGGCCCTGGCCATCATCGCCGGCTATGCCTATGCAGTGGAGCTACAACCGCAGGGGCATTCCCTTGTGGGGAGATCCGCCATCGTGTCGCTCGTGACACCTCCAGGCGGACATCCGGTCTACTGGTACCTGGGCGTCATGTGGTTCGATTTTTTCCCATGGTCCGCGGTACTCCCTATCGGCCTGGCTTTGTTGTTCTTGAACGGGCCCTCCGGAAGCAGCGCCCGCACTTTTGTGCTGACGTGGTTCGTGGGATTCCTGGTCATGTTCAGCCTCTCACCGATGAAGCGCGAAAGCTATCTCATGCCGATGGTTCCGGCACTCGGACTGGTGGTCGGCTATTGTTGTGGGCACGCGCGATCCTTCTACACCAGCCACCAGGTGGCTGCTCGGATACTCTGCGTTCTACTTGCCGTCCTTGCGATCCTCTACATGTTGGCGGTCACGGTGGGCCCCGGCCTGCTTCATCGCAAATGGGGCATTCCGGATGATCTGTTTCCCATTTGGTTCACGCTCGGCATGATCGGGCTTGCCGTCTCGTTGCTGTACGCCGTGATTCGCTTGAACATGTCGGTCGCGGTCACGACGCTGGCGGCATCCTCCATCGTCTTCATGGTCGGCGTGGTCCACATTATTCTGCCGGCCATCGATGCCACGAATTCCGCCCGAGCCACCAGTCTTCAAATCAAAACACTGGCGCAGCGCAGTGCCGATCCGGTGCATCTCTACACCAATGGATGGCCGAACAATGAAGATGTGGCCTACTATTTGACCGTTACCCCTGCCCTCCCATGGATCCCGTCCAATCAGTCCTTGATGAAGGCCGTCCGCGAAGGTGGAAATGTGGTGTTCGTGGCAGACAAGATTGGATATAGGGATCTCAGTCAGAACAAAGATCTGAGCGTGACGATGTTGCAGGAATTCCCCCAATGGAGGAACAAGAACATCTATCTGCTCTCAGCGCGCCGCGAAAAGGGCCCGCTGGCCGAACGCGCTGAATGACGGACGGAGTTACACGCGGGTTTCAGTTAGCCGGGCCGAAGGCCTCACGAATCCTTTTTTGGTCTTCCTGCATAGTCACTGCCATCTTGTATGCGATGTAGTACTTGTAAATATTCCTCACGTAGGTGGTCGTCTCGATGCCGATCTTTTCCGCAGTCACAAGCTCGACATTGTTGAGCCACTTATCCGGGTCGAGACCCCGCTTGGCGGCCAATTGGCGCATTTTCGCGATCCTTCCAGGGCCGGCGTTGTAACTGGCAAACGCGAACAGGGGTCGATCAAATTCGCTGAAGCGCGCATCCGGGAAATAGACGGTCATGAGCCGGTCCATGTATTTGGCCCCGGCATGAATATTCGGTTCAGTGATGGTAATGTCACCCACTTTCATCTCAGCTCCGGTGGCCGGCATGAGTTGCATGATTCCGATGGCCCCGACATCGCTCCGTGCATTCTGGTCGAGCAGAGACTCCTGGTACCCCTGCGCCACCAACATCAGAGGATCGAACCGATATCGAGTCCCGTACTTTTTGAACAGGGCAACCGTCTGTTCGAACCGTTTCCATTCCGCGGTGCGCCTGGGGTCTTTGATCTGTTTGATCCGTTTCATGTAAGCCGCCAGACGGGCTTCGATCACATGTTGCTTCACCAGATAGTTTTTGAAGAAATCTCGAATTTCACGGTCCAGCTTTGGACTGTCCTTGCGGATCGCCCACCCGATACGTCCGTCGGTGCGCAAGGGGATGCCGGTGTGAAGCCGAATCTTGGGAAGGATCTGGGCCCACATCTTAGCCATCCAGTCTTTGACCACGACCGCCTCGAACAGACCTGCGTTCACCATCTCCATCATGTCTTCATCTTCGAGTCCCTCCGGAACGAATATCAACGTGACCGGGGACTTCCCTTCTGTCATGAAGCGTTCATTCAGGGCCGCCAGACTGTCGTACGCACCTGATGATCTTCGTACATGGACGGTCTTGCCGGCGAGATCCTCGATTGAATCAAGAGGAGGCAATTTCGAGCCTGTGATCAACAGATCCGAGACGAGGGGCAAATCGGACGGGGCGACGAAATCCACACTCTTGAGCCGCTCGGCCGTGACCGTCAGATTGCCCGCCGCAATGTCTCCCAGACCGCCTGCTACCTCGTCAAACAGCCGGTCGCGTGTACCGGGAATCATGGCGACCGTTATGGGGCGATTGCGCAGCTGCTGGGCATACTTCTCGTTGAGATACCGCTCGAAGTCCCGCACGAACTCCGCCGTAAGTCCCCGCTGGCGACCGCGATCATTGAAATAGAGGGTCCGGCTGTATGGAACAAGGACGCGAATGGTTCGGCGTTCGAACATGTGATCGAAGTCACCGCTCCATACCCTCCTCGACAAGTCTAATCCACGCGCAGCGATCGAACTTTCTTCAATGGAACTCTTCGGACGGGTTGCGATGTCATTCGGACCGGCGGCCGATGTGGTAACGGCG
Source organism: Nitrospiraceae bacterium (assembly GCA_035250505.1). GTDB lineage: Bacteria > Nitrospirota > Nitrospiria > Nitrospirales > Nitrospiraceae > DASSBQ01. Next base: position 10,799 of record DATFFC010000117.1, on the reverse strand, counting down.
GAACCATGGGTCAGGTTCGAGAGGCACAGCACCGCCATGATCAAAGATCGAAGGAGGGGGAACATGTTCTTCATCTCTATCGGCTGTCCTTCCCGCTCGCTGCAGAACGTCTCTGTCGCTCATGCAGCCCGCATGGCGTCAGAACCGCACCTTTTGATTGTATCGCCGGGACGGTCGACGGCACTCCTCGGTCGAGGGTTCAGATTGAGATACCCGTGAAGATCATCACGTGACTCGAGGCGAACCAGCTCTTCTTTCGGCGGCGGCGAAATAGAAATAGGCCCCGACCATGAGAGAATTGATGGCCACCGCGATCATGTTCCAGACAATGACCGGCTTGGAATCGATCAAGAACCCGTAGTAGACCCACACAATCTGGAACATTCCCATAATTAAGGCCATTGTGGGATTCATGCCGATGCACGAGCGTCGCCGAAGCATGGCCACCAAATCCGGCATGGCCGCGAACGTCGTCCCGAAACCCGCGACAAAGCCGATAATGTCCTGGAGAGGCATATCGCAATCACCCCCTTGTCTGCCTGTTTCTCACACCGGCCTTACTGGCGCTATCATATCCCATCGCGCAGGAAATGTATGCGGAGCCGGATAGCTGCACCCGCAGTTCACCCATGCATTCCCAGTAAGATGGATCATGCCCTATACTGTCTCTCATTGAGACCTGTCAGTTTTGACAGTTTCTTTCCCCACATGGAACTGATAGAAGCAACGCGACATTTTGGAAACCTGGTGACGTGCTTGTCTGAGTATCTGGACGAGCGGCGCTACCGGTTATTCTTCACTCGTCTTGGAAAGGAGTCACCGAATGAAAGTGTGTTCTATTTGGATGCTGACCGGGCTGGTCGTCCTCGGCATGGCAGGGATCGGACACGGTGCTGGAGACACCAACATGGAAATCTTGCTCCAGAAAGTAAAAGCGGACAAGAAACTGCTGGTGGCCAACAATATGGGGCTCACCGAAGATGAAGGCAAGAAATTCTGGCCTCTGTATGATGAGTACCAGAAGGAGCTCGAGCGCATTAACCACCACCTGGGCAGCACAATCAAACAGTATGCCGACGCGTACAACAAGGGCCCTCTGTCAGACGCCCAGGCGAAGAAGCTCATGGATCAGGCGATCTCGGTCGAGGAGGAGGAAGCCAAGCTCAAGCGGACCTATGCCGAGAAGATCGGGAAAGTAATCCCGGCCGCCAAGACGGCACGTTACATCCAGATCGAGAATAAGATTCGGTCGTTATTGAAGGCGGAACTCGCCCAAGACATCCCTCTTGTTCATTAAGGAAAGCATGGGACGGAAGGAGCGATCTTTCGAAAGTGCCAAACGCAGGACACCGCGGCAAGTAATGAGGCGGTGGTTCGGGAGCCTCCTGGTAGCCTGTTCACTGTTGACCGCCTTTGTCTTGTACGGCGGGGTCATCACGAAGCCTCCCGCGCCTGTCGGGATGAAATGGATCCCCGGCGGAGAATTTGACATGGGATCAGACGAGCCGATGTTTCGAGATGCCCACCCGGTTCATCGAGTGCATGTCGACGGGTTCTGGATGGACGAGGCCGAGGTGACCAACGCCCAATTTGCCGAGTTTGTGAAGGCGACCGGTTACCACACGGTGGCCGAGCGGATCCCGACTGCGAACGACTATCCCGGAGCCAAGCCCGATATGCTGTTCGCCGGGTCTGTGGTCTTCACGCCTCCCGATCAGGCGGTATCCCTTCACGATCATTTCCAATGGTGGAGTTACGTGAAGGGGGCGGACTGGCGTCACCCCGCGGGGCCGGCCAGTTCCATCGAGGGGCGGATGGATCACCCAGTCGTGCATATTGCCTATGAGGATGCCGAAACCTATGCCAAGTGGGCAGGTAAGCAATTGCCCACTGAAGCAGAATGGGAATATGCGGCGCGCGGGGGCCTCTCCCGGAAGAGATTTGTCTGGGGGGATTCATTCATGCCGGACGGCCATGCGATGGCCAATACCTTTCAGGGCCATTTCCCCGATCAAAACACACATGAGGACGGCTACATTTCCACCTCCCCGGTGCAAGGCTTCCCCCCCAATGGATATGGACTCTACGGCATGGCCGGAAACGTCTGGGAGTGGACCGCCGACTGGTACCGGCATGATACTTATGCCCGACGAGTGGGAAACGGAGAACCAGTCCGCAATCCTCAGGGCCCCAGCATTCGGGAGAGCTTCGATCCTTCCGAGCCCGGCGTCGCCAAACGTGTCCACAAAGGTGGATCGTTCCTCTGCACCGACCAATATTGCGCCCGGTACATGCCCGGTGGACGGGGAAAAGGGGCGCCGGACACGGGGACCAATCATCTAGGGTTTCGGCTGGTGCGTCATCACACCGGGTGAATAGACGAAGGACTGTTTCACCGAAGCAGGCATAGGCACAATCTCTCGATGTGAAGGTGACGGTTCCGCGCCTGCAGAGTTCCTAACTTTGGGGGTCCCTTACTCTAGAATGCCGCCCTTACTCAACAGACGTGGGCTTTAAGTATGCACCCTCCTAGGCCCTGCCTCAATCGATTCATCGGGTTGCGATCCACCGATGTCCATCGCTTCATCACGGCTTTCATCATCTTGGCAAGTCTGTCGGCAATGGGGCTCATGGGATGTAAGGACGAAGCGACATCCTCAGGCTCCGGACTTCCCTTAGAGGTCGAGGTGGTGACTGTGGTGCAGAAGGATGTCCCGATCTACTCCGAAGGCGTCGGAACGACCGACGGCATGGTGAATGCGGTCATCAAGGCCCAGGTCAACGGATACTTGATGAAGCAAACCTACGATGAAGGCGCATTCGTGAAAAAGGGTCAGGTCCTCTTCGAGATTGACCCGAGAAAATTTCAAGCGGCCTTGGATCAGGCAAAGGGTGAGTGGGCGAAAGCAAAGGCGCAATTCGTCAAGACTGAACTGGACGTCAAACGCGACAAACCGCTTGCGCAGGGCGGCGCGATCAGCCAGAAGGAGCTGGACGACTCCATTCAGGCCAATATCGCGGCAACTGCTTCAGTGGCATCCGCCAAAGCGGCGGTCGAACAGGCGGAACTGAACCTGAGCTTCACTAGAATCATCGCGCCGATCGACGGGATTGTCGGGATCGCCAAGGCCCAAATCGGCGATCTAGTCGGACCGGGAGATGAGCTGGCCTCGATGTCTATGCTCGATCCGATTCGGGTGTATGTCAGCATCAGCGAGCAGGAATACCTCCGGGTCGCCGGGAAAATTAGTCAAGAATACAAGAACAAAGACCGTGAGGATCCCAAACACGACCTCGAGTTGGTGCTCGCCGACGGCAGCATCTACCCGGAAAAAGGCGCATTCTTTGTGGCCGACCGGCAGGTGGATGTGAAGACCGGCACGATTCGCCTCGCGGCTCGGTTTCCGAATCCGGGCAATATCCTCAGGCCTGGACAATTTGCCCGGACCAGACTTCTTACCAACACGAAGCACGGTGCGCTGTTGGTTCCTCAACGCTCCGTGACGGAGTTACAAGGCGGCTACCAGGTGGCCGTCGTGACGCCCGATAACAAGGTAGAGATCCGCCCGGTGAAAGTTGGGGAGCGAACGGGCAATTTGTGGATCATTGAAGAAGGGCTTGCGGCCGGTGAACGGGTGGTGGCGGAAGGCGTCCAAAAAGTTAAGCCCGGCATGACGATCGTTCCCAAGACCTTCGGTTCGACGCCGGAAGGGCGAATAACCTAGTCGCCGCTTGTGTCAGGGGCCGTTCTCTCTCCTTCGCTGTGGGTTAACCGCGCACAGGCATGTGATGGCGCACTTTTTCATCAATCGTCCGATCGTCGCGATGGTCATCTCGATCGTTATGACGATCCTCGGCTTCGTCGCGATGGTCCAGCTTCCGGTTGCGCAATTTCCAAACATCGCGCCGCCCGAGATATTGCTGCAAGCCACCTATGTCGGCGCCGACGCCGTCACGCTGGAACAATCGGTCGCCACCCCGATTGAGCAACAGGTGAGCGGTGTCGACAACATGCTCTACATGTACTCGGTCAATGCCAGCAACGGACAGATGACGTTACGGGTAAATTTCGATATCAACACCAGACCCAACGATGATCAGATCCTGACGCAGATGCGGTACATGCAGGCGGAATCGCAATTGCCGCAGGAAGTGAAAAACTACGGCGTCACGACTAAGAAATCGACCACGAGCCCACTTGCGCTCTTTTCCCTCTACTCGCCCAACGGGACCTATGACGATCTCTGGCTGAACAACTACGCCTATATCAATATCAATGATCCGATGACACGTGTCCCCGGCGTCGGCCAGGTCTCGATCTTCGGAGCCGGGCAGTATGCCATGCGGTTCTGGGTCCGGCCGGATGTACTGGCCAAACTTGGGGTCACGGTGCCCGAGATTCTCGATGCGATTAAGAAGCAAAACACGGTGAACCCGGCAGGACAGGTCGGCGCTGAACCGGTTCCAGCGGGGCAAGAGTTTACCTACACGGTCCGGGCCCAGGGGCGGCTGCTCGGCAAGGAAGAGTTCGAACACATTGTCGTGCGGGCAAATTCCGACGGCTCAATCGTGCGGCTGAAGGATGTGGCTCGGATCGAACTCGGCTCGCAGATGTACACGAATAAGAGTCGCCTGAACGGCAAGCCCGCCGCGATAGTCGCCATTTATCAAATTCCCGGCTCGAACGCGATCGATACAATGGACCGGGCGAAGAAGTTGATGGAAGAAATGAAGGAGCGATTCCCGGCAGACTTGGAGTACGCGGTTTCGCTCGACACGACCTTGGCGGTCCGGGAAGGAATCAACGAGATCGTGCATACCCTAGGGGAAGCGCTCGTCCTTGTCATCATCGTCGTCTTCATCTTCTTGCAGGGCTGGCGCGCCACATTAATTCCTCTGCTGGCCGTGCCGGTTTCGCTTATCGGCACATTCATGCTCTTTCCCATGCTCGGATTCTCGATCAATACGCTCTCTCTGTTGGGGCTGGTACTCGCCATCGGTTTGGTCGTGGACGATGCGATCGTGGTGGTCGAAGCTGTTGAACACCACATCGACCATGGCATGTCGCCGAAAGACGCCACCATGAAAGCCATGAACGAGGTCTCCGGCCCAGTGATCGCGATTGCGCTGATCCTGGCTGCGGTGTTCGTGCCGACTGCCTTCATCCCTGGAATAACCGGAAGGCTCTACCAGCAGTTCGCTGTGACGATCGCGTTATCCGTAGTGATTTCGGCATTCAATGCCCTCACACTCAGCCCAGCCCTTGCGAGTTTGCTGTTGCGACCCAAGCGCCCGGCCCGAGGCCCCCTGGGCCTGTTTTTCGGCTGGTTCAATAAATGGTTCGGCCGCGCGACCGAGGGGTACGTCACTGTCTGCGGTCACCTCATTCGCAAAGCCGGACGCTCGATGGTGTTCCTGGCTGCGATGGCCATTGCCGCAGGCTTTTTCGGGATACGTCTTCCCGTCGGCTTTCTACCACTCGAAGACCAGGGCTATCTGTACTTGAACGTGCAACTCCCGGTGGCGTCTTCTCTCCAGCGGACCGATGAGATCTGCAAACGAATCGAGGAGATCCTGAGCCGCACTCCCGGCGTGCAGTATTCCTCGGCGATTATCGGCTTCAGCCTCCTCAGCACGGTGAACACCACATATAACGCGTTTTTTTTCGTCACGCTGGCTCCGTGGGAAGAGCGAACCAAGCCGGAGGAAAAGCTTCTGGCGCTCTTCAAGAATGTCAACAAGCAACTGGCGGAGTTGCCTGGAGCCCAGGCCTTTCTCTTTCCTCCGCCGGCGATTCCCGGTGTCGGCACCTCTGGAGGCGTGTCGTTCGTGCTCGAAGACCGTTCCGGCAAGGATGTCGCCTTTCTCGCCCAAAACACGGAAAAGTTCATTGAAGCGGCCCGTCAGCGTCCTGAGATCAGCTCAGTCCAAACCACGTTCATCTCCAGCGTCCCGCAGGTTTTTGCAAAAGTGGACCGTGATAAGGTTCTGAAGCAAGGCGTCAATCTGGGCGATGTCTATCAGACCCTCCAGGCGTTCATGGGAGGGGTCATGGTGAATTATTTCAACCGCTTTGGACGGGTGTGGCAGGTGTACGTCCAGTCGGAAGGCGAGTTTCGGACATCCGCTGAGCAGGTCGGACAATTTTACGTGCAGAATGCATCCGGCGCCATGGTGCCTCTCTCGACGCTCGTTGCTATGGAACGGACGTCCGGGCCGGAGTTTACCATGCGCTATAACGAATACCGGTCGGCGCAGTTGTTCGTGTCGGCGAAGCCAGGCTACAGTTCGGGGCAGGCGATGAAGGCGCTCGAAGACGTCTTTACCGAAACGATGCCGCGCGAGATGGGCTATGACTACATCGGGATGTCCTTTCAGGAGAAAGTTGCAGCTGAGGGGGTCCCGGCCACCGTCATCTTCGGATTCTCCCTGCTCTTTGTATTTCTCATCCTGGCGGCTCAGTACGAGAGTTGGGCATTGCCGTTTAGCGTGTTGCTGTGCACCCCGATCGCCGTGTTCGGCGCGTTCGGTGCCTTATGGGCACTCGGATTGGAGAACGACGTCTTTACCCAGATCGGCCTGGTGATGCTGATCGGCCTCTCCGCCAAGAACGCGATTCTCATCGTGGAGTTTGCCAAGATTGAGTATGAGAAAGGCCAATCGGTCACGGACGCTGCCCTCGCGGCTGCCAGCCTCCGCCTGCGGCCCATTCTGATGACCTCCTTTGCGTTCATCCTGGGCGTCGTACCGCTTGCCCTATCGACCGGAGCGGGAGCGCATGGCCGCATCCTACTAGGGATCGCCGTCATCGGAGGAATGCTCGCGGCGAGTTTTATCGCGATATTCTTGATTCCGGTCGCCTTTGCGGTCGTGGAGAATCTGGCACATCGTCGCGACCATCCCGGGCCGGGAGAACCGCCACCGAGCGGCTCTAGGCCGTCAGGCGATGGCGAGGCCCATGTCCGAGCCGCTCAGAAGAAAGCCATCCCGGCTCATGTCCGGACCCAGGAAGCCCACTGAGATGCGTCGCTGGATTCTCATGGCAGCCTTCTTCTTCCTGGGCGCGTGCAAGATGGGACCGGATTACGTGAGGCCCGAAACTCAAACAGAAGACACCTGGCGGATGACCACCGCCGGTGCCGAATCGCTGGCCAATCTTCCTTGGTGGGAACTCCTCAAAGACCAAGAGCTTCAGAAATTGATCCGAATTTCGCTCCTGGAAAATCAAGATCTGCGCGTCGCGGTTGCAAGCGTCGAGCAGTTCCGGGCTCAACTTCTCGTTTCCAAATTCGATCTGGCCCCATCCTTGGGCTATCAGGCAGGCGGGCTGACGTTTCACAATACCAATGATCAGGCATTGACGTTTGGAGAAGGTATTTCCATCCCAAATCCAAGCGGCGGGTCGAACGGAGGAACCGATTTTTCATACCTGTCCGGCATGGTCGGCCTCAAATGGGAGATTGATCTCTGGGGACGCATCCGTCGATCAATCGAGGCGGCGCAGGCTCAACTTCTTTCGCAAGAAGGGAATCAGCGCGCGGTCATCCTTGGATTGGTCGGCAGTGTCGCCGAAGCCTATTTCGATCTTCGCGCCCTGGATCTCCAGATGGAGATCACCAAGCGAACGCTGAAGGCCTGGGACGACAGCGTGCGCATCTCGCGCCTGCGTTTCCAACATGGCGATATTCCGAAACTCGATTTGGACCAGTTCGAGGCGGAACGCGCGGCGACGGCGGCGCATCTGACCGAACTCGAGGAACAGATGGTCAAACAAGAGAATCACATCAGCCTGCTGCTGGGACGGAGGCCCATGATGATCCCCCGCGGTCTGGCGTTGACGGAGCAATCGCTACCATTGAATGTGCCGCCGGGCTTACCCTCTGCTCTACTCCAGCGGCGGCCTGATATCGTCCAGGCCGAACAAGAGTTGACCGCGGCGACGGCACAAATCGGGGTCGCCCAGGCGCAGCGCTTTCCACAATTTTCTCTTACGGGTAGTGCCGGCGGAGCCGGATTCCATCTCAATTCTCTCGCGGCCGGGCCCTTTGCGACCTTGGGGGCCAGCGCCACTTTGACCGGACCGTTACTCAACGCCACGGCGTTGGGCTATCAGGTGCACTCCGTCGAAGCGCAGGAGAGACAAGCCGCCGCCCGGTACCAAAAGGCGGTCCTCACGGCGTTCAAGGAAGTGGAAGACTCGCTGATCGCCGTGCAAAAGAGCCGCGAGCGTGGCGAAGCTCAGGAACAACAAGTGAAGTCGTTACAGTCGGCACTGGGCTTCGCAACGCAGCGCTATCAGGGAGGCAGGGCCAGCTATCTCGATGTGCTGACTGCACAACGTAATCTATTTAACTCGGAATTGGCCTTGGCCAAAACGAGGCGTGCTCAATTAGTGTCGGTGGTACACCTCTACAAGGCGCTGGGTGGCGGCTGGGCGCCGGCTAATCCGACTGAAGCCGAGGTACGGCCGGTTGTTCATTCACAAGCCTCAGGCGGGTGAAGCACGGCGGCAGAGGTTTGACTGACACAGCGATGCGCAATTACCTCAAGGCTTCGGCGCCGCCCACGATGTCCATCAATTCCTTTGTGATGACCGCTTGCCTGGTCTTGTTATAATAAACCGTCAATTTCTTGATCAATTCGCCTGCGTTTCGCGTGGCGCCGTCCATTGCGGACATGCGGGCTCCTTGTTCGGCGGCCGATGATTCGAGCAAAATGCGGTATGCTTGGACGTGAAAATTTCGGTGCAGGAGTTCCTTAAGCAGCTCATCCTCGCTTGGTTCGTACAGATACGCTCCGGGTGTCGCATCGGTGGGCTGACCAATCTCCGTGATGTCCGAGATCTCGACCACCCAATCAATCGGAAGAAGCCGTTCAACGACGACCCGCTGCTGAATCACAGACTTGAATTCGTTGTAGATGACATAGACCGCGTCGATGCGACCCGCCACATAATCATCGATCGCCGCAATCTCCGTCCCCATCAGCATCCCGTGCTCAAAAGATAATTTCTCGAAGATATCCACGACCTCTCGGCGCACCTTCCAGGCGCGTCTCCGAAAAAAGTCTCGGCCCTTCCGGCCGATCACCGCGACCTCCACCTGTGCACCCTTCGCTTCGAGTTCCTTCAATGTTGTACTTGCGGTACGCAGAATGTTGGCATTGAACGCGCCGCATAGTCCCCGATCGCTCGTCACGACGGCGATCACAATACGGTTTCCTTCCCGCTTGCGAAGCAAGGGGTGCGCATCCCGATTGACACGGCGACTGAGATTGCGAATTGTGTCCCGCATCTTGTGGGCATAGGGCCGTGCCGCGAGGATGCGATCCTGCATACGCTTCAACTTTGCCGCTGCGACCATTTTCATGGCCTTCGTGATCTTCTGAGTTTTTTTGATGGAGTCGATCTTTCGTCTGACGGCTTGAAGACTCGGCATACAGATTATCCCAATGAGTTAATGAGCGTGGAGACAAGCAGAGCGGTATTCTCTACGTCGACAGGCGTGAAAGATTAGCACATCATGCAGCATGGGCGTCAAGACAACCACTACGTCCGCAGCGGTCCATTCTGCCGGTTCGAAGACTCATAATCTCTCCCGCTCATGCGCGGCCACGGAGGCGAACCGTTCCCCGAACGCCTCGGCTGTGAGACCGACCACCGAGGCGCAGCGGGCCAAACGCTCCTTCACTTCAAAATCCTCCGGCTCGAGACGGATCATATAACGTCGCGCGATCCGATAGGATTCGGAAGCAATATCGACCATGCGAACTCGTGTGCGTTGCGTGGCTGGATCGAGAATCTGATCGAATGGAATCGGCGCGAACCTCCCGTTGACCATCGAGACCATTGCACCGGTCCCGCCTGTCATCAAAAAGTCGGCGGCACAACAGCCGAGATCGCGGCAATATTCCATATCGAACGGTATGGGATCCGCGCACCGCAACTCGTATCCAAGATCTTTAAGTCGGATCGTCGGGACGACGCTGTGGGGTGCGAGCCGCTTGAGGACCTCTTCTTTCAGGGTCCGGCCGAGATTCACTTCGGCCAACTCCACATGGCCGTGTTCATCGCGAGGGACAGAGGCCAAGGCCGACAAATCGCCTGGGTCCATGACTTCGGCCAGTCCCTCCGCCAGGACAGCCACGCCGTCCTCGCGGCCGTGGCTCAGCCGTTTGATGATCGCCCCCGCGAGAATATCGGCCACCTTCGCCAATCGAACAGGTCGCTCCCGGAACTCCTCCGGAATCAGGGTGAGCGTGGCACCGGCCGCCTTCCCGATCCCCAATGCGAGATGACCGGCCTTTCTTCCCATCGCGACGACAAAAAACCAATGAGCAGTCGTACGCGCGTCCTCAAGGAGGCTTTCGACCGCATACGTGCCCAGGTGCCGCGCTGTCTGAAAGCCGAAGGTCGACACCCCTTGCGGGAGGTCAAGATCATTGTCGATCGTCTTGGGGACATGCACGACGCGTAACCGCCCTTGCGCCGAGCGTTCAAGAGTGAGTGCTGAAAAGCACGTATCATCTCCTCCAATGGTGATGAGTCCCGTCACACCGGCCTTGGTGAGACTTTTCAAAACCTGGGCGAGATGTGCGGGATCCCTAGTAGGGTTGGCGCGGGCGGTCTTGAGAAGAGATCCCCCTCGAAAGTGAAGCCGGCTGACTTCTTCGAGCGTCAACGGCCTGATCTTACTCAGGTCCCCTTGCATGACCCACTTGAAACCCTGTTCGATGCCCAACACCTTTTTCCCCTCAGCGAGACATCGGATCGTTGCGGCACTAATCACTCCATTGATGCC
>DATFFC010000116.1:0-12916 GCA_035250505.1 Nitrospiraceae bacterium | reverse complement strand
CGGTGGGATCATCAACCGTATCACCAAGACCCCTCAGCGCTACAACTTCACGACCGTCGAATCCAATGTCGGTTCCTACGGCTTGGCCAGAGGGATGGTCGATGCCAACGGCGTCATGCCGAATCACGATGACATTCGAGGCCGATTGGTCTTCGCCGTCGAAGACGGCGGCAACTTCGTCGATTTCACACCGGTTCGGCAATATACCGTCGCGCCATCCGCCGAGTTCGATCTCTTCAAAGGCGCCGGCAAGCTGCTCATCGTCGGCACCTATCAAAAGTTCCAGGGCGCCAGCTATCCCGGTTGGCCGCTCACGAGCGATGGCAAAATGCTCAATGTGCCGCGCACGCGCAACTTCGGCGGCGGGGCCGGAGTCGGAGCCTATACCAGCTATACCGGCTACAACGGCGAGCTGCATTACAATCATCAATTCATCCACGGCATCAAGCTCACGGCCAGAGGCAAGGTATCGAAGTCCGATCTGACCGATAAGGTGGTGTATAGCTATTCGTACGGCGGCATTCCTCCGAGCGGAGACTCTTACCTCAACAACGGTTTTCGGCTTAACCGCTTCGATACCTATGCGGGCGAACTGTTTCTCAGCAAGGAGTTCGAGCTCTTGGGACAAAAGCACGAAATCCTGGCCGGCGCGGACCATCGCGACATGACGCAAAATTTCTTTCTCGGCTATACCTATTTGCCGGAAGGCGGACCACCCGTGATCGACAACGTGTTCAATCCGAGGAACGGCATACCCGTGGCCTCCGATTCGTTCTTGACGAGCCTGGCGACAACCCCCTTCCGTGCAACTCTGAAACAGACCGGCGTATTCGCGCAAACGGTCATCCGTCCCTTCGAACGATTGACCCTCGTCTTGGCGGGACGGCACGACAATGCGGACTCGACAAACCGCAACACATTGACCGGCGTACAGAACGACCAGACTCGGTCCGCCTGGACCGGTCGAGCCGGCGCGACATTGAAAGTCACCGAATGGCTGAACGTCTATGGCGGCATTCAGCAGGGGTTCGCTCCGCAACCCTTCTTCCTCACACGAGGCAACCAATTGCTGGAGCCCCAGAAGAGTCTCAATTATGAAACGGGCGCCAGGTTGAACTTTTTTCAGGACCGTCTCCGGATCACCGCCGCCGTGTTCCGGACCTATCTTCGGAATTCCCCGTCCATCGATCCGACGGACAATCGATTCTCGATCGCGATCGGACAGCAGCGCAATCAAGGGGTGGAATTTGACGTGAATGGTCAGCCGACCCCGGGTTTAAACCTAAACGCTGCGCTCACCTTCCTTGATGCAGAGATACAAAACGACCCGCTCAATCCATCGTTTGTCGGCAGTACCCCATTCCGAGTCCCGCGGGACTATTTTGGAAGAGTTTTCGGGACGTATGAGTTGCAGTCCGGGCCGTTGCGAGGGTTCGGTTTCGGCGGCGGAGTCTATTTCACGGGCGGATATGAAGTGACGCTGCCCAATGCGATCAGTACAGATCCCTATCAACGGGTGGATGCGCTCCTCTTCTACCGAGGAAACAAACGGTACGATGTGACCGTCAACCTCCGCAATCTGCTCAACCAAAAATATATCGAGTATCCCGGTACGCCAAATGCCTATAACCAGTTCGGCGCGCCGATCAGCGTCTTCGCGTCGCTACGGGTGTTCTTCTGACATGCGCCGCGTTCTTGGTGAATCAAGGTTCACGCCTGCTGAATGCCCTTACGAAGAAAAGAAACATGAGCACCCTCAGCCGATCCCATTCCGGTACTAACGATCAGAAACCGTCCGAGCCATCGCTCCGTGCATCCGTTCAAGCGGCGCTGAATGCCGATGATCTCCTTACCGCCAAGCGACTGTGCGAACAACATCTGACCACATGGCCCGATGATTCAGACGCCTGCCGGTACCTAGCCCAAGTGCTCATCGTCCTAGGTGAGCAGGAACAGGCCCTGATCATCGCGACTCGCGCGACTGAATTGGCCCCGCAGGACCCACGCGCCTGGTCCGACCACGGGCGGATCCATGTCTTGTCGAGAAATCTTCGCAACGCGATCATGTGCTTCGAGAAGGCCGTCGAAATTGCCCCCCCCTATGCCGACGGCTGGCACAACTTGGGTCTGGCTCTCCGGCAGGCCGGTCGAACCCAGCGGGCCTTCGAGGCCCTGAAGCAGGCGTTGATCATCGATCCGACTCGAGCGGAGTCCTATCTGAGCCTCGGAAATCTATTGGTTGATGCACAACAACTGGAGGACGCGATCGGCTGTTTCGAGCGAGCCGCGGCCTACGATCCGTCGCTGGCCAAAGCCCACACCCGCCTGGCGCAAGAAGTATCGCACCGGGGCGACGTTGACCGGGCCGAGTCGCTTTTTCGCCGTTCACTGATCATAGATCCTGACTGTATCGACAGCTGGTTCGGACTGGGCCGGACACTCGAAGACCTCGGCCAGGAAGAGGCGGCGCTGAGCTGCTATCGGAACGTTCTGCATCGACAACCGGGCCATGCCCTGGCGCTCGGGCACTATCTGGCCCTTGCGAAAGGCGACGAGGGCCGCGAATGGATCGAACAGCTTGAACGGGCGCTCGATCGAACGGACGGGTCCGCAGAAGCGAAAGCCCTGATGGGGTATGGCCTGACGAAGTGGTATGACCGCCGCGGACAGTTCCGTGAAGCCGCGGTCGCCGGCATGCGGGCCAATGCGGCGAGGCGCAAAGCCGCGGGGTCATTGAATCGCGCAGCGCTGACGGCTCGGATCGCAGCCGTCAGTGAGACCTACACCGCCGAATTCTTTGCCACCCGCCGCCATATCGGCATCGGAACCGACCAACCGGTGTTCATCGTCGGCTTGCCGCGTTCGGGCACGACCTTGACCGAACAGATTCTCTCGGCCCATCCGCTCCTGCATGGGGCGGGGGAGCTCCCCGATCTGGCCCGACTGGCGAAGCAGTCGCTGGAGAGAGCCGATGTGGCGCCCTGGGAAGCAGCCCGATACTTAGACGATGAGATGAGCGGTCACCGACTGGCTCATGAATACCTGACCGCGTTGCGATACGGGGCTCCGGCGAATTGCCGACGCATCAGCGACAAGCAGCCGCTGAACTTTTTTCATCTGGCCTTTGCGGCGCTTCTCTTTCCCAATGCCCGCGTGTTGCACTGCCGGCGCGACGCGCGGGACAATGCGCTCTCGATCTGGATGGAAAATTTCAATCCCGACCAAACCTACGCCACTGACTTTGGCGATCTCGCGCATTACATGGTTGAATACCGGCGGTTAATGGAGCATTGGCACGCAGTGCTTCCCCTGCCGATCCTGGATGTTCAGTATGAAGATACGGTCGCAGACTTAGAAGGACAGGCCCGTCGCATCATGGCCTTTTTGCGGGTGCCCTGGGATGAACGTTGCCTCGATTTTCACAGGAACGCTCGCGCCGTGCAGACCCCTAGCCGCTGGCAGGTCCGGCAGCCGATTTATACGCGCTCCGTCTGTCGCTGGCGAACCTACCGTGAGTATCTCCCGGAATTGGAGACGTCATTCGCCCATCTCGGGAACCAGCATTCTCCGTCGTGACGACGCGCCTGATCGCTGCTCCACTGCGCCATCCTCGGCAAGTCAACCGCGCTTGCCCAAACCGGTTGAAAATGGAGAATCAAGGATCACACGATTGCGCGACACCCACGCGGGAAACTTGCATCTCGAACAGAGCCCATACAGTTCGAGAATCTGAGCGGTCAGACAAAAGCCGTGCGCGGCGGCGATCCGCTGTCGCAAATTTTCAATGGCGGAGTCTTTGAACTCGACGATGTCACCGCAGTCCGTACAGATCAGATGGTCATGGTCTCCCTTTGACGACACGTTATCGTACTGCGCCTTTTCTCCGAAGTGCCGAAGACGTGCGATGCCCATCTTGCAGAGCATGCCCATCGTTCGATAGATCGTGCTCAATGAGACCCGTTGACCGTTGATATCGAGCAGACCGTAGAGTTCATGAGCCGTGATGTGATCCTGCGCGAGAAACGCGTTGAGGATCCGCTCCCGTGGGATGCTCCATTTACGAGACGAGCGTCCCAGCGTCGAACGGAATCGGACGATCTTTTCCTGGATAGTTCGACTCGGCTCAGCAGAACACATATGTTTGAGGGTTGTTCTCACGTGTTCTCCGTCCTTCTGTGACAATATTCACTTGAGACAACAGCGAGTCCCTTTCCTCCTATCTAAGACGAGTCATGAGAGAGTTTCCTCATCCTTGCCGGAACAGGATTCATCCTCAAGACTAAGTAGCCACATCCATTTGGATCTATTGGCTCAAAGTGAATCATCGCACCACCTCCCTCAGTACGCCGGCTCACGTGCCATCGAGTGTACGTTTCTACGCCCAGGTCTGAACGACAAAGACAGGGACTTTCTCCGGGATTTCGCAGACCGACTGCGCCAGGAGGTCATGGCTCTCAATCCCTCCGACAAGGGTTTCCGTCATGGAGATGCGCATGAGTTCAACGCTGCCATCTCGAACGATACACTGACGTGGTTTGATTTGGATTGTTGCGGACACGGCTGGCGGGCGTATGACCTAGCGACCTTTCGATGGAGTGCAAGATGGCAAGACAAGGAAGACGAAGTCTGGAAAGATTTCCTTCGCGGCTATCAGGACGCGCGACCCTTCTCTGAAACCGACTTACAAACCGTTCCGCTGTTCGTCGGGATCCGCAATCTATGGCTCATGGGCCTGAATGCCGGTGAGGCTAGGCGGCCGGGAGGTTACGGCATGATAAGAGATGTGTATCTCGACCGCCATCTCGCGTTCTTGCGAAAGTGCGAGAAGGACTATCTGCAGGGCGCAGCTTCGTCGGAAGAACCACCGCCCTCCAAGCCTTCTTGACCTTGCAGACGCGTGTTTGACGTCCTCGTTTTCTTCGGCGCCAGAGAGGCAGTGCCCCAATCTTCACAGATTCTGCTGTGTAACAACATAGTTGAGATTAGGAAGACCTAGTCCCTCGGTTTGTTACTCTTGCCTCACTAGAGGTGAGGCTTTGGCGATCTGAAACGTCTCCCTAAGATGGAGGGGTGTGAACAGCCGCTCGAAGAAAGTTTCTTGTCAGGACGTGGCTTCCCGTATCGGCGCCGCCGCGTTGGGCGGATACGCCTTTACTTATGCGGCCACAGCCTGCCTGACGGTGCTCCTGCCCTTCCCAAAAACTGAAGCAATCCTGACCGCCGCCATGCTCTCCTTTGCCCTCTACACGGGCGCCATTCTTTGGGCCTTCGGCGCATCAACCCCAGCCCGGGCCTGGCTCGGGCTTCTCGCTCCGGCCGCTGTGTGTGCCGCCATTGCTCTCCCGCTCGCGCGAACCGCCGGCGGATGAGCCGGATGTTCGTTCCCACAAAGGGTCAGCCGTCGCGCCGATGAAGGACAGTTTCACACAATCCATGGACTGGCTGCACACGTGGAGCGGACTGCTCTTTGGATGGCTCTTGTTTGCCATCTTTCTGACCGGCACCCTTACCGTTTTTGACAAAGAGATCACATACTGGATGCAGCCCGAGCTGCATCAGATCCAGACATCGTCGCTTCCCAACGTCGATGCCGCTTCACGACACCTGGCGAAGTTGGGCGGCGATTCGGATCATTGGTGGATCCAGCTTCCCACGACCCGTATTCCCGTCACCAAGATCTTTTGGAAGGCCGGCGACAGCTTTGAAGAACGGCTGATCGATCCGGTCTCAGGCGATGTGCTGACCGCTCGAGAGACACGGGGCGGCGACTTCTTTTATCGATTCCACTATCAGTTGCATCTGGACGACCCGGGCGTGTGGATGGTCGGCACAGCCGCGATGGTGATGCTGGTGGCGCTGGTGACAGGACTCGCGATCCACCATCGGTTCTTCAAGGACTTTTTTACCTTCCGGCCAAAATCATCACCCCATCGCGCCTGGCTGGATCTTCACAATGTGACCAGCGTGCTCGTCCTGCCCTTCCACTTCATGATTACGTTCACCGGGCTGGTGATTTTCTGGCAGATTTACATGCCCGCCGGAGTTCATCTGTTTTATGGGGGCGATCCTGAGAAGGTATTCGATGATTTGGAACAGCACATCGAGCTGGCAACCCAACATAGTCCGGCTCAATTGGTCTCGCTGCCGGAACTCGAGCGCGTGGCGCGCGAGCATTGGCACGGCGGCACGACCGAATGGATCGAGGTAAAGCATCCCGGCGACCGTGGGGCGACGGTAGAGATCACCCGCCTGCCGGATGATCGGCTGGCCTTGATCTCCGATCGAGTGACGTTCGACGGCGCAACGGGAGAAATACTACAAGTCTGGAACGGCGACCGTCCGGCATTTCTCACCTACTCGGTGATGATCGGCCTGCATTATCTCTGGTTCGACAGAAGTGTGATTCGATGGCTCTATTTTTTGATGGGTCTGGCCGCCAGTACCATGATTGCCACCGGACTCGTACTCTGGACGGTGAAGCGCCGTGCGCGACAGGCGGCCCACGAGCAGGTCTACGGCTATCGCGCGGCGGAACGCCTCAACATTGCCGTCATCGCGGGGCTGCCAGTGGCCGTCGGCTCATTTTTCTGGGCCAACCGT
Source organism: Nitrospiraceae bacterium (assembly GCA_035250505.1). Classification (GTDB taxonomy): domain Bacteria; phylum Nitrospirota; class Nitrospiria; order Nitrospirales; family Nitrospiraceae; genus DASSBQ01. Next base: position 6,316 of record DATFFC010000116.1, on the reverse strand, counting down.
CTGTTCCCGATGGATCTAGCGGACCGTGCCCAGTGGGAAATGCGCGTGTTTTTTCTGGTGTGGGCCCTTTGCGCGGTGCATGCCTTCTTGATACAGGACGCACATGTGGCCTGGAAGAAGACATTGTGTGCTTCGGCGATCCTGTTTGCGCTCCTACCGGCGCTTAATATGGTCACCACTCAGAGCCATCTCTTGATCACGCTCCCGGCTCACACGTGGCGCCTGGCCGGTGTCGATCTGGCCGGCATGGCGGCAGGACTGCTCGCGGGATGGGGAGCATGGCGCATCAGCCGGCCGGTGGAGAGTGCGATGCAAGTGGGGCGCGAACCGGTTCTTGAACCGAAACAGGTATGAAATGCGGTCGGTCGAATTTGCGCTGAGTTACAACGGCCTGCTCGCCCTCTGTCTGGCAATGCCGAAACATTATCGGCAAGTCTTCGCGCAGACGCCGGGCGCAACGCCTGTCCATCTGTTCAGACTGGGAGGATGGCTGTCGTTGATGGCTTCCCTCGCCGTATCAATCGCTGTCAATGGCTGGTCCTTCGGGCCGATCGAATGGGTCGGCATGTTGGCCGTCACAAGTTTGGGGCTCGTCTTCATGTTGCCGTACGCGCCTCGAGTTGCCGCCTTGTCCGGATTAGTCTTGATCCTTTCGGCATCCATCGTCATATTGTCCTGATCGAACGGAGTTGTCGGCGATCTCTCCGCTTGCCGAGAAGAATACGGCACCGTAGCACTGGCCTTCGACATGATCCATGTGGCTCTGATGACTGTCCGAGGAACTGAACCTTATCAAATGGCACCTTACTGGAATCGGCGCTGCCGCTGTTCTGTTGTATGCTGGACCTCATTGGATTAGGCATCATCGCGGGGGTCATCCCTGTCTATCTCGGCATCGGCGCGGCTTTGCTCGCCCGCCGAGCCCTTTCCCGCTCATGGGAAAGCGGATTAATCGGCATTGCCACCGGCGTGCTGGTCTACCTTTTCTTCGATCTCATGCATGAAGCAGTTGAATTGACCGGCGCACGCGATCCCCTATCATGGGTGATCTTTCTAGGCAGCCTGTTCATGAGCTTTGTCGGGCTTGTGGTCCTTGATGACCGCCAACTCGGAAAAGATCGGCGAGCCACCCGGACGTTATCCCTCCCGTATGTCATCGCCCTCGGCATGGGCCTTCATAACCTCGGCGAAGGGCTGGCGATCGGAGCCAGTTACGCGAACGGAGAATGGGTGCTGAGCGGACTGCTCGTCGGGGGATTCGCTCTTCATAACGGGACCGAAGGCTTTGGCATTGTCGGAGGGGCGGGACAGAACCCCATAAGCGCGCGCGATGTGCTGCTGCTGGGGCTACTGGGCGGGGCGCCGACTTGTTTCGGCACGGTCTTGAGCGGCCTCGCGCTGTCCCCCTACTTCACGATCATCTGGTATGCGTTGGCGGCGGGGTCATTGCTGTACGTCGTCTTTGCGCTGGTGGCTATGACCTACACGAGCACCCGGAAAGTCCATATGGCCTACGGCGTCTTAGGCGGCATCGCACTCATGTTCGTCACCGCCATGATTCTGACGTTGGTCGGCGGTATTCGTACCTGATCCACCACGAGTCTCGCAACGCAACGACCGTCGCTCATCCTTGTATCGCGGCGCCGATCATGTCGGCCGAGCAATGTCTGCTTCACTCGAGTCTACCGTGCCAGTAATTGCAGACATCCTTGAACGGTTGCAGGCGCAGTTCTTCGCGTCGCTTCCCGATACTCCGGGCGCCCTGGGGTCCATTGCGTATCAGTGCAACGACGAGATAGAGACTTTCATCATTGGCCAGCAACTGAAATCGACAGTTCCGCCGCCGGCCGTCGATTCTCGCTTTCTCGTCATGAGCGTCACAAAAAGCTTGACGGCTGTCGCCGTTCTGCGACTCGTTGAAACCGGCGCATTGGAATTGGATCGGCCGTTATCACAATGGATGCCCGACATTCCTCACGCGTCCCGCATCACCGTTCGCCACTTGCTGCAACATACGAGCGGACTGCCGGACTATGGCCCGCTGGCCGATTACCATGACGCCGTACGTCGGGGCGATCGCCCGTGGACATTCGATGAGTTCCTGAAGAGAACCAATTCTAAGGAACTACGTTTTGAGCCAGGACAGGGGTGGAGTTACTCGAACATCGGCTATATGCTGCTGCGCCGCTTACTCCAGACGGTTCGCAAACGAAGTTTTGCCGAGAGCATCACTGCCGAAGTGTGCCGGCCCCTGAATCTCCCCCATACGGCAGTCGTCGAGAATAAAGCGCAATTGCAAGGGCTGATACCGGGGTACAGTCACTATCTGGCCGACAAGAACGCTCCCGTCGTGGAGGTGCGCGATCACTACGACCCGGCTTGGATCGCGACCGGCGTGGTGGCATCCACAGCATCGGACATCGTCAGATTCTATCGAGGACTCTTCACTGGAACACTTTTATCTCACAGGTGGCTCGATGAAATGTGTAGGACCCGACGAGCGGTCGATAAACATCCGGGTTTCGTCACGCCGAGTTACGGTCTCGGCCTCATGGCTGATCCCGACTGTCCATTTGGAGCAATGTACGGGCACAACGGAGAAGGACCCGGATACAGCGCCTCGGCGTTTCATTTCAGGTCATCCGCACGTGGCGCATCCAACGACGTCACCGTGGCGGTTCTTTCGAATACAGAAAACACCGAGGAGACGGGAACGATGATGCTGGCCCTGGCCGAAGCACTGACCAAACGCCGCGACCATAGGAGTCTCGCCTGACCGGCTGCATCACCTCCATGAAGGCAGCACGCATTCACGTGTTTGGAGCGACCGGCGCAGACCTGGCAACTTTGGCCCGTGCATTGGTTGTTGGCCAAAGTATGAAGTTGACCGTCCTGCAAAACCTGATAACTGCTCTGGTGCGGTGCCCCAGCGGCGCTGCTTTGCGTAGCCGTGAGCCGAATCAATGATATCGTCCGTCGCTCTGGAGACCAGCCGCTTCTCTGTTCCAAACGGGTGGAAAGTTCGTAAAGCTCAGGATTTCGTCACGCTCGTTCCTCCCGAGCAGGACTTCACGATTACGTTTCTGGAGCGTCCCTTAACCGCGTCCATTCACGAAGTCGCTCAGGCCGCATGGCAGCATGTGCATGGCTCATTCACGCTCATCCCCTTCGAAGAAGGCTCATTTCCTAGTTCGGGGGGTTGGGATGCTCAATATGAGATTGGCTATGACGTGCCCACTAAGGAGTCGCGGGGCGTCCGGGCATCGATCAATGTATTCCAGCATCGCGCATATGTCGCCCTTATCGATGGATCGCTGGCCGGACTGAACCGTCGCGGCGCACAAGCGAACCAGGCAGTGCAGAGTTGGCGAACCACCGCCATGCCGGAGGAGAAATTATTAGAGGCGGCGCTTCCCTTCGGTTCGACTGAGGCGCAGACCTTTGCCCGGTTCATTGAACATGCCATGTCGGGCTATGCCGCCGCCCGAGCGTACTCCACCGCCGAAACGTTGCAAGACGCGTTTCGGCAAGCGATGTCGGAGGTGGTCTTTGATCCGCTGGGGATGGCTCATACTACCTTAACTCCGCCGGCTGGACCTCGTGCCGCCCCGCATGCTCGTGACCTGAGTGGCCGGATGATCTCCTTTCCCCAACGATGGGACACTTCGCCGCCGGATTCGGCCGCACCTGCTGGTGCCGTCTGGTCCACCATTGATGATCTCTCCAAGTACCTGCTCGTCGAACTGAGCCGTGGAATGAACGAATCCGGTGTACGCGTTATCTCGGAACCCAATCTCATGAAGCGAAGAACACCAGGCGTCGCGGTGTCGCAGAATAAATCATATGGGTTGGGACTGTTCATCGAAGAGGACCGTGGGTGACGATTATCTCTCACGGCGGGAGAACGGCCGGGTTTCAGTCCGGTCTGTGGTTCCTGCCTGACCAACGAATCGGTCTGATCGTGCTGACCAACAACGGGAGCCAAAGTCATCTCGCCGTGGTTGCGCGTCACAAACTCTTTGAACTGATCCTTGGAGCGAAGCCGACGGCCGAACAGGTGCTCCAGTCCCTATTAGCGACCGAGTCTCGGGCTTTAGCCTCTATCAAGCAACACGTGTCTCCCACCCCCACGACGCCACGTGGATGAGAACGCTCACGGGACGCTACCGCTGTCCTGAGTTGGGTTCGATGACGTTTTCTGAAACCTCGCCTGATCGCTTCCTGATCGACGTCGAAGCATGGTCCAGCCACGCCGTCGTGTGGACCGACCGGGATGGCACCCGTTCGCTCATGCTGTCCGATGCGCCGTATGCAGGTTTGATCCAATTCTTGGTGACGGGAACGACGGCGCGTCCGTCGTTACAGCTGGAGGTCGGACAGGTCAGGTACCGATTCGTCAGAGAATAAATCCCTCGCCGACCAACTGCCGGATTGGCTTCGGTTTTGACACGAGCCTGTTCCCATAGAGTTTCAGTCCCGGACGTTGCCTTCCAGCATGCACATCGATTACTTAGCCCACCGGCCGCGGCGCGGTCTAGTTAGCTATGTTCGAGTGAACTGTGCTTTGGTGTTGGCAACTCGGACACAGGCCAAGCTGACACGCTTCGCCAAAGCAACATCCGTTGTCATCAGTTGTGAAACCGCCTCCGCATGGGAAAGTGCCAGCTCATCTTCCGGCATGAGGTTGTTCCCGATACAGAGCATGTCGAGCCCCGCTCGCAGTCCAAGCCCACAAGCTTCCTGCGTCGAGTATTTCTTCTGCAAACCCTGCATCTGAAGGTCATCGGAGATGAGCAAGGCATCCGGCAGACGTTCCCGCACCTTCCCTATGCCGATCGGTGACATGGACACAGGCGTATCCTTCTCCCACTGATGAACGATACCGTGACTCACCACCATACTCGTTCCTGAAATCGTTTGACCAAGCTCATAAAACAGGCTCAACTGGTCGTCCGAAATGGTATCCAATATATCGGTGAGCTCATGATGGCTATTCACGTGCGCGCCTCCAAGTCCGGGGAAGTGTTTCAGGCTCAACCCAATTCCTGCTTCTTTTGCGGCCGCATTTACGATCTCGACATTCGCCCGCACCTCATTCGCATCGGCGGAATAGGACCGTTCAACCGCACCGATATCCGGGTTGAGCGGATTGAGATTCAGATCGACGACGGGCGCGAGGTTATAGTGAAAGCCCAGGCGGCGCAGTTGCATGAAACTTTCCGCGATGACGCGGCGCTTCTCCGTCTCAGAAAGCAGATTGAAGTTCTGTTGGCTGGGCAATGGGGCGAAGCCTCGTGCATCCTTCAGCCGACGTACTCGACCGCCTTCTTGATCGACGAATAGCAGCGGATGTGAGGGCAGCGCCGCTATTTCTGCACAGAGGTCGCGAACCTGGGAAGGAGTATAAATGTTGTTCTCATATGTTCTAGTCTGACAGTTGAAGTCGAAGAGAATGACGCCTCCCAAACCATACGAGTGGGCAAATTGCTCGAGCCAGTGAGGAATCACGGCCCCTCTGAACCCAGGATAAAGCATTGGCCGACCATTACGTCCGTCATGGGTGTAGAGGCTTGGGAATATTTATTTTGAGCGCACAGACATGGCGACGAGCATGTCCATCATGTCATGCCTAGAACTCGCCGAATGCCTGCTTCAACATCGTTCCACTTCTGTGGCGGAAGGGCTCCAATCCGTTGTTTCAAACGAGACTTATGAAGTGGACCCAGTGATTCGCACTTCACATAACTGGCCGTGCGGAGACCGGTTTGCTCGGGATTATCAGGCAACTGGACCCGCAGTGGACCTGGTTGCGATGTGATGGGAAGGACCAGAATGTCTGGCCGAAGATCATTGACCGCATTGATGCTTACGATCAACGCCGGCCGCGGTTTCGGATGGCTGATGAGTTCGACCGTCCAGATATCGCCTCGACTGATTCGTTCCATTGGTCATGCTCCATCGTTCGGGCCCAGGCTTCCTGTTCACGGCGCTCGCTGTCCGGATCGTGGTGTGAAGCCAGGGCACGCCTGAGGGCAAGATCATCCGACACGTCCTTAAAGCGCCGTAGAACAAGTTCCAGTTTTTCTGAGCGCGATTGACCGGGGAGCGAATCCAAGAATCGAACGAGTGGCTGATCCATCGTAACCGACAACTTCTCTTTCATGTTCTTATCCCCTTTGTGGTAGGACATACAGTAGGATACCATATCACCTTCCCGCGAACAATCATAGACCCATGCGCGGCGAGCCAAGATCCGGATGAATCATGAGTCGGTGAATCACTCCGATCGGCACATCACGCACAAGCCACGACACCG